>NZ_JBIAGU010000023.1:0-153589 GCF_042869935.1 Kitasatospora sp. NPDC006697
GCCATCGACTTCGACCTGGAGGAGCCGGAGTACGAGAACACCGCGGCGATCCACAACGAGATCGGCGCGGCCCGGATCCTCCAGGCCAACAACCCGGGGCTGTACGTCTCGATCACCACCGCGGGCACCAACGCGGGCACCGGCTGGTTCGGCCAGCAGATGCTCAACGAGGCCAAGTCACAGGGCTTCACGCCCAACAACTACTCGATCATGCCGTTCGACGGCGGCTTCGCGGGCGCCTCCGCGCAGACCGCCGCGCTCACCCAGTTCAACACGCTGCTGATGAACACCTTCGGCTGGAGCTCGGCCACCGCCTACGCCCACGAGGGCGTCTCGATGATGAACGGCCGCACCGACTCCGCCGAGTACTTCACCCAGGCGGACTTCCAGACCGTGCTGGACTTCGCCACGGCGCACGGGCTGGCCCGCTACACCTTCTGGTCCGTCAACCGCGACCGCCAGTGCACGCCCGTGGTGGACCCCGGGCTGTCCGGGTCCTGCTCCGGAGTCACCCAGAACCCCTGGGACTTCACCAAGTACACGGTGAAGTTCGCCGGCGCCACCCCGCCCAGCGGCCCGCCGCCCACCACGGCCCCGCCGACCACCGCTCCGCCGACCACCACCCCGCCGACCTCGGCCCCGCCCACCGGCGGCAGCTGCACCGCGGCCCCGTGGAGCTCCAGCACTGCCTACAACGGCGGCGCCGTGGTCTCCTACAACGGCCACAAGTGGACCGCCAAGTGGTGGACCTACAACGACACCCCGGGCGGCCCGGCCGGCGTCTGGACCGACAACGGCCCCTGCTGACCCGCACCCGCCGGCGGCCGCTCTCCCACGGGGAGCGGCCGCTCCGGCGGACTCAGCGGGAGTCGGCCGCCCGCTCCACCGTCAGCTCCGGGCAGCTCCAGCTGAGCCGGCGCGGGCCGGTCAGGAGCGGGGCCGGGTGGTAGAAACCGTCGGCCACCGAGAGGTTGACGATCAGGTAGGCCTGCCAGTCGGGGCCGACGCCCTGGGCGTCCTGGAAGACCGGGGTGCCGTTGACCGTCCAGTCCACCGAGTCGGCCCCGAAGCGGGTGGTCAGGTCGAAGGCGGCGCCGGGGGCGATGCCGGCCGCCGAGCCGTCCCAGTAGAGGTGCGTGTCGCGGACGTGGTTGGAGAGCTCCAGCATCGCCGGGTGGTCGGCGTGGTACTCGAAGACGTCCACCTCGTTGCCGCCGTCGCGCCAGGTCCAGATCGCCGGCCAGGCGCCGAGTGCGGTGGGCAGCCGGATCCGGGCGTGCAGCAGGTCGCCGGTGCGCAGCTGGAAGCCCTCCGGGCTGTTCTCGGTGGTCAGCAGGTTGCAGCTCCACAGGCCGCCGAAGTAGCGCCGGGTCGCGCTGAAGACGCCGTCCGGGCAGTAGTTCCGGTTCAGCCGGTCCAGCTTGTGGTCGGACCGGTTGGTGGGCCCCATGTCGGGATAGGCGCTGGTCCGGCCCGCCACCCACTGCTCCGCCGAGCCGAAGTCCGCCTGGAACACCAGAGCCATCTGGCACCGTCTCTCCCTGGGGCAACCGTTTCCGCACGGTGTCTGCCCGGTCGCCTTGCGTGATAACCGTCGGGGCCCGCTCCGCTTGCGCCGGAAGTCGGCGCCGCCGACTCGGGGGAGCGGGGCTAGCGGGTGTCCTTCAGGGTGTGCGCCCGCAGGGCCGCCAGCAGCGGCAGGATCTCGTCGCCGGTGCTGCTCTGACTGACCGCCACGATCGCCGCGACCACCAGCCGCCCGATCTGCCCGGCCGCCGCCACGTCCTCCCCGGCGTTCGCCGCCCACACCTCCAGCGCCTCGCCGAGCACCTCGCTGAGCCGGTAGATGGCGTTCTCCCGCATCTGCTCGGTCTGCCTGGCGGCGTCCTCCGGCGTGTCGTCGCCGCCGCTGAAGGCGATGGTCAGCAGCGCCTGCAAGGTCCGGTGCCCGTAGTCGGCGAGCAGGACGGGCAGCGGCTGCTCGGACTCGGTGGCCGCGACGAGCGCCGCCAGTGCCTGCTCGTCGCGGTGCCAGGAGGCCTCCAGGGCGGCCAGGGCGCGCAGGGTCTCGTCCTGGGTCAGGTCCATCTCACTGTCCGTCATGCTCCGCAACGGTACGCATCCGGCGCCGGGAGGGGACCGGAATCGGTCGACGTCACCGGGGAGCGTGACGTGCGGGCCGGGGCCGCCACCCGGGGGCGGGCGGGGCCCTATGCTGTTCCGGCGGCCCGTCACCGCCGCGGGCGGACAACGCCGACGGCTCATCAGCTCTCCGCCTCCGCCAGCGCGTCCAGCGCGCCGACCTCGGCCGGGGTGAGCCGCAGCGCGCCCGCCGCCAGGTTCTCGGCCAGGTGCGCGGGGTCGCCGGTGCCGGGGATGGCCAGCACCTGCGGGCCCTGGTGCAGGGTCCAGGCCAGCCGCAGCTGGGCCGGGCTCACGCCGTGCGCGCGGGCCAGGGCCAGCAGTCCGGCCGGCTCGGCGGTGTCGCTCCGCGCCGTCCGCCCGGTCGCCCGGGCGGCGCCCGCCAGGGCGTAGAACGGGACGAAGGCGATGCCCAGCTCGCCGCAGCGGCGCAGCAGTTCGCGCTGCGCGGCGGGCGCGCCGAGCCCGAACAGGTTCTGCACGGCGGCCACCGGGGCGATCCGGCGGGCCTCGGCCAGCTGCTCCGGCAGCACGTTGGAGACGCCCAGCTCACGGATCAGCCCGGCCTGCCGCAACTCGGCCAGCGCGCCGAAGCGTTCGGCGAGCGAGTCGCTGCCGAGCACCCGGAGGTAGACCAGGTCCAGGTGGTCGCGGCCGAGTTGGCGCAGGTTCTGCTCGACCTGCCCGCGCAACTGCTCGGGCCGGGCGTGCGGCAGGAAATCCCCGGCGGGGGAGCGGCTGGGGCCGACCTTGGTGGCGATCACCAGGTGCTCGGGGTACGGATTCAGGGCGCTGTTGATCAGCTCGTTGGCGGAGCGCAGCGCCGAGAAGTAGAAGGCGGCGGTGTCCAGATGGTCGACGCCGAGGTCGACGGCGGTGCGCAGCAGGCGGATCGCCGCCGCCCGGTCGCGCGGCGGCGAGGCCGGGTCGAAGGCGGGGCCGTGCTGTGGCAGCCGCATCGTGCCCAGGCCGATCCGGCGGACCGTCAGGCCGCCGATCCGGCCGGTGTCCCGGCTGCCGCCGGGCGTGGTGTCGTAGGTCATGGCGTGATCCTCACCGGCCGATAGGCTGGACCGGAACTGATTCGAACATCTGCGAATCCAGCGGTTCGCGAGACCACGGGGGCGGGGCTGCGATGCCCACTGAACTGGCTTTCTCCACCGCCGACCTGGCGCAGGTGCGGTTCGCCGTCTCGCCGGTCTGGGAGCTGACCACCAGCTTCCGGCTGCTGCTGCGCGGGGCCGGACCGGAGCACCCGGTGTACGGGCGGTGGATCGCCCAGGTGCGGCCCCGGGTGGTCGGCGCGGGGCTGCTGGCGGACGGCTGGCTGACCGAGCTGCTGGGCTGCCCGGGCTACGCGCCGGACTTCCTCAACCCCGTCCCGCCGGGCCACGCGCCCGGGCTGGCCGAGGAGTTGGCCGTGCTCGCGGCCACCCCCGAGAAGCAGGTCCGGGCCGACCTGGACCACCTGGCCCGCCACCAGGGCGCGCTGGGGCCCCGGTTGCGCGCGCTGCGGGCCGAACCGGCCGCCGGGCTGGAGCGGTTGGCGGCCGAGCTGGCCGCCTACTGGGAGCTGGCGCTGGCCCCCTACTGGGCGCGGATCGAGGCGCTGTCGGAGGCCGACGTGCTGCACCGGGCTCGGCAGGCGGCCGAGCACGGCATCGGCCGGCTGCTCGACGAGCTGCACACCTCGATGAGCTGGGACGGCGCCGGGCTGCGGCTGCGGGCCCGCAAGCAGCCGCTCGGCCGGCCGGGAGCGGCGCCCGGACTGGTGCTGGTGCCGCTGGCCTTCGGCGGGGAGCGGCTGCGCACCCGGACCGGACCGCCCGACCCGCCGCTGCTCGGCTACCCCGCCCGCGGCGCGGGCACCCTCTGGACGGCCCGGCCGTGCAGCGGACTGGCCGCGCTCAGCCCGGTGCTGGGCCGCTCCCGGGCCCGGCTGCTGGCCGAGCTCGACCTGCCCGCCTCCACCACCGAACTCGCCGCCCGCACCGGCCTGTCGCCGGCCGCCGTCTCCAAGTACCTCACCGCGCTGCGCGACGCGGGCCTGACCAGCGCCCACCGGGCCGGCCGCTCGGTGCTCTACGCCCGCACCGCGGCCGGCGAGGCGGTGTTGGCGGCCGCCCGCTGAATTCACTGGCGGGCCACCCGCCCTGGTGCTACACCAGCGCAGTGACAGAAGTCGACCAGCTGTTCTCCGACCCGGTGCTCGCCGAGCTCTACGACCCGTTCTGCGAAGGCCGCCAGGACTTCGACTACTACCTGCCACTGGTGCTGGCCGCCGGCTCCGTGCTCGACGTGGGCTGCGGCACCGGCGAACTGCTGCGCCGGGCGGCCGCCGCCGGGCACCCCGGGCGGCTGGCCGGCCTGGACCCGGCCGCGGCCATGCTGGCGGTGGCCCGGCGGGCCGCGCCGCAGCTGGAGTGGCAGCTCGGCGACCTGGCATCGGCGCTGCCCACGGGTGAGTTCGAGCTGATCGTGATGACCGGCAACGCCTTCCAGGTGCTCACCGGCGACGAGCAACTGCGCACCGCGCTGGCCGCCGTGGAGCGGCTGCTCGCGCCCGGCGGCCGGTTCGCCTTCGAGACCCGCAACCCGGCCGCCCGCGAGTGG
This sequence comes from Kitasatospora sp. NPDC006697, assembly GCF_042869935.1. NCBI lineage: Bacteria > Bacillati > Actinomycetota > Actinomycetes > Kitasatosporales > Streptomycetaceae > Kitasatospora > Kitasatospora sp. NPDC006697. The sequence continues at coordinate 4,756 of NZ_JBIAGU010000023.1, forward strand.
GAGCGCTGGACGCCGGAGGCGGTCGACCGGGCGCTGGACGCCGAGGGGCAGCCGGTCGACTACTGGCGCGAAGTGGAACTGCCGGTCGCCGGTGAGCTGGTGAGCTTCTCGCACACCTTCACCCGACCCGGCTGGCCGGAGCCACGGACCGCCCGCAGCACGCTGCGCTTCCTCGACACGGAGGCGCTGGACGGCTTCCTGGCGGTGGCGGAGCGGTACGGGGACTGGGACGGCTCGGCGCTGACGGCGGAGAGCCCGGAGATCATCACGGTGACGAGGAGACGCGGCGATGCTTAGCCCGGGACTGCTGGAGACGGCGGAGCGGTTCGACGACTGGCGGGCGCGGTCCCGGGTGGCGGCGGTGGGGGATGCCGTGGTGGTGGCGGTCGGGGCGGTGATCGTGCTGGTCGTCGGGGTGGACGACGTGGTCTCGTGGTTCGGGGACCGGGTGTTGCTGGACCACCGCAGGCTGGCGGGGACGATGGGGTGGGTGCTGCCCCCGGTCTGGCTGTGGCTCATCGTCTCGCTGGCTCCCGTGGTGGTCCGGCACGGGGCGCTCGCTCCCGAGCACCGGCTGTCGAAGCGGGTGCTGTTCCGCCGTGCGTACGCGCCGACCGCGCGGGCGGGGGCGGCGCTCGGCGGGCTGCTGCTGGCCTGCGTGGTGATCGTGGCCGGCGGCTTCGTGGCGGGCGCGGCCAAGGGCGAGGTGCGGGGGACGGCGGCGAGCGGCTACCAGCTCTCCGTCCAGGGCACGGCCGGCTGGCAGCCGCTGACGCCGGCCGAGTACCGGCACTGGAGCGCCGAGCTGGTCCGGCTGGACGGGCTCTTCCTGGCCTTCGGCTTCGGGGCGGTCGCCCTGGGGTCGGTGGTGCGTCGGGCGCGGCGCACCGACCTGTTCACGGCTCTACCGGCGCAGTAGCTGCCGGCCCCGGTCGGCCAGCCGGCGCGGGCGCTCCAGCCGGGCCCGGTTGGCCATCGCCGCCCGGTCCAGCTCCTCCATCAGGCGGCGGGAGCGGTGCTCCAGGTCCAGCTCGTCCAGGATCCGGTCCACCTCGGCCAGCAGCGAGCCGTGCAGCTGCCAGGCGTCCGGCTGCTGCTGCACCCGGCGCAGCAGCAGCTGCGCCGCGTTCTCCCGGGTCGCCCAGGCGGCGGCCAGCTCGGACGCCAGCCGGGCCTCGGCCTCCTCGGCGTTGCGCTCCACCTGAGTGCTGACCAGCACCGCGAAGCTCACCAGGGCCCCGCCCAGGTGGGCCAGCAGCTCCTCCATCGCCAGCGCCTCCTCCGGCGCCAGCAGCCGCTCGCCCTCGCCGCGCCGCTTGGCCAGGTCGGTGAGCGAGCGGGCCAGCACCCGGATCACCACCACGCAGATCTCCAGGGTGTCCAGCCCGGTGCGCAGCACGATCCGGGAGAGCAGCCCCTCCCGGATCCGCGGGTTGAACCGCAGGCTGTCCTCGGCCTGCCGCAGCGCCGCGTCCACGTCGGCGATCGCCTGGTCCAGCTCGCGGGCCTCGTGCAGCCGGGCCGCCGCCCGGGCCACCGGGATCGGCTCGCCCAGCTCCTCGGCGATCCGCAGCAGCAGGTGGCGGCCCCGGCGGGCCAGGTCCTCGATCGACTCGCCCGCCGTGTCCACCCAGACCGGTGGATGGAAGAGCAGGTTGAAGAGCAGCCCGACCACCGCGCCGATCAGCGTCTCCAGCACCCGGTCCCAGGCCTGCGAGGCCAGCCGGGTGACCCCCAGCACCAGCATCGCGCTGATCGCCACCTCGTTGACGAACTCGTCCACCCGGACGAAGTGGCCGATCGTCAGCGAGGCCAGGATGGTCAGCGCCAGGCTCCACCAGGAGAGCCCGACCACCGAGCTGAACAGGGTCGCGATCAGCACCCCGACCACCACCGAGTTCACCCGGCGGATGCTGGTGGTCAGCGTCGAGTAGACCGTCACCTGCACCACCAGCAGTGCGGTCAGCGGTGCCGTCAGCGGGGCCGGCTCGCTGCTCAGGTGCACGGCCACCACGTAGGAGATGGTCGCGGCGGCGGTGGCCCGGACCGCCTGGTCGACCACGGGCTCCCGCAGCCGGCGCTTCCCCGCCGCCAGCAGCTCGGCCGGGCCCCGTCCACCACCGCGTCCACCATGAGCAAGGCGCATGATCACTCTTCTTCCCGGCGGGTGCGCGGGGGGAAACCCCGGGGCGGAAAACCACCTGCGACCGGCGGCGGGGCTGCGGCATCCTGGCCCGCATGAGAGCCGAGCCGCACGAGCCCTACGGACCCGCCGCCGACCTGGCCCTGCGGCACGTGGCCGGGCTGGCCGCCGCCGGCCCGTTCGACCCCGGCTGGCGGGTCACGCTGAACTTCCACCCCGACCGGCTGACCCGTGACGGCGAGCCGATCCTGCACCGGCTGGCCGCCGACGGCGTCTACCGCTCGCAGTTCACCACCGGCACCAGCAACGGCGGCCTGACCGCCCACCCCGGCGGCGACCGCTGGCGCTGGGAGAGCCGGATCTTCGGCGGCGCCTACGACGGCGCGCCCGCCGAGCAGCGCCCGGTCTACGGCGCGCTGAACTTCCGGCACCAGCCCTTCGGCGCCGCGCCCCGGTTCGGCTCGGCGCACTTCCGGCTGCGCCCGGAGCCGTCGGCCCGCACCACCTTCTGCTACCCGGACAGCTTCACCGAGCCCTCCGACTTCGGCACCGCCGAGCGGATGGCCCTGGTCGCCCTGGCCCGGGCCGGCCGGCGCGACCCGCTGGACGACTACGTGGAGGCCCAGGTACACGGCCCGGTCCGGCTGGCGCGGGACGTCGAGGCGCTGGTGCTGGACCCCTGCTACCGGGGCACGCCGGTGGCGGCCGCCGCCGAGCGGCTGCCCTGCCCGGTGGAGTGGCACGCCGGCTGGCGGCTGACCGTCGAGGTGCTGCGCCGTCACCCCGAGTTCCGCGGACCGGAGTTCGTGGCGCTCGGCGAGGAGATCGCGGTGGACGGCCTGCTGGACGCCCGGATCATCGGCGAGGCCGAGCGCTCGGGGCAGTACGACCCGCAGGCCCTGAAGCGGGTCTGGCACTACCTGGCCCGGTTCGGCGGAGCGGAGCAGCGGTGAGCGACGAGGACTTCCTGACCGCCGTCACCGGGCGGCTGGCCGCGCTGCCCGCCGTCGAGGCCGTCGCGCTCGGCGGCTCGCGCGCCCAGGGCACCCACGCGCCGGACAGCGACTGGGACCTGGCCGTCTACTACCGCGGCCCGTTCGACCCCGGCGACCTGCGGGCGGTCGGCTGGGCGGGCGAGGTCTGCGAGCTGGGCGCCTGGGGCGGCGGGGTCTTCAACGGCGGCGCCTGGCTGACCATCGACGGCCGCCGGGTGGACGTGCACTACCGCGACCTCGCCGTGGTGGAGCACGAGCTGGCCGAGGCCGGGCAGGGCCGGTTCCACTGGGAACCGCTGCTGTTCCACCTGGCGGGCATCCCCAGCTACCTGCTGCTCGCCGAACTCGCCGTCAACCGGGTGCTGCACGGCACCCTGCCGCACCCCGGCTACCCGCCGGCCCTGCGCACGGCCGCCGCCGCGTGGTGGCGCGAGCGGGCCGGGCTGACGCTGGGTTACGCGGAGGCCGCCCACCCGGAGCACGGCCGGCTGGTGGAGCTGGCCGGGCTGCTGGCGGAGGCGGCCCTGCAGACCGCGCACGCGGTGCTGGCCGCGCGCGGCGAGTGGGTGACCAACGAGAAGCGGCTGTTGGAGCAGGCCGGGCTGCGCGGGCTGGACGCGATCCTGACGGGGCTGGCCCCGGAGCCCGCCGCGCTGGCGCAGGCCGTCCGGGCCGCGCGGCGGCTCTTCGACGAGGCCCTGGCGCAGTCACCCGGCTGAGTGGACCCGCAGCCGCAGACCGCGCGGCGTCAGCGTGCTGCGCGCCGCCGCCCGGACGGGGGAGCGGCCGTCGGGGGAGAGCCGCCAGCGGCCGAGCACGGTGGCGAGCGACAGCGCCGCCTGGGTCAGCGCGAACTGCTCGCCGATGCACTTGCGCGGCCCGCTGCCGAACGGCAGGTAGCTGGTCCGGTCCGGCTTGGTGTGCTGCCAGCGGTCGGGGTCGAAGCGCTCCGGGTCGGGGAAGAGGTCGGCGCGGTGGTGCAGCAGGTACGGGCTCCAGGCGACGGTGTACCCGGCCGGCACCCGATGGCCGCCCAGTTCGGCGCCGGCGCCGGCCTCCCGGGTGAGCATCCAGGCCGGCGGGTAGAGCCGCAGCGCCTCGGTGACGGTCTGCCGCACCAGCGGCAGCGCCGGCAGGTCGGCCAGGGCGGGCGGCGCCCCGCCCAGCACCTCCGCCACCTCCGCCCGCACCCGCCGCTGGATGCCCGGGTGCCGGGCGAGCAGGTGCAGCGCCCAGCCCAGGGCCGCGGCCGTGGTCTCGGTGCCGGCCACGAAGAAGGTGCGCAGCTGGTCGGTCACCTCGGTGTCGCCGAGCGCCCGCGCGCCGGTCGGGCTCTCCGGGTCCACCGCGCCGAGCAGGGCGGAGAGCAGGTCGGTGCCGCCGGGCCCGGCCGCGTGCCGTCGGCGGTCGTCCACCAGCGCGCCCAGCGTCCGCCCGAACCGCTCGGTGGCCTCCCGGTAGCGGCGGTTGGCCGGGATGGGCAGCCGGTCGAACGGCGGCGGGGTGAGGACCTGCCGGAACGAGCCGTCCAGCAGGGTGGCGAGGTCGGCGAGCAGCTGACGCCCCGTCGCCTCCGGCAGCCGGGCGGCGAAGACCGCGGTGACCGTGCTGCGCATGGTCATGGTCAACAGTTCCTCCGGCACCCGCAGCAGCTGGCCGTCCCGCCAGGAGCCGACGGTGCGCTGCGCCGCCTCGCCGAAGTGCGGGGCGTAGTCGGGCAGCCGGTGCGGGTGGAAGGAGGGCTGGCAGAGCCGGCGCTGGCGGCGGTGCCGGGCGTGCGGGCAGCCGGCCAGGCCGTCGCCGATCAGGTCCTTGCTGCGCTCGGCGATCGGGCCGGTCTTGTCGAAGGCGCGGTCGTCCAGCAGCAGCCGGCGGACCAGCTCCGGGTCGCGGACCAGCAGCACCGGCAGCGGCCCGAGCCGCAGCCGGACCAGCGGCGCCGCGCGGTCCAGCCCGCGCAGGAACCCGAGCGGGTCCCGGAGCATCGGCAGGGTGTGCCCGAGCCCCGGCAGCGCCCCGGGGGCGAGGGGCACCGTCGTCCGCGCTCGGCCGTCCACGGGGCCACGGTAGCTGACGGCGGGTCAGCGGATGGTCAGGATCCGCGGACCCGCGTCGGTGATCGCCACGGTGTGCTCGACGTGGGCGGCGCGGCTGCCGTCGGCGGTGCACAGGGTCCAGCCGTCGGGGGCGGTGCGGTACTGGTCGCGGCCGCCGGCCTGCAGCATCGGCTCGATGGCGAGCGCCATGCCGTGGCGCAGCCGCATGCCCCGGCCGGGGCAGCCGTCGTTGGGCACGTGCGGGTCCTCGTGCATGGCGCGCCCGATGCCGTGGCCGCCGAAGCCCTCCATCAGCCCGTAGCCGGCGCCGCGGGCGACGGTGCCGATGGCGTGCGCGATGTCGCCGATCCGGGCGCCGACCACGGCGGCGGCGATGCCGGCGGCCAGCGCGCGCTCGGCGGTCTCGATCATCCGCAGGTCGGCCGGGCGCGGGGTGCCGACGATGAAGCTGACCGCCGCGTCCCCGGTCCAGCCGCCGAGCCGGGCGCCGCAGTCGACGCTCACCAGGTCGCCGTCGCGCAGCCGGTAGTCGGTGGGGATGCCGTGCACCACGGCGTCGTTGACGGAGGTGCAGATCACTGCGGGGAACGGGGTGCCGGCGAAGCCCGGGCGGTAGCCGAGGAACGGCGAGTCGGCGCCGGCGGCGCGCAGCACCTCGCGGGCGACGGCGTCGAGCTCGCGCAGTGTGACGCCGACGGCGGCGCTCGCGCGGACGGTGGCGAGGGCCTCGCCGACCACCCGCCCGGCCTCCCGCATGGCGTCCAGTGCGCGGTCGGTCTTGATCTCCACCATGGTCGGGGCCTCCCGTACGGCCCCGAGTGGGACCAATTCTTATACCGGTATTTGTATCCCGGTATTAGTATCACGGGTATGGTGCGAACTCCACTGACCCCTCAGGAACGCGAACGCGGCGAACGGCTCGGCTCCCTGCTCCGGCAGGCGCGCGGCGGGCGCAGCATGGTCGAGATCGCGGCCGCGGCCGGGCTCTCCACCGAGACGCTGCGCAAGATCGAGACCGGGCGGGCGCCGACGCCGGCCTTCTTCACCATCGCGGCGCTGGCGGGCGCGCTCGGGCTGTCGATGGACGAGCTGGCGCAGGCCTGCGCGCTGGTGGCGGCGGAGGGCGCCGCGGCGGTGGCCTGACGGCCGCTCAGGCGGCGCGGACCGGGCGCTGCAGTGCGTCCAGGGCCGCGCCGGCCTGGTCGGCGAGGGTGGCGGCGACCAGCCGGGCCTGGCGCGTCGGGACGGTGCCCGGGGTGCCGGTGACCAGGAAGCGGCCCAGGTAGCGGCCGGTGCCGAAGAGCCGCAGCTCCACCGGCCCGGGCGGCAGGCCCAGGCGGTCGGCGTCCCAGGGCACGCCGTCGACGGTGACCGAGCCGTCCGGCGCCAGGCGCGGCGGGTGGCCGAGCAGTGCGCCGTACTCGAAGCGGCACTCGTCGAGCTGCAGCAGCTCGATCAGCTGCGCGCGGACGTGGTCGACCACGGTGAGCGCCGAGTTGGCGGAGCGGGCCAGCACGGCGGTGTCCCGGACCCGGGCCAGGTGGTCGGTGCCGGTGACGGCGGTCAGCCGGTACCGCCGGGCGCGGGCGGCGAGCTGGGAGACGGCCAGGCCGACCGCGAGCAGCAGGCCGGCCGTGACCAGGTCGGCCGACTTGGTGATGGCGAAGGTCTGGTACGGCCTGGTGAAGAAGAAGTCGAACCAGAGCGCCGCGCTGACGGCGGCCAGGGCGCCGGCCCACCGCCGGCCGAGGGTCGAGACGGCGACCACCACGACCACCAGCAGCAGCGCCGCATCGGTGTTGGCCAGGTGGCCGCGGGCCGGCAGCAGCAGCGCGCAGAGCGCGAGCGGGCCGAGGAGCGCGGAGAGCAGGGGGACCGGTCGCATGGTGCACCTCCTGCCTCCGGTGTAGGCGCGCCCGCCCGCCGCGACAAGTGCCCGCGCCCGCTGTTGACGCGATCCTTGCGGGGCGCCCGCGCCTCGGCCGGCCGTCGGCCGGTCCCAGCCGAGCCGCAGGGAGAGGCCCGGCCGGCGGAGACGCAGCGCTGCCCGTTGATCCGCCGCTCGCGCAGGGTGAAGATGACGCTGCTCGACCCGGACCTGGTGCGGGGCCGGCGCGGGGAGGTGCGGAGCGATGGCCTCGAAGGCGGCGCCGGGCCCGTCCGGCTCGCCGTGGACGATGGTGTTGTGGTCGACGGTGCCGGCCGCCGGGAACTCGCCGAGATCGGCGATCCGGGCCCATCGCCGCCTCCGCCGGGCAGGGGCCGATCACCGGGCACCCGGAGGAGGCCACACAGGAGGTCGACCTGGCCGACTTCCCGGTCCCGGCCGCCCGCGGTGCCCGGCGGCCTCGTGACCCCCGCCGACCACCGGGCCCGCTTCGGGTTCGGCCCTGTGGCCCTGCTGGCGTGACGGCCCCTCAGGCCCTGGTCGAACGGGTGTCGGGTCGCCTACGCTCGGGCCGGACGATCGGGTACGGACGGAGGGGGCGGCATGGTGGCCGACTGGGTCGAGGTGACCTCGGTGGCGGAGCTGACCGGGGTGGTGGGCGAGCCGGCGGGGGCGGCGGTGGACAAGGTGCGCGCGGGCCTGCACGCCTACGACCGGGAGTTCCTGGCCGCCTCCCCGCTCTGCGTGGTCGCCACCGCGGCCGCCGACGGCAGCTGCGACTCCTCGCCCAAGGGCGACCCGGCCGGCTTCACCCTGGTGCTCGACGACACCACCATCGTGCTGCCCGAGCGCCCGGGGAACCGCCGGGTCGACGGGTTCCGCAACATCCTGGCCAACCCGCGGGTCGGCCTGCTCTACCTGATCCCCGGCCGCCCCGACACGCTGCGGATCAACGGGCGGGCCCGGATCCTGCGCGACGCCCCGTTCTTCGACCGGATGGTGGTGAAGGGCCACCGGCCCGAACTGGCCCTGCTGGTGGAGATCGAGCAGGTCTTCTACCACTGCCCCAAGGCGCTGCTGCGGGCCGGAGCCTGGAGCCCGGAGCGCTGGCAGCCGCAGGCGGCGCCGTCCCGGGCCAGGATCGCCAAGCTGCTGGAGCAGCGGCCGGAGAGCGTCGAGGAGCTGGAGGATTATTACGGGGCGCGGTACCAGGAGCGGATGTACGGTTGACCGCTCGAAGGCGCCTCCCGGCCGTCGCCCCCCGGGCCGCTGCCGCAGGGAGGAGGGCGGCAGCCCGAGGGGCGATCGGTGAGGCCCGGACCGGCTGAGCGGTCCGTCCGGGCGCGCTCACGACGCTACGCCCGGCGGCCCGCCCCCACGGCGGCTCCTGACGGGTCCTTGATCCCGGCGGCAGCCGTCCTGACGCCGCTCTGACACAGCAGACCTGAGGGGGAGTCATGACCAGCGCACCGCGCAGCCGCGTCTTCGGCGAGGTGGCGGAGCTGTACGACCGGGCCAGGCCCGGCTACCAGCCGGAGCTCTATGCCGCGCTCTTCGACTACGCGGGCCCGCAGCCGTACCCCGTGCTGGAGATCGGCGCCGGCACCGGCAAGGCCACCGCCGGACTGGCCGAGCGGGGCGGCCCGGTGCTCTGCCTGGAGCCGGACCCGCGGATGGCCGAGGTGCTGCGCCGCAACACCGGGTCCTGGCCGCAGGTCGAGGTGGCGGTCGGCGGGTTCGAGGAGTGGCGGCCGCAGGGCCGCGAGTTCGGCGTGCTGCTGGCCGCCACCTGCTGGCACTGGGTCGACCCGGAGCAGCGCTGGGACCTGGTGCACGGCGCGCTGCGGCCGGGCGGCACGATCGCGCTCTGCTGGAACCCGCAGGGCATCGTGGACGGCGGGGTGTTCGCCGCGCTGCAGGAGGTGAACCAGCGGTACGGCGTGCTGGACGGCCTGTTCGAGGCGGCCGAGGACATGGCCGGCCTTCCGGAGGACCGGGAGGAGTGGCCGCTGGCCGAGTGCCTGCGGGACGGCCGGTTCACCGAGCCGCGCTCGCTGCGGTTCGCCGCGCCCGTCCGGTACAGCACCGAGGAGTACGTGGGTCTGCAGGCCTCGATCTCCGCCTACCGGATCCTCTCCGCCGCCACCCGCGAGCTGGTGCTGGACGAGATCGCCGCCGTCCTGGACGCCAACGGCGGAGGCGTCGACGTGCTGCAGGTCAACGACCTCTTCCTGGCCCGCCGGGCGGTCTGAACGGCCCGCCGGGCAATCTGAACCCGGAAGCGCACGGGGAATGAAATCTGACGTGTGACATTGTATCGTCTCCCTTCATGGGGTGGCAGAGCCGGCCGTCGGTGGGGGCGGCCGGCTCGTCTCCGCCGGTACGTGCGGCTGTCGCCGGACGGCTGCCCCTGGATAGCACGTGTCACGTGCTATCGTCAGAGCCCGCACGCTACCGAGCAGGAGCGACCGTGCGTACCAACGATGCCCAGATGCTGGTGCTCTCCGCCTTGGCGGACGGGCCGCTGCACGGCTACGGCGTCAACGCGACCATCGAGCGGATGACCGGAGCCCGGCTGGGCCGGGGCAGCCTCTCCAGTGCGCTGGCCCGGCTGCGGGACAAGGGGCTGGTCGAGCAGCTGGAGGGGGAGGGCCGCCGCCGGCCGCTGCGGCTGACCGAGGACGGCCGGGCCACCCTGGAGCGGGAGCTGGCCGCGCTGGCCGAGGTCACCGGCCGGATGTTCGAGACCGCCGTGCCCGACCGGGCCGGCTACCTGGACCGGCTGGCCGCCAGCGACCCGGGCCGCTCCTACAAGGAGCTGGCGCTCGCCGAACTGGACATCCGCCCGGGCAGCCTGGTGCTGGACCTGGGCTGCGGCCCGGGTGCCGACCTGCCCGCACTGGCCGCCGCCGCCGGCCCCGAGGGCCGGGTGGTCGCGATCGACAACGACCCCCGAATGGTGCGGCTGGCCCGCGAGCGCACCGCCGGCATCGGCGTCGTCGAGGTGCTGCAGGCGGACGTGGCCACCCTGCCGCTGCCCGACGGCTGCGCCGACCGGGTGCACACCGACCGGCTGCTCCAGCACGTCGAGGACGTGCCGGCGGTGCTGGAGCAGGCCCAGCGGGTGCTGCGGCCCGGCGGCCGGCTGGTGATGGCCGAGCCGGACTGGGACACCCTCACCCTGGACCACCCCGACCTGGAGATCGCCCGCGCCTACACCCGGCACATCGCGGACCGGATCGTGCGCAACGCGGTGATCGGGCGCCAGCTGCACCGCCTGGCGGCCGAGCAGGGCTTCGTGGTCCAGCAGGTCACGGCGGTCACCTCGGTGCTGCGCGAGCTGCGGGCCGCGGACCAGATCCTCGGCATCCAGCGGAACACCGAACGCGCCGTCGCCGCCGGGTACCTGACCCGCCAGCAGGCCGACTCGCTGCTCGGCCACCTGATCCAGGGCCCGGTCTTCGCGACCGTCACCCTGCACATCACCACCGCGGACCTGCCGCAGCCGGAGTGAGGCCCGCCCCGCGGACCGGAGGGGATCCGCGGGACGGGCCGGGGTGCTGACGGCGTCTCAGCCCTCGGGCGGGAGCCGTACGGGCGGGGTCAGTACGGGCGGGGTCAGTACTCCCTGCCCGAGGCGTCGTCGACCAGGAAGGCGGTGCCCGGGGTGGCGCCGCTCTCGTGGGCGACCAGCTTCAGGTCCACGGTGGTGCCCCAGCCGACCTGCTTGACGAACGAGCTGACGTCCACCGACTGCTGCTGCCAGCCGCCGGTCGGGTGGGCGCTGCTCCAGGTCGCGGCGGTGCCGAGGACCTGGCCGTTGTACATGTCCACCACCTCCAGCGAGAGGGTGTCCGGGGTGCCGGTGGTGTTGGTGGTCTCGGTGTCGAGCCAGAACGAGAAGGTCGCGTTGCTGTAGCCGGGGTAGGTGTTCAGCTGGCTGGCGATCGAGTCGTCGGCCGCCGAGCCGTCCTGGCCGAGCCAGGCGTACCACTGGCCGGAGTGGGCGCCGTACCGGCTGGACGGGGTGATGAAGTTGTAGCCGCCCGGGTTGTCGCTGCCGCCGGTCGGGCTCCAGGCGTCGGTCATCACGGAGTGGTCCACGTCGGCCGAACCGTTCTCGAAGCCCGGGTCCACCAGCTGCTCGGGCCCGGTGTTGCAGCCGGTGTGCCCGCTGGCCGTGACGTTCTCCCAGAAGCCGGTGCTGGTGCTGTGGCCGGAGGAGTCGGCGGCCGTCACGGTGACCCGCTGCCAGTTCGAGGTGCCGGAGCCGGTCCCGGAGATCACGCCGGAGCTCGGGTTGACGGTCAGGCCGTTCGGCAGGCCGGTCGCGCTGTAGCGCACCGTGCCGCCGTTGTCGGTGTAGGCCACCGCCGGGATGTTCACCGGGGTGCCGGGCGCGTCGGTCCGGTCGCACATGGTGCTGAGCGTCACCGGCGCGCTCGGGGCGATCGGGTCGCTCGCCATGCAGAGGTGGTCCTGGTTGGACCAGAGGGTCTGCAGCGGGAAGGAGCCGGTGGAGAGGTTCTCGAAGAACAGGCCGCCGTTGGCGCCCTTCGGGATCCAGGCGCACTTGTCGCCCAGCTCCTGGCCGGTGGCGTCGGTCCAGCCGCCCGGGGTGTTGGGGTCCGAGAGCGTCTCGGCGTACTCGTGGCCGCCGATGATGCCGTAGCCGTCCAGCAGGGCGCGCGGGGTGTTCTCGCCGAACCAGTTGGCGCCGCAGCCCGCCTGGTCCGGCAGGTAGGGCATGTTGCTGTAGACCAGCTGGCCGTACTGCGAGCGCTCGAAGTCGTGCCAGGCGCAGTAGTTGTTCATCCAGTGGTCGGGGTTGGTGCCGTGCGGGGAGTCGATGACGTACTGCACGTTGCGGTTCTGCGCCTCGGTGGTGTTGCCGAAGTGCTGGGCGGCGGCGATGACTTCGGCGCCGATCTGCGGCTCGGTGGCGGCGTCCGGAGCGGCGGCCGCGTTGTCCAGCCAGACGCCGGCCAGCACGCTGCCCTGCTGCGGGTAGGGGATGTGCGGGGCGTTCGCCGGGCACTGCATCCGGCCGGTCTGGATGCCCTCGCAGTACTGGGTGAGCACCGCGCTCCAGCCGTCGCCGGCCGAGCCCAGGCCCTTGAAGAAGTCCTGCTGGTAGGGCGCGGCGCCGTCCGGGTCGCCGGAGGCGATCACGTCGCCGGTGGAGTTGGTGGAGGCGGTGCCCCACTGCGAACCCCACAGCACCAGGTAGACCTTGGGCGGGCCGATCTCGATGCCGGCGGAGTCCTGGCTGCCGTTGTAGGTCATCGGCAGGTCGTACTGGTTGGCCACGTAGCCGTCGCCGTTCTCGCCGGTGCCCGGTTCGGCGCCGTCCTGGCCGGCGGTCTGACCGGTGGCCTTGCCGTTGGCGCCGGCCTTGCCGGTACCGGGGGCGGCCAGCTTCGCCACGTGCTTGCCGTGCGCCTGGTCCCGGGCGGTGGCGGTGACGCCCGCGGGCTTGGCCGGCGCGAGGGGGGTGCCCGGCCTGGCCGCCGCCACGTGGTCGGCGGGATGGGGGTCGGCCACGGCGGCGAACGGGCTGCTCAGCCCGGCGGCGGCGGTGGCCAGAACGATCCCGGCGAGCAGGGCGTGCCTGCCGCGCCGGACTATGCCTGATCCGAGTCTGCTCACGTCACACTGTCCACTTCTGGGTGGGGGGCGACGGCTGCGCGGAGCGCAGTCGCCTGGTGCCGGGCGTGCAGCCGAAGGGCCGGGAGCAGAACGCGTGGAGGCGCCGCGGACTGCGGCGCCACCACGCGTGGAGGCTCGGGGGACCGTGCTGGCCTTCGGGGAACTGAGGCTTACGCGGACGTTATGTGCAATGGCATATTGCACCAGCTGTGTCGCAGCGCACAAGACACGTCACCCGGGCCAGCCCTGATGGCCCGTCAGGGGATCACCACCGGGACGGTCACCGGGCCGGGCGCGGAAGTCAGCCGGTGACCTGCACCGTCGCGGTCTGGCCGGCCGGCACCGTCACCGTCGCGTAGGTGTAGGTGTTGCCGTCCACCGGGGTGGTCCGCACGGGCTGCGCCACGCCGTTCACCGTGATGCCGGTGTGGCCGCCGGTGAACTGCGCGGTCCAGGTGAGCGAGCCGCCCGAGGTGTTGGTCAGCGTCGACTTGGTCAGGCCGTCGTGCCGCACGGTCACGGTGTTGGAGCCGACCGGGATCGAGGAGACCTGGAGGTAGCCGATCTGGCCCGGCAGCTCGGAGTGCGTGGTGAGCGCGTGGCCCGCCGCGTCCGGCTGCACGCCCAGCAGGCCCTGCACGGTCTGGCTGAGCAGCGTGAAGGAGACCTCGGGGTAGTCGGCGTTCAGGAAGCCGCCCGCGTGCTCGGCGTTGATCTGGCCGAAGATGTGCTGCATCCACTTCCAGCCGGTGGCGCCCATGTTGTGCGCGAAGAAGACGTCCGGGAGGTAGGTGTCCGCCTCCAGGTTGCCCGGTGCGCCCGCGCCGGAGGCCTGGGTGTCGATGAAGTTGAGGTAGTTGGTCTCCCGGTAGCCCGGGTTCATGATGTTCTTCAGCGGCATGAACCAGGAGTTCTCCCGGCCGAAGTCGGTGTAGGCCCGGGCGCTGGTGTCGTAGGCCCGCACCACGGTGTTCCAGTTGTTCGGGTTCCCGCTCCAGCCGCTGTTGTAGTACGCCTTCAGGTCGGTGGCGGCCTGGGTGTACTTGGCGGCGCCGGCGGTGTCGCCCTTGGCGGTGGCCAGCGCGGCGGCGGCCAGGTAGGCGGCGTACTGGGAGCCGACGGAGTCGCCGGACTCGGCCAGGGTGGCGCCGTTCTCGTTGTAGCTGGCCACGCCCTGGAAGATGTCGCCGCTCCTCGCCTGGGCGATCCGGTGCCCGTTGTCGTTCAGCGGGCCGGTGTGGCCGTCGATGAACGGGCCCACGGTGTTGGCGACGTAGGTCGACAGCGTCGGGTCGTCGAGGTAGTCGCGGTCGCCGGTCCACTGGTAGGCGTCGTCGACCTTCTGGGCCAGCTCGAACGGCGCGGGCAGCTCCCGGACGAAGTCCGTCGGGCCGTGGTAGTCGATCGAACCCGGCGTGGTGCCGTCGAAGTTGACGGACCAGTACGGGTCGTAGTTCTGTGCCGGGGTGGCCGAGGCGGCGAAGGCCTTCAGCATGGTCTTGTTGTCGGCGTCCAGGCCCAACAGGTGGGCGCCGGCCAGCTGGTGGGCGAAGTCCCGGGAGTAGAAGTCCGAGCGGAACGGGTAGCCGGCCCAGTAGGTGTTGCCGTAGACGCCCTGCGAGGTGCCGGCCGTGTTGTTCTCGTCCGCGTTGATCGGGCCGGTCGAACCGGGCTGGCTGGCGAAGGAGTTGGCCTTCACCTTGGCCCAGTCGAAGAGCGCCGCCAGAGTGGCGTTGTCGGTGCTGATCCGCGGGTCGTTGGCGGCGGAGACGGCCACCGAGACGTCGTCGGCGTTCACCCAGCCGCTCGGCGAGGAGCCGACCGACAGGGCCACCCGGTCACCCGCCTTCACCGCTATCCGCGGCACCGTGTACTTGGCGTAGACGGACTGCGAGGGCAGCGCGACGCTGCCGGCCGCCTTGCCGTTGACCAGCACGGTGAGGTTGCCGCCCGCAGCGCCGGTGGCGATCCAGGCGCTGAAGTCGTAGCTGCCGTTCTGCGGGGCGGTGACGGTCTGGCTGACGGTGTAGCCGGTGCCGGCGTCCAGGTAGGCCGCGGAGCCGCCCAGGTGGGGGTTGTTGCTCGCGATGCCGGTGTGCGCGGAGAAGGTCCAGCCGCCGGTGCCCTGCTCGAAGGCGGGGTTGGCGTACTGCAGCGGGTCGGCCCGGGTGAGCAGCCAGGCCTGGTTGCTGCCGCCGTTGCAGGTCCACTGCTGGATGGCGGTGCCGGGGGTGAAGGAGCCGTACGGCAGGTCCAGGCAGAGTGCCGCGTTCTGCGGGTGCAGCACGGTGCTGCCGTCGCCGGCCGGGGCGGTGGTGAACCGCTGGCCGGCGCTGCCGTCGCAGGCGGCCTCGATCAGGGCGGCGCCGGAGGCGGTCGAGCCGCCGGCGGGGGTCAGGCAGAGCCCGTCCGCGGCGCGGTCGCTGATCGTGTAGCCGCCGTTGTCGTCGGAGGTGAACTGCCAGCGCTGGCCCAGCAGGCTCTGGCACGGCTGCTGGGCGACAGCGGTGCCGGCCGTGGTGCCGGCCCACTGGCCGCCCAGGCACTGCCCGGAGGCGTCCGAGGCGATGACATACGAACTGCCCGGGATCACGGCGTCGCTGATCGCAGCGCCGGCCTGGCCGGCCGGCAGGAGGGTGACGGCTCCGGCGGCCAGGGAGACCAGGCCCAGGTGGGCGTGGATGCGGCGGTAGTGCGGCAAGGGTTCCTCCGACAGCGTTGTTGGGGGAGTGCCCCGGCGCCCTCAGGCGGGAGGGCGCCGGTCGTGGTGGGGGCTGGTCGTGCCGCGCACGACCACCTCGGGTTGGAACATCAGTTCACCGGGCGGCACTTGACGGCCCGACAGCAGGCCGACCAGGCCGCGCGCCACCTCGGCCGAGAGCTTGTCCACCGGCTGGCGGACGGTGGTCAGCGGCGGGTCGGTGAACTCCATCAGCGGGCCGTCGTCGTAGCCGATGACGGAGACGTCCTCGGGCACGGCGAGGCCCTGGCGGCGCACGGCGCGGATCGCGCCGAGCGCCATCTGGTCGCTGCAGGCCACCACGGCGGTCGCGCCGAGGGCCAGCAGCTGCTCGGTGGCGAACTGGCCGCCCTCGACCGAGTAGGTCTGGCGGACCACCAGTTCGTCCTGGCCGCCGAGGCCGACGGCGGCCATGGCGGCGAGGTAGCCGGCCACCCGCCGGTCGGCGGGCCGGTTGCCCGACGGGCCGGCCGCCATGCCGATCCGGCGGTGGCCCAGCTGGTGCAGGTGGCGCACCGACAGCTCGGCCGCGTACACGTCGTCGGTCGAGTAGGCGATCGACTCGCCGCCCTGGAACCGGCCGTTGACGCAGACGTAGGGGACGGCGCGGCTCTCCAGCAGGTGCAGCAGCTCCGGGTCGAAGAGATCCAGGGTGTTGCTGGCGGAGCAGAAGACGATGCCGACGGCGCCCAGGTCGAGCAGCGACTTCAGGAAGTCGCGCTCCTGCACCCCGCCGGGCAGCGAGGGGCAGACCACCGCGCGCAGCCCGTGCGGGGCCAGCGCCAGCCCGATCTTCTCGGCGAGTTCGCTGAAGATCGGGGTGGCCAGCCCCGGGGTGATCACCCCGACGATGCCGCCGCCGGTGATGCTGCGCTCGTAGCCCATCTCCTCCAGCGCCTGCTCGACCACCTGGCGGGTCTTCTGCGAGACGCCGCTCTTGCGGTTCAGCACCCGGCTGACCGTCGCCAGGCTCACCCCGGCCCGCTGGGCGACCTCGGTGATCTTGACCTTCTCCTGCTCCATACCAGCCCTCGATGCGTCGGTGACAGTTGCTGCCTGATCGGCCGTAACTATGTCACTCCGCGTCTTCGAGGACCCGGCACAGTCCGCCCGGCGGAACCGCCACGGCGTGCAGGCCAGGGGTCATGACGAGGGCGAGACCGGGCTGCGGCCGGCCGGCGGCGTCGAACACGGCCAGTCGCACCCGGCGGGTCGGGCCGCTGACGTCCAGCAGCAGGCGGCGGGCGGCGGAGGCGTTGACCAGGGTGAGGGAACGCCAGCCGGTGGTCGTCAGCGGGGCCGGGCGGTCGGTGAAGCTGGTGACCACCAGGCGGTCGCCGTGCCGGGCGGTGATCTGCGGGTAGAGCTCGTCGGGGCGGCCGGGCTCGTAGTGGCCGCCGAGCAGGACCTCGCGCAGCTCGCGCCACGTGGTCAGCCAGAAGGCCAGGGTCCGGCGGTGCAGCGGCGAGAGCTCGGAGAGCCGGGCGGAGAGCTGCGGCACCGAGTGCAGCGCGCCGTGCAGCTGGCGGGCCACGGCGACCGGGGTGGCCTTCGGATCCCACATCAGCATGTCGGAGTGGGCGGCGCCGCCGGGCGCGAGCAGCGCGATGTCCAGGGTGCGGATCCGGTTGGCGACGGGGTCGGCGGGGCAGTCGCAGGCGCGCAGCTGGTTGCCGAAGGCCGTCATCGCCGGGCCGGTGTAGGGCTGGCGGAGCTCGATGACGAACTCGTCGCCGCGCAGCGCGTGCAGCTCCTCGCGTAGCCGGGTGAGCAGCGCGGCCATCGCCTGGCCCACGTCGTGCAGATAGCCGGCGCCGAGCTCGTCCGGCAGGGGAGCGCCGGTGTAGGCCGCGGCGGCCTCGTCCAGGAAGTCGATCTTCAGGCCGTCCAGGCCGTAGCGCTCGACCACCTCGCGGCAGCCGCGCACGATGTGCTCGCGCACCTCGGCGTGCCGGGGGTCGAGGATGCGGCAGTCCAGGGTGCGGTTGTAGTGCGGGGCGAGGCGGGCCCACTCGGCGTGGGCGGCGGAGCGTTCGCCGAGCAGCAGGGGGGCGATCCAGGCACTGTAGCGCAGGCCGAGCTCGCGGACGGCGGCGACGTGGGCGGCCAGGTCGGGGAACTTGGCCGGGTCGGCGCGCCAGTCGCCGCAGCCGGAGTAGCCGCGGCCGCTGGCGTGCAGCTGCCAGCCGTCGTCCAGGTAGAGCTGGCCGCAGCCGAGTTCGGCGGCCAGCTCGGCCTCGCGCTCGACGTCGGCCGCGTTGACGTCCTGGGTGAAGGCGTACCAGGTCGAGTAGACCGGGGTGCGGCCGAACTCGGGGGTGGGCAGCGGGGAGTGGCCCGGCAGGGTGGCGTACCAGTCGCGCAGCTCGCGCAGCGCGGTGGCGAGGGTGCGGCGCGGCACGGCCAGCCGGATCCGCAGCGGGGTGTCGGGCGTGAGGCGGCAGCGCAGCCAGACGCCGAAGCGCTTGTGCTCCTCGGAGACGCCGAACCGCACGGCGGTCTGCTGGACGGTCCGGTCCGCCGCGAAGGCGAGTTGGGCCTTGCCGTGGGTGTCGTAGAGCACGCCGGCGGGGGCGGAGTCGATCAGCGAGACCGCGCGCCAGGGCGACCAGTCGGCGGGCAGGGTGCGGTGCCAGCCGGCGTCGGGGTGCCAGTAGCCGGCCGCGTCGCCGAGCGGCACGTCCAACCGGACCGTCAGCTCCACCGGTTCGGTCGCGGCGACCAGCACGATGTTCTGATTGCCCGTCAGTTCGACGGTGCCCTCCGGTGCTTGGACGGTGACCCGGGCGCCGTGCAGGTCCAGGCTCGCGGCACCGGGGTGCCAGTGGTCCGGGGTGAAGGTGGGCAGCGCGGCGGTGTCGATGGAGCCGGTCTCCACGGGAGGCCTTTCTGCGGGAGCGGGTGGTGCGGTCATGCCTGGGCCCGGCGGGTCTGCTGGGCGAGCTGGTTGGCGGCGTCCTTGAGGAGGGTGGCCGGGTCGGCGCCCTGGAGCAGGACCTTGGTCTGGGCGTCGTCGACGAGCTTCAGGGCCCGCGGGTAGTCGGAGGTGTAGTTGGTGGGGGCGGAGGGCTGGGTGAGCTCCTGGATGAACACCTCGGCGTACTTCTGGCCGCCGAAGAAGGGCTCGGGCTGGTGGAAGACCGGGTCGTCGTAGGCCTTGAGCAGGGCGGGGAAGATGCCCTTGTCCTTGAAGATCTGCACCTGGGACTCGGGCCGGGTGAGCGCGAACTCGGCGAAGGCGAAGGCGGCCCGCTGGTTCTTGCTGGTCCCGGCGACCGCCAGGTGGGTGGAGTTGACGATGGCCGAGCGCGAGCCGCCGGCGGTGACCGCGGGCGGCAGCATGACCCGCCAGTCGCCGCTGGTCTCGGTGTCCGAGGCCGCCATCGAGCCGCCGTACCAGGCCGGGTCGGGGCAGAGGGCGACCTTGCCGGCCTTGACCGCGGCGTCGTAGGTGGAGGTGCCGGGGGAGCCCTGGACGTCGACCACCAGGCCGGCGTCGTTCAGCTCCTTGATCACCGTCAGGGCCCGGACCGCCTCGGGCGAGTTGATGGTGATCTTGCCGTCCAGGTTGAAGAAGAAGACGCCCTGCAGCTGCATCAGCAGCTGGAGCAGGTTGGCGGAGTCGGCGACGGAGGCGGAGGTGTCGAGGGCCAGCAGTGCCGTGCCGGTGGCGGTCTTGACCTTCTTGCCGGCGGCGATCACGTCGTCCCAGGTGCCCAGCGTCGCGGGGTCCACGCCGGCCTTCTTGAAGAGGTCGTCGCGGTAGTAGAACCCGGCCGCGTTGGCCTCCCAGGGCAGGGCGTAGACCTTGTCGGCGCGCGAGACGGTCTGCCACATGCCGGGCGCGAAGGCGTTGGCGTACTGGCCGGCGCCGAGCTTGGAGAGGTCGGCCAGGCCGCCGGGGAACTTCTCGATGTAGTTGGGCAGGTAGTCCACGCCCAGGTGCAGCACATCGCCCAGGCCCTGGCCGCCGGCCTCCATCCCGATGGTGATCTTGTCCCAGATCGCCGGGTTGCCGATGTCCTGGACGGTGACCTTCACCTTGGGGTGCACGGCGTTGAACGCCGGGACCAGTGACCGCAGTTCGGCCGCCGGGTTCTTCCAGCTCCAGACCGTGACCGAACCCGACAGCTCACCCGAGTCACCGGCGCCGCTCCCGCCGCTCCCGCCCGAGCCGCCGGAGCCGCCGCAGGCGGCCAGCGTGCCGGCGCCGCCGGCGGTCAGCGCCGCCGCACCGAGGCCCCGCAGGAACCCGCGCCGACTCGGCTCGCCCATGACTCTGCCACTCATGCCCGGTCTACCTCCCTCGAGGCGCGCCGCGGTGCCGCGTCAGCGGGGACGGCGCGCATGCCTCGGCCGCTCGGCTCGCCGAGGACCGATCAGGAATGTAGTCAACCGAACGGATCTGAACAATGGTTTTCGCCAGATTTTCGATACACGAAGCGAAAACAGCGTGCACGCATCATCCCAGCCGGGCGGGTCGATTCCACTCCCGTGCTGGTGGGAGTGGTTGGTGCGATCGTCAGCCGGTCGACCGAAAGAGGCAGAGGTGGTCACGTCCCGGCTGTTGACTCAGGGTTGATTGTGTTCGATCATGTTGGGTGGGCGAGGGCCCCACGACCCGCTGCGGCCGCTGCGCGAGGGGCGGCCGCAGCGGGCTCGCCGTCGTCGGGCGGAATTCGATTGGCGGTCCGGGGCCCGCCCAGCAGACTTGGGCGATGACCGACTCACCCACCAAGAGCCAACTCCGCTGGTACCTACAGGATGCGCGCGATGGGTGGCGGGCCCACCGCGACCGGGTCGAGCAGGCCGCGCGGAAGGCCGCCGAGCTCGGGTAGCACGGCCCGTGCCAGGATGGTCCGGTGAACCATGGTCAGCCCGCGCCCGCGCCGGTCGAACTGCTGGAGGCCCGGCGGGTGCGGCTGGTCGAGACGGCGCCGCCCGAGCCGTCCGCCGCGCAGCGGGTGGCGATGGAGCGGGTCTGGGCCGCGGAGGTGCGGGCCAATCCGGCCTTCTTCGACGGGCCGGTCACCATCTGCACCGGCGCCCGCTGGGCCGAACCGGGCACCCTGGAGCTGAGCTGGGCCCGGAGCAGCTTCCGCCACCGGGCGCTGTGCCAGGTGCCGGGCGCCGGCCAGTGGTCCTCCTTCTTCGTCACCGTGCTGCAGCGCGACGAGCGGGGGCGGCTGTTGGTCGGCCGGCAGTCCGGCGACACCGCCGCGCCCGGCCGCTGGCAGCCGGCCGGCGGCCTGATCGAGCCGCCCGCGCCCGGTGCGGAACTGGACCTGGCCGCGCTGGCCCGGCACGCCGCCGTCGAGCTGGCCGAGGAGCTGGGGATCCGCACCCCGGCCCGGCAGCTGGCGCCGGCCTTCGTCACCCGGGGCGCGCACGGCAACACCGGGGTGCACTTCCTGGCGCCGCCCCGTCCGGCCGCCGAGCTGCTGGCCCGGCACGCGGAGCTGGCCGCCGCCGAGCGGGCCGCCGGCCGCGAGCCCGAGCTGGAGCGGCTGGCGCTGATCGCCGATCCGGCCGAACTCCTCGGCCTGGAAGGCACCTTGGTGGACTACCTGGTTCCGGTCGCGGCCTGGGGGCTGGGCCGGCGCTGACCGCCGCCGGGTGCGGGCCCCAGGTCCGGCGGGCCGTCCGCCCTCGCCGCTCCCTCGAGCGCCGGCCGGCGGCCGTTGCCGTACGGACGGGCGGTATACGAATCCCCCTTGTGGCGCGGGCCCACTTGAGATTCCCTTAAGGAGATCCGGCCGCGTTTCATCGAATCCTGATCACGCGTAAAGGCGACATTCAGGTGCCGGTCGCCGCTTCCGCCATGCCGAACCGGGACTCCATCAGAATTCCACGACTGTTCAGATCCCTCAATGGGCTGCGGTGGTGCTGTGCTGAACAGGCACGTTATCGACCCATCGACCCGGCCCGGCGGGTCACTACAGAACTCTGACCATTGGATGAGAATTTGCTGTGATTTTATGCTTGCCCACTCGGGCAAGCGTCGTTCTCGGGCAAGGTGAACGAGCACGCTGTCGATCCCGGAAGATCACCTACCCTCATTCCGGTGCAGTACACGGCCCCGCCAGCTTCGTACTCGACAGTTCAAAGACTCGAGGAGATCCCCAATGGCTGCGAGCCACGACCCGGTGCCCCCCACGCATCCGCACCGGTCCGCTCGTGAGGTCGCCGTCTGGCCCGTGACCCCGGCGCCCCAGGCGCGCACCCTGCTCGACATCCTCATCGGCACCGCGCAGGCCCACCCCCATGCCCCGGCCCTGGACGCCGGCGGCGCGGTGCTCGACTACCAGGCCCTGCTCCACGAAGTGGGCACCCTGGCGAACTGGCTGAACCAACGCGGGATCGGCGCCGGCGACCGGGTCGGCGTCCGCGTCCCCTCCGGCAGCGCCGACCTGTACGTCTCGATCCTGGCCGTGCTCGCCGCCGGCGCCGCCTACGTACCCGTGGACGCCGACGACCCCGACGAGCGCGCCGAACTGGTCTGGCAGGACGCCCGGGTCTGCGCCGTGATCGGTGCCGACCGCCGGCTCGCCCTGAAGCACGGCGTCCCGCCCGCCGGCCGGGCCGCCGGTCCGGCGCCGGACGAGGACGCCTGGATCATTTTCACCTCCGGCACCACCGGCCGCCCCAAGGGCGTCGCGGTCACCCACCGCTCCGCCGCCGCCTTCGTGGACGCCGAGGCGCGGATCTTCCTCCAGCACCACCCGCTCGGTCCCGGCGACCGGGTGCTGGCCGGCCTCTCGGTCGCCTTCGACGCCTCCTGCGAGGAGATGTGGCTGGCCTGGCGGCACGGCGCCTGCCTGGTCCCGGCCCCGCGCGCGCTGGTCAAGGCCGGCACCGACCTCGGCCCCTGGCTGGTCGAGCGCGCCATCACCGCGATCTCCACCGTGCCCACCCTGCTCGCGCTCTGGCCCCAGGAGTGCCTGGACCGGGTCCGGCTGGTCATCGTCGGCGGCGAGGCCTGCCCGCCCGACCTGGTGCACCGGATCGCGGCCCCGCACCGCGAGTTCTGGAACACCTACGGCCCCACCGAGACCACCGTGGTCGCCACCGCCGCCCGGATGCTGCCCGGCGAGCCGGTGCGGATCGGCGCCCCGCTGGACGGC
The DNA here is from genome assembly GCF_042869935.1 of Kitasatospora sp. NPDC006697. Lineage (NCBI taxonomy): Bacteria > Bacillati > Actinomycetota > Actinomycetes > Kitasatosporales > Streptomycetaceae > Kitasatospora > Kitasatospora sp. NPDC006697. The sequence goes on from NZ_JBIAGU010000023.1 coordinate 27,352, forward strand.
TGGCGGATCGCCGTCGTCAACGAGGCCGGCCACCCGGTCGGCTGGGGCGAGACCGGCGAACTGCTGATCGGCGGCATCGGCACCGCCCGCTACCTGGACCCGGTCAAGGACGCGGAGAAGTTCACCGCGCACCCCGTGCTGCCCGGCGGCCGGGTCTACCGCAGCGGGGACCTGGTCGTGGCCGACCCGCGCGGCCTGCTCTTCGTCGGCCGCGCCGACGAACAGGTCAAGCTCGGCGGCCGGCGGATCGAGCTCGGCGAGGTGGACGCCGCCCTGCAGGCGCTGCCCGGCGTCCGGGCCGCCGCCGCGGCCGTGCGCACCAACCCGGCCGGCAGCCAGCTGCTGGTCGGCTACCTGGTGCCGCACCCCGGGGTGGAGCCCGACCTCACGCTGGCCCGGAAACACTTGCAGGAACGTTTGCCCGCCGCCCTGGTCCCGCTGCTCGCCGTCGTCGACCAGCTGCCCACCAAGACCTCCGGGAAGGTGGACCGCAACGCCCTGCCCTGGCCGCTGCCCGGCCTCGGCCAGGGGGACGGCGGCGACCGGTCCCGGCTGACCGGCACCGCCGGCTGGCTGGCCGAGCAGTGGGAGGCCACCCTCGGCCTGCCGGTCCAGGCCGACAGCGACTTCTTCGCGCTCGGCGGCTCCAGCCTGGTCGCCGCCCGGCTGATCTCGGTGCTGCGGGCCAAGTACCCCGGCCTCTCGGTCGCCGACCTGTACGCGAACCCGGTGCTCGGCGACCTCGCCGCCATGCTGGACGGCCAGGACGGCGGACCCGACCGGCAGCGCCGGGTCCGCCGCACCCCGCGCCGGGCCGCGATCGGCCAGACCCTGGTGCTCGCCGTCCTCTACACCGTCACCAGCGTGCGCTGGGTGCTCGCCGTCGCCGGGGTGGACAACCTGATGGGCGGGCGGCTCAGCTGGGCGCCGCACACCCCCTGGTGGCTGATCATCAGCGGGCTGCTGGTGCTCTCCAGCCCCTTCGGCCGGCTGCTGCTCACCGGCCTCAGCGCCCGGCTGCTCACCGCCCGGCTGCGACCCGGCAGCTATCCACGCGGCGGGCTGGCGCACCTGCGGCTCTGGGCCGCCGAACGGGCCGCCGTCGCGTTCGGCGCCGGTGAGCTGATCGGCACCCCGTGGGCCCGGCACTACGCCCGGCTGCTCGGCTGCGGGGTCGGCCGCGGCGCCCACCTGCACGCCCTGCCGCCGATCACCGGCCTGGCCAGCTTCGGCGCCGACTGCTCGGTGGAACCGGGCGTGGACCTGGCCGGCTGGTGGCTGGACGGCGACCTGCTGCACCTCGGCTCGATCGAGATCGGTGCCGGAGCCCGGATCGGCACCCGGGCCACCCTGATGCCCGGCGCCCGGATCGGCACCGCCGCCGAGGTCGCCCCCGGCAGCTGCGTGCTCGACGCCGTGCCGGCCGGCCAGCGCTACCACGGCGCGCCCGCCCGGCCCAGCAGCGAACCCGGCGACCCCTGGCCGGGCGGGGGACGGACGCGTGGCCGGGGCTTCTGGAACCTCGCCTACGGCCTCGGCCTGCTCGGCTTCACCGCGCTGCCGCTGCTCGCCGCCCTGCCCGCGCTGCTGGTGCTCTACCCGATGCTGGACGCCGACCGCACGCTCGGCACCGTGCTGCTGCAGCTGCTGCCGGCCAGCGCCGTGCTCACCCTGGTCACCGTGCTGGTCTACGCGCTGCTGCTGGTGCTGCTGATCCGGATCTGCAGCCTGCCGGTCAAACCCGGGTACCACCCCGCGCACGGCAAGGTCGCCTGGTGCGTCTGGGCCGTCAACCGGCTGATGGACACCGCCCGGCGCACCCTCTTCCCGTTCTACGCCAGCCTCTTCACCCCCGTCTGGCTGCGGCTGCTCGGCGCCAGGATCGGCAGCCGGGTGGAGGCCTCCACGGTGCTGGCGCTGCCCGGCCAGATGTCCGTGGACGACGGTGCGTTCCTCGCCGACGACACCCTGATCGCGCCGTTCGAGGTGCGCGGCGGCTGGCTGCGGGTCGGACCGTCGCGGGTCGGCCGGCGCGCCTTCGTGGGCAACTCCGGCATCGTCGGGGCCGACCGCGAGCTGCCCGACCGGGCGCTGGTCGGGGTGCTCTCCGACGCTCCGGCCAACGCCGCGCCCGGCTCCTCCTGGCTCGGGCGGCCCGGCATCGAGCTGCCCCGGGTGGCCGACCAGGCCGACGAGGGCCGCACCTACGACCCGCCGCGCCGGCTGATGCTGGCCCGGGCCTGCGTGGAGCTCTGCCGGCTGCTGCCGGTGGTGCTCACGGTGATCCTCGGCGACCTGGTCTTCGGCGCGCTGGAGGCGGTGATCGACCGGGACGGCGTGGCCGCGGCGCTCGCCGTCGGCGGCGTGGTGCTGGCCGGCGCCACGCTGGCCGCCTGCCTGGTCACCACGCTCGCCAAGTGGCTGCTGGTCGGCCGGTTCCGCAGCGGTGAGCATCCGCTCTGGTCAAGCTTCGTCTGGCGCAACGAGCTGTACGACACCTTCGTGGAGGAGCTGGCCATGCCCTGGGGCGGCCAGGCCCTGCTCGGCACGCCCTACCTCAACCTGTGGCTGCGCAGCCTGGGCGCCAAGATCGGGCGCGGCGCCTGGTGCGAGACCCACTGGCTGCCGGAGGCCGACCTGGTCACCGTCGGGCCCGGCGCCAGCGTCAACCGCGGCACCGTGCTGCAGACCCACCTGTTCCACGACCGGGTGATGCGGCTGGGCACCGTGCGACTCGACGAGGGCGCCACCCTCGGCCCCAACTCCATCGTGCTGCCCGGCACCACGATCGGCGCCGGCGCCTCGATCGGCGGAGCCTCACTGGCGATGCGCGGCGAGTCGATCCCGGCGAGCACCCGGTGGATCGGCAACCCCGTGGCCGCCTGGCCGACCGCGCACGCGGCAGGCGTCCCGCAGCAGAGCCGCGGACGGCACCGGGGCGCGGGAGGGCGGCGGCAGGCGGTGCAGCGGTAATGCTGGGCATTATTAATCGGCGGTGAGTGTGGAGCGGCGGTAATGCTGCGCATTATTAACCGGTGGTGGGCGTAGGGCCTGCGGTAATGCTGCCCATTATTAACCGGGCGGGGCCGACTGACGTGGTGTCAGCCGGCCCCGCCCGTCGGACCTCCGTCAGCCGACCCCGCCCGAAGCGCGCAGGTTCTGGCCGGTCATCCAGCGGCCGTCCGGGCCGACCAGGAAGGCCACCACATCGGCCACGTCCGCCGGCTGGCCCAGCCGCCCCAGCGGCGAGAGCGCGGCCGCCGCCTCCAGCACCTCGGCCGGGTTCAGCCCGCGCAGCAGGTCGGTGTCGGTGAACCCCGGCGAGACGGTGTTCACCGTGATCCCCCGGGCGCCCAGCTCCTTCGCCGCCACCGCCGTCAACTGCTCCAGCGCCCCCTTGCTCGCCGCGTACGGCGCGATCTTCACCGAAGGGCGCACCGTATTGACCGTCGAGACGTTGACGATCCGTCCGCCCTCGCGCATGGTCCGGGCCGCGTGCCGGATGGTCAGGAACGCCGAGCGGGCGTTCACCGTCAGCACCCGGTCGAAGTCCGCCAGCTCCGTCTCGGCGATCGAGGCCGGCGCGAACGACGCCGCCGCGTTGTTCACCAGCACGTCCAGGCCGCCCAACCGCTCCTCGGCCGCCGCCATCAGCTGCTCCGTCTGCGCCGGGTCGGACAGGTCCGCCCGCAGTCCCACCGCACCGGTCAGCTTCTCGACCTCGCGCGCCGCCGCCTCGTTGTTCGCGTAACCGAACACCACCTCGGCGCCGTCGCGCCGCAGCCGCTCGACGATCGCGCGCCCGATCCCGCGCGAACCCCCGGTCACCACAGCCGCCTTACCCTGTATCACGGTCCCCTCCGTTCGTTCGTGGCCTCGCCATCCTCGCAGGAAGCACCCGCCGATGACCCAGCAGTTTCCCGATCCGCACCCGGTCCTCGCCGCGCTCGCCGAACGCGCGCGGACCGGCAGCCGGCCCGGCGCCCGCACCGACGGCCACCGGATCGCGCTGGCCGTCGAGGGCGGCGGGATGCGGGGCGCGATCTCCGCCGGGATGGCACTGGGCCTGCACGAGAGCGGCCTGCTGCCCGCCTTCGACGCCGTGTACGGCGCCTCGGCCGGCGGCATCACCGGCGCCTGGCTGCTCAGCAGCTCCCCGGAACTGCTGCGCGGCTGGGCCGAGCCGGCCTACGCGAAGGCGATGATCAAGCTGCGCAACGCCTGGCTCGGACGGCCGGTGGTGGACGTCCGCGACCTGGTCGAGCGGCTCTACGTGGAAGTCGCGCCGATGGACTTCGCCGCCGTGCTGGCCAACCCGATCACCCTGCACCCGCTGGCCACCGACGTGCTGACCGGCGAGTCCACCGACCTGCGCCCCTACCTCACCGGCCCCGCCGAACTCCGCCTCGCCCTGCGGGCCAGCGCCGCCCTGCCGCTGCTGGCCGGGCCGCCGGTGGAACTGGGCGGCCGGCGATGGTTCGACGCGGGACTGGCGGAGTCGGTCCCGTTCCGCACCGCCCTCCACCAGGGCGCGAGCCACGTCCTGGTGCTGCGCTCCCGCCGTCCGGGGGCTGCGGCCACGGCTCCCGTGGGTCCGTCCCGCGGCTCCCGGATGATCGCGGGCACCGCACTGCGCCGCTACCCCGCGCCGCTGCGGCACTCCTACCTCTCCCGCGGCGCCCGCCTGCACGCCGACGACACCTTCCTGCACCGCCCCCCGACGGGCCCGGCGGTGCTCACCGTCCACCCCGGGGCGGACACCCCGCACGTCAGCCGGCTGGCGCGGGACGGCGACGTCCTGATCCGCGGCTTCGAAGCGGGCCGGGCGGCGGCGAAGGGGGCGCTGGCGGGGGTGGCTGGGTAACGGGCTCCTCGCACGTCGTCGGCCTTCCCGGTGCGGGGCGGGCGCGGTGTCTCGGCTGCTCCGCACCCGGCGTCCCGACGGGGAGGTGGCCCAGCCATCCCCGGCTCCCTTGCCGGACAGCAGCCCCGCCCCTCCACCCCCGCCCGCTGCGCACTCCGCCGCCCCCGCCAGCCCGCCTCCGGCATCCCCGCTGGTCGGGCCGCGTGCCCGGCACGCTAGCCTCGCGATCATGGTGAACCGGGTGTTGCGCGAGGCGACGGCGGCGGATGTGGAGCCCCTGGCGGAGATCCGGGCCGTGGTGATGCGGCCGGACCTGGAGCGGTTGGGCCGCTACGACCCCGAGCGGGTGCGGCAGCGGTTCCGGGACGGGTTCGACGCCTCGCACACCTGGGTGATCGAGGTGGACGGCGCGCTCGCGGGCAGCGTCGCGCTGCGGCCCGCCGAGGACGGCCACTGGCTGGAGCACTTCTACCTCGCCGAGCACCTCCAGGGCGCCGGCGTCGGCACCGGCGTGCTGCGCGAGCTGCTCGCGCGCTGCGACCGCGACTCCCTCCTGACCAGGCTGAACGTGCTCCAGGGCAGCCCGGCCCGCCGGCTCTACGAGCGGTTCGGGTTCGTGCTGGACAGCGAGGACCCGGTGGACGTCTACCTGGTGCGGCAGCCCGCGAGGTGACCGGCGCGCCGGTCCTGCTGCTCGATCTCGACGACACGCTGATCCCGGACGTCCCCGCCGCCCGCCGGGCCATCGCCGACACCCTCGGCAGTCTCGGCAGTCTCGGCCTTCCGGCGACAGCGGAGGCCGTGGACGGCGTGCTCGCCGCCGTCCGCCGCGTCTGGCGCGCCGAACCGGCGCGCCGGCATCCCGCGTTGGCCCAGGTCAGCTCCTGGGAGTCGCTCTGGGTGGACTACGGCACCCTGGACGAGCTGCCCGAGCGGGTCCGCGAGCGGCTGCTGCGCCACGACGAGCGGGCCTGGGCGGCGGCGCTGCACCAGCTCTCCGCTGACGCACGCTCAGCGCCCGAGGCCTCCGATGGCTCCCATGGCTCCGATGCCGCCGAGGCCGCCGCCCGGTTCCGCCACCGCCGGGCCGAGCTGACCCGCCCCCTCCCCGGCGTGCCCGCGCACCTGGACCGGCTCGCCGCCCGCCACGAGCTGTGGCTGGTCACCCAGGGCTGCCGCACCCTGCAGCGCCGCAAGCTGGCGCTCTCCGGCCTCGCCCCGCGCTTCGCCCGGGTCTTCGTCTCCGGCGAACTGGGCTACGAGAAGGCCGACCCGCTCTTCGCCGAACTGCTGCTCTCCCAACTGGCCCGCACCGGCCGATCGGTCTGCCAACTGGTCGGCGACGGCACCGCCACCGATCTGCTGCTGGCCTCCTTCGGCGGTTGGGACGCTCTGCACATCTGCACTCCGGAGAATTGCCGGGATGCCGACCGTACTGGTGTACGTCATGCCCTCGATCTCGGGGGAGTGACGGCGCACTGCGATTCCCTTGGGCACTGACGCTGCCTTGCAAAGGTCCGTCAGGCACTCTGCCTCGCCGCCCGATTGAATGACCGTCAACTCATCACACCGGCTATCCTGCGGGCACCCGAGAACGTTTTCCGCGCGCCCCGCTCCGCATTCCACCGGGCTCCGGGTATTGCCCCCCACTCCATCCACCCCCGACCATCCCAGCGGAATACCGCCGCACCACCACGAACCGGTCCACCGACCCGGAACACCGGCAGCCGGAATCACCCCGCCGAACCACTGCCCACGGATTTCCGCAAGGTTTCCGCCCTTTCCAGCAGCGCCTCCCGCTCCGCCGTTCCACGGGCGCGCTCGGCGGCGGTGCGGAAGAGCCGCGCCGCCTGCTCGCCGTCGCCCGCCCGGGCGGTCAGTTCGGCCTCGGCGGCCACCGCCAGCGGGTAGTCGTCCAGCGCGCCGCCCGCCCGCGCGGCCGCCAGCAGCGCCAGCCCGGCGGCCGGGCCGTGCGCGTAGCCGTGCGCCACGGCGCGGTTGAGCTCGATCACCGGACTGGGCTGCAGCCGGGCCAACTCGTCGTAGCAGTCGGCGATCCGGACCCAGTCGGTGGCCCCGGGCGAGCTCGCGGTGGCGTGGCAGGCAGCGATCCGGGCCTGCAGCGCGTACGGCCCGGTGCTCCGCGAGTCGGCCAGCAGCCCGAGCGCTTCGGCGATCGCGGCGCCGTCCCAGCGGGACCGGTCCTGCCGGTCCAGGGTGACCAGCCGCCCCTGCGCGTCCCGCCGCGCGTCGCGGCGGGAGTGCTGGAGCAGGAAGAGCGCCAGCAGTGCCGGGACTTCGGGCTCGCCGGGCATCAACCTGGCCAGCAGCCGGGCGAGTCGGACCGCCTCCTCGGCGAACGCGGGCTCGCCGTCCGGCCCGTAGCCGTGGGTGAAGAGCAGGTAGAGCACGGCGAGTACGCCCGGCAGCCGCTCGCCCAGCGCGGCGCCGGTCGGCACCGCGTAGGGGATGCCGGCCTGGGCGATCCGGGTCTTGGCCCGGGTCAGCCGCCGGGTCATCGCCGACTCGCCGACCAGCAGGTAGCGCGCGATATCGGCGGTCGGCACGGCGCAGATCGTCCGCAGGGTCAGCGCCACCCGGGCCTCCAGGGTGAGCGCCGGGTGGCAGCAGGTGAAGATCAGCCGGAGCCGGTCGTCGGCCAGTTCGACGTCCTGTTCTGTCGCCGCCTCAGCCGCGGCCGCGGCCCCCTCCGCCCCCTCCGCCCGCTCGGCGAGCAGCGCCAACTCGGCCAGCTTGGCCCGCTCCACAGTCGCCCGCCGCAGCACGTCCAGCGCCCGGTTGCGCGCCACCGTCATCAGCCAGCCGCCCGGATTGCCCGGCACCCCGTCCACCGCCCAGCTCGCCAGGGCCTGCGCCAGCGCCTCCTGCGCGCAGTCCTCGGCCAGCGTCCAGTCGCCGGTGACCCGGATCAGTGCCGCCACGATCCGCTGGTACCCCTCCCGCGCCGCCTCCGCGGCGGCCGAAGCCGCCGCGGAGCGGGCCGCCGGACCTGCGCCGGAGAGCGGGCTCACTGCTCGAAGTCGGCGAGCGGCCGCAGCTCGATCCGGCCGCCGCGCGCCATCGGGTGGGTCCGGGCGACCTCGATGGCCTCGTCCAGGTCCTTGCAGTCCAGCAGGTCGAAGCCCACGATCAACTCCTTGGTCTCGGCGAACGGGCCGTCCGAGAGCAGCAGTTCGCCGTTGCGCACGCGCACCGTGGTGGCCGCCTCCTTGCCCGCCAGCACCATGCCCTGGAGCCGGCGGCCGGCCGCGTCATTGGTGTCGACCCAGACGTCGATGTCGGTCTCCGGCGCGGGGTCGGTGTCGGGCCGGGGGTCGGTGCAGACGAACATCATGTACTTCATGGCGGTGCCTCCCTGGTTCGTACGGTTCTACCGTAGTGACGAACGGGGACAGCCGATCCGGACACCCGGGGCAGGAGGAATTCCCGGATACCGTGAGGTCCATGATCAACCCGTGCACCGACGAGCAGCCCGTGGTCCCGCTACCGGAGGCCGGGCTGCTGCTGCGGCCTTGGCAGCCCGAGGACGCCGGGGCGCTGCTCGCGGCGGGGGAGGACCTGGCGATCCGGCAGTGGAACCTGCTGGAGGTCGCCTCGGCGGAGGCGGCGCGGGGCCGGATCGCGCGGATGCGCGAGCGCTGGCGGGCCGGCACGGGCGCGGTCTGGGCGGTCGACCGGGGCGGGCGAGCGGTCGGGCTGATCGGCCTGAACGGTCTCGACCTCGATCCGGCGGTCCGCGGCGGCGAGCTCGTCTACTGGCTGCTCCCGGCCGCCCGGGGCGCCGGCCTCGCCGTGCCCGTCGTGCTGGCGCTCAGCGACTGGGCGTTCGGCGAGCTGGGGCTGCACCGGGTCCGGCTCTGCCACGCGGTGGCGAACCAGGCGTCCTGCCGGGTCGCCGTCGGGGCCGGCTTCGAGTACGAGGGCACCATGCGCGACGCCCTGCGCCACCAGGACGGCTGGCACGACCAGCACCTGCACGCCCTGGTGCGGGGCGACTGACGCCCGGTCCGGTCGCGCTCAGGCGAGCAGCACCGCGGTCGCCTGCTCGGCGGGCATGTTCTCCGGCACGCTGGAAAGCTTGCCGGCGATGCCGCGCTTGCCGGTGAACCGGCCCAGGTCGTCGATGCAGGCCTTGGCCTCGGCGTCGTTGGCGAAGTCCCAGACCAGCAGCCGGTGCACCATGGCGACGGCCTCGATCGGGCCCAGCCCGGTGCCGTTGGGCGTGCCGGTGAGGTGCCGGAAGGTCGGTACCAGCCGGGCCAGCGCGCACCGGGCCTCGCCGACCAGCGGGTGGCCGACCGGCAGGTTCTGCTGCAGCCACGGGATCAGGCCCTGCAACTGCTGCACGGCGGTGAGCACGTCCCCCGCGCGGGCCTGGTTGGCCGCCAGCCGCACCTGGACCGTCAGCACCCGGGCGTCGTAGGTGCCGTGGACCGCCGTCAGCGCGGGCAGCAGCTCCTGGAACCGCTGCGAGGCGGTGCGCGGGTCGCCGCTGTTGCCGATCGCGGTGGCCAGCTCCAGGTGCGCGACCAGGGTGTCGGGGTCGGACGGGCCCAGCTCCTGCGCCATGTCGGTCACCACCTGGCCCAGCAGGTGCACGGCCGCAGCCGACTTGCCGCCCGCGTCCTGCTGGGTCCCCAGCTCGCGCCAGGTCACCAGGGTCTCCCGGTCGAACCGCCCGAGCCGCGCCGTCATCTCCCGGGCCACCAGGTCCAGCAGGTACTGGGTCGCGGCCTCCGACGGGGCGTCGGCCGCGGCGTCGCGGAAACGTATCAGCACCTCTCGCAGGGCGTCATCGGCGGGCACGGAATCCTCGGGCTCGGCCGGACCGAACGAACCGGACGACTCAGCGGACACGGACACAGGCAAACCTCATCGATCTACGCGAACGAACCAGCACGACCACGCCAGCGCCCGACACCTCGCTGTGCGGGGGCCATTCTTCCCTGACCGGACGCCTGGCGTCACTGCTACCCCTGCGGTCGCAAAACTCCTTGGCGCGGCCCGGCGCCGCCGACCTACGATCCTCGGCACCACCACAGCGAAGGAGCGTCGTGCCCATGAACATCCTGCTCTCCGGCATCGTCGGCTCCACCGCCTACGGCCTGGCGCACGCCGGTTCCGACATCGACCGGCTCGGCCTCTTCGCCGTGGCGACCGCCGACCTGCACGGCCTGCACCGGCCGACCGAGTCGAAGGTGACCACCAAGCCGGACCGCACCCTGCACGAGGCAGCCAAGTGGTGCCGCTTGGCGCTGAGTTGCAACCCCACCGCGATGGAGCTGGCCTGGCTGCCGGCGGAGCTGTACGAGGTGCGAACCCCGCTCGGGGACGAACTCATCGCCATCCGCGACTCGTTCCTCTCCGCCAACGCCGTCCGCAACGCCTACCTCGGCTACGCCACCCACCAGATCCGCAAACTCCAGTCCCGCGCCCAGCGCCCGCTCGACGACGAGGCCCGCGCCCGCTCCGCCAAGCACGCCCGCCACGTCCTGCGCCTGCTCCACCAGGGCGTCGGCCTGCACCGCACCGGCGAACTGACGATCCGCCTCTCCGACCCGGCCGCCCTGCGCGCCGAGGCCGAACGCATCGTCGCCGAGCCGCCCCTCGGCGAGGCCCACCTGGCCCGCGCGGAGGCGGAGTTCACCACCCCCGGCGTACTCCCGGCCCAGCCGGACGAACGCCCGGCGGAGGCATGGCTGCGCAAGGTGCGGGCGGAGTTCTACGGGTAGGGCGGAGAATGGCGGCATGCGAGACGGGCGCGATGACGAGACCACCAGCGAGATCCTGCGACGGCTGGCCCGCCGCCCGCCGACGTTGGTGAAGGTGGTGGGGTTGGTGCTGTGCCTCGCCGCCCTCAGCGTTGCTTTCGTCCCGGCGCCGTTCACGATGGTTCCGATCAGCCTGCTGGGCATCCCGTCGGCGGCATGGCTGATCCGGCGGGACCGCGTCCGCGCCCACGAAGCCGACGCCCGGACGGGGCAGACTGAGGGCGACCATCACACGCGGCGGATCCACACCGGATGAGAGGCGTCGCCCACCACGAACGGCAGCTCGACGGCGCCGCCGCTCTCGTCGAGGCGAGCGTGCATCAGCCGCTCCGAACTCGGCCGCGCGAGGATCAAGCCGTACGCGCCGCGCTGTGCAGCACTGAGCGGCAGCAGGCGTTCACTCGCATCACCGACCACTACCGTCGCCAGATACTGACCGGCGCACTCCCCGCCGGCAGTAGGCTGCCCAGCAACAAGGAGCTCGCCGCCCGCTGGGGCGTGGCGGTCGAGACGGTGCGCAAGGCGTCGTCGCAGCTCCAGGTGGAGAAGCTGATCCGGACCAGCCCGCGCGGCACCTTCGTCGCGGACGAGACGCCGGCGACGGCGAGCCCGGCGGACCGCTTGGCGGCGGTGCGGAACACGATGCGCAGCTTCATGGACGGCGAGACCTCGCTGGTGGCCGCCGCCCAGCTGGTGGTGCCGCCGGTCTACGTGGCCGACCTCTTCGACCTGGACCACGGTGACCAGGTGGTGCGCCGCGAGTACGTCGCCGGGCGCAGCAGCGTCCGTACGCTCTTCGCCGTCGACTGGTTCCCCGCGCCGTTCGCCGTGCTGGTCCCGGACCTGCTCAGCACCGCGCCCGGGAAGAACGACGGCTTGACGGCCCGGGTGCTGGAGGCCACCGGACGCTCCATCACCTCGGCGCGCGACGACATGCACGGCCGCGCCGCCGACGCCCGCGAGGCGGCGGCGCTCGGCTTGGCCGCCGGGGCGCCGATCCTCGCCGGTGCGACGCGCTGGAGCGACGACACCGGACTCATCCAGTACACCGAGTGGTGCCTGCCGACGCGGCTGACGATCGGTTACGAGTACGGGGTGTGACGGCCCCTCGTGGTAGGCATGACCGGTGATCGGTCGCCTCCCCCTCGATGAGCAGCTCGCCGCGCTGGAAGCCGCGCTCGCCCGCAACGACGTGCTGCTGGAGGTGCTGGACCGGGTCGGGGTGCTCGGGCTACCCGGGTGGTACGTCACGGCGGGGTGCCTGTTCCAGACTGTGTGGAACGTGGTCACGGACCGCCCGCCCACGCACGGCATCAAGGACTACGACGTCTTCTACTTCGACGCCACCGACCTCTCCTGGGAAGCCGAGGATGCCGTCATCCGTGCAGCCGCCGAGGCCTTCGCCGATCTGCCCGTGCACGTCGAGGTGCGTAACGAAGCGCGCGTGCACCTCTGGTACGAGCAGAAGTTCGGTGTCCCGTGCGCTCCGTACCCCTCCACCGAGGCGGCGATCGACAGCTTCGCCGCGACCACCTGCTGCCTCGGTGTGCGGCAGGAGCCGGACGGGCGGTGGCGGGTGTACGCGCCGCACGGGTTGGCGGATGTCTTCAACCTGGTCGTGCGGCCGAACCCGGTGCTCGCGCCGCGTGCCGTCTATGAGGCGAAGACGGCACGCTGGCGCCAGCAGTGGCCCGAGGTGACGGTGCTCGACTGGCCCGCGTGACTTCAGGGGCCGGTGGGCTTCGCGTGGCACTCCACCGTCACGTCCGCTTCGTAGCCCCCGTTGTACGATGAACGAAGAACTGGTGATGTCTTAATTCTGGCTCACCGCTGGCGGGATTCGCGCCCGCTGGGCGACCCGCCCCGCCAGCGCCCGTCCACCGGCCCGGGCCGCCGCCCCCGCCCAGAGCGCCAGCAGCGCCAGGCCGGTCCAGTGCCCGTAGGCCGTGGGCGGAGGGTCGGTGAAGCGCAGCGCGTAGTGGCCTACGCGGTCGGCGCCGTCGGCGCCCTCTGCACCGCGCCCGCCGCCCCGGCCCGACCCGGATCAACGGGCTGGCGCTGCCGGCCGGCGCCGCCCGGAGCTGCTACCCGCTGCTGGCGCCGGTCCCGCTGCTGGCCCTGGTCGGACTGGCCGCGCCCAGGCGGTGATCGCCGCCCACGAGTCCGGCTTCGTCGCCCCCCCCGGGGGGCGACTGACGTTCCCTCAACAGCAGTCTGTACAAACGATATTGGGTCTTGTCGCCGGACCCGCAGAGCCGCCATGCTGATCCGGCTACCCTCCCGTGCCGCCCCGGCTGGTCGGCCCCCCGCGATGTTCGAGGACACCCGGTGACTGACGAGCTGCCGCTGCCCGCTGCCTTCCGGCTGCGGGCCGACGATAATCTGACGGTGCATCAGGATGGGCGGGTGCTGCTCGGCGGCGCCCCCTACCGGCTGGTGCGGCTGGCCGGGCCCGCGGCCGCCCTGGTCGGCGAGTGGCTGGCCGGGAAGCCGGTCGGCGACGGCCGGGCGGCCGGGCTGCTGGCCCGGCGGCTGGTCCGGGCCGGGCTGCTGCACCCGGTGCCGCCGCTGGACGGGCCTCGGCCGGCGGTGACCGTGGTGGTGCCGGTCCGGGACCGGGCGGGGGAGCTGGCGCGCTGCCTGGCCGGACTGCCGGGCGGGGTGGCGGTGATCGTGGTGGACGACGCCTCCGCCGACCCGGAGGCCGTGGCCGAGGTGGTCCGGGCGGCCGGCGCCCGGCTGGTCCGGCGCCCCGTGAACGGCGGCCCGGCCGCCGCCCGCAACACCGGGCTCGCGCACGCCGGCACCGACCTGGTCGCCTTCCTGGACTCCGACTGCGTGCCCGGCCCCGACTGGATCGAGGGCCTGCTGCCGCACTTCGCCGACCCCGCCGTGGCCGTCGCCGCACCCCGGATCACCGCCGACCGGCCCGGCCAGGGGCTGTTCGCGCGGTACGAGAACGAGCACTCCGCGCTGGACATGGGCCCGCGGGAGTCGATCGTCCGCCCCGGCGCCGTGGTGAGCTACCTGCCCAGCGCGGCCCTGCTGGTCCGGCGTGCGGCCGTCGGGGCGGGCTTCGACGAGAGCATCCGGGTCGGCGAGGACGTCGACCTGGTCTGGCGGCTGGCCGCCGACGGCCACCACGTCCGCTACGACCCCTCGGTCACGGTCGGCCACCAGCACCGCACCCGGCCCCGGCAGTGGCTGGCCCAGCGCATCCAGTACGGCGGCTCGGCCGGACCGCTCGCCGTCCGCCACCCCGACAAGCTGCCCGCCGTCGCCGTGCCCGCGGCGAGCGCGGCCGCCTGGGCGCTGCTGGTGGCCCGCCGCCCGGTCGCCGCCGCCGCGCTCACCGCCGGGACCACCGCGCTGGTGGCCCACCGGCTGTCGGAGTGGAGCGACCGGCCCTGGCAGCAGGCGGCCCTGATCGGCACGGGCAGCACCCTGCGCACGGTCGAGGTGCTGGGCCGGACGGTGACCAGGGCCTGGTGGCCGCTGGCCGTCCCGCTCGCCGCCGCCGTACCCCGGCTGCGCCTGCCGCTCGCCGCCGCGGCCGTGCTGCCCACGGTGCTGGCGCACCGCCGCACCCGGCCCGCGCTCCCGCTGCTGCCCTGGGCGGCGGTCCGGCTGACCGACGACGTCGCCTTCAGCCTCGGTCTCTGGCGCAGCTGCCTGCGGGAGCGCACCACCCGGCCGATCCGCACCCGGCTCTGGTGGCACTCCCGCGACGGCGTCACCCCGTCGGGCGGCTGGGGCCGCTGAACGCCGCGGCGTGGCGCGCGCGCCAGTCGGCGAAGCTGCCCGGCTCGCGGCCGAGCAGTTGCCGTGCGGTGGCGGTGCGGAAGCCGGTGGTGTCGGCGCGCATCAGCGCGAAGCCCTCGATCAGCGCGTCCGCCAGCGGCCCGGGCGTGCCGCCGGGGAAGCGGGAGCGCAGCGCCTGCTCCGGGCTCGCCGCCGGGCGGACCTCGATCGGGCGGCCGAGCGCCGCCGCGAGGATGCCGACCTGCCCGGCGACGGTCAGGGCCTGACCACCGGTCAGCGCGTACTCGGCGCACTGGTGGCCGTCGCCGGTGACGACCAGCGAGGTGCTGACCTTCGCTGAGATCGTGATGGCAGGTCAGATCGAATCTCGCTGCTGTCGTTGTCCCGCTCTGAGCCCCCTACTTGTAAGAGGGGTGCTTCTGGCCTCAGGGCCGGTAGATGCACTCCGCGAGCGTTGCGTGCTTCTTCCAGCCCAGCGTCTCGTACAGCGCGCGCCCGGCGTCCGTTGCGCCGAGAACGCCGAGAACCGCGCCCTCCCGCAGGGCGTGGTCGGCGAGCGAACGCATCACGAAGCCGCCCAGTCCGCGCCGCCGGTGGGTCTCCTCCGTCACCACCCGGTCCACGACCACGGCCTCCCCAAGGACGGCCATCTGTCCCTTGGCAGCCTGCTCGCCTGCCGCATCCAGCACCCGGATGCAGGTGACGGCTCCTATGGTCTCGACAGTCGTGGTGTACCCGTCGGGTGGGGCCGGATGTGTGGCCATCAGGTCAACGGCCATCAGATGTCCGGTCTCCTTCCAAGCCACCACCCATGCACGGGGCAGCCAGGGTTCGATCTCCTCCGGTTCCGCGGGCATCTTCATCCAGGTCCGCGGTGCGGACACGGAGGCAGCGGCGCTGCGGACCAATGACTCCTCGGCCTCGGGGAGAACATGGCGCCCCACTTCGTCGGGGTTGTCGGCCACCTCGATGTAGTACCCCCAGAGCTTCTCGACCGGCGGGGGCGTCCGTCGGGACACTGCCCAGCCCGCCACCCAGGTCGTGACTATGTCCCCAACCATCAAGCCCTCCCGAAGCTGTGACCCCACCATCGGCAATGTAATAGCCATTACTACAGGGCACATATTACGTCACCCGAGGCCGACGGCACCTGCTTCAGCCGACGCTCAACTCGCCAGCTGAAGTACTCGGTCACAGGTGGCGGCCCCCCTTCGCTGTGACATGTTCAGTGGCTGGCGTCGGCCGGGCTGTCGGGCGCGGGCAGAGTGCCGTTGTGGGAGAGCCGGTGGAGGCTGAGCCGGGCGGCGGCGGGGCGCAGTGCGAGGGCAGCGGCGAGGCCGGCGGCGTCGTGACCGGGGCTCTGGCGGAGCTGCTGGAGGACGAGTTGGTCGGTGCGGGCGTCGGCGGCTCAAGCGGTGCGGTAGGCGGTGAGCGCCGCCGCGCCCGTGAGGGAGCAGGCCGACGGCGCACACCGCCTAGGTGCGGGAGAGCGCCGCGACGACTCTCCTTCGGCCGCAGGCACCGGTCCGCCGGCGAGTTGATGACACGTCGCGAGTGCTGGATCTACTCGTTGCTCACGAATGTGGGTGGGACGGGAAGTGTGCTGGGAGTGACGGATGGTGTCACAGTTGCCGGGATACACCCAGGTCAAGCCCATGTGACACACGCCATAGTCGCAGTTTGTGACCTTGTCGTCACGGTCGTTCCGGGTATATCCGATCATGTCCTAAAGTGGAACTGACGTACCGTCAGGATGCTTGCACAATGACTTACGTGTCCGAAAGGAAGTAGCTGAGTCACATCGATTTGTGGGCGTAGGTTCTTGGTTAAGCCGACCGGGGGGAATCCGGACCTCTTCGAGGACAGGCACACCAACAGCCCTAGAACTCAGGAGAAGAAAATGATGCGTCGCGCAGCGGCCCTCATTGTCACCGCGGCGGCATTCGCCGCAGTCTTCAGCACCAACTCTGCTCAGGCGGCCACGCCCACGCCCGCCAAGGGCGGCGTCAGCATCGCGGTCAACGACGGTTCGTCGGTGAGCCACGGCGGCGTCATCCCGAACGTCAGCACGCAGCTCTCGAACGGTGTCCTGTCGTTCTGGGCCAACCCCAACGGGAACGGGACCTACAGCCCCAACATCCAGTACCAGAAGACCGGTGGCGGCACGATCAACGCGGAGTTCTACTACGTGGCCGACGGCGGGCAGAACTGGGACCTGGGCGGTTTCACCCAGTCCTCGGGCCAGACCAGGTCCTACCAGTGGCCCGCCCGCTCGAACCCGTACAACTGCAACATCTACGGCGGCCTGAGCGTCGTGGGCCAGGGCGACTTCCTGACCCCGCAGGTCTGGGCCTGCTGAGCACTTGCCCTCCAGCCCGGAGCCACTTCTGTGGCTCCGGGCGTTCCCGCATGAAAGCTGAACCATGATCGACGCAATCTGGCGCGCTGTCCCTACGATCGGCCCGGTCTTCGCTGGGCTCGCCCTACTGTTCGCTGTGGCGGCGGCCTTGCTTGCTCGCCGGATTGGCCGGCCCGTGATCCCTGCAGTGTGCTGGGGCCTATTCCTCGCATTAGAGGTAGCCGCAACACTGACCCCATCGAACTCGGGGGACCGGGGTCATCCGATGTGCTCCATCGGGAGCGCATCATTCACAGACGCCTTCAACGAACAGGGGTGGATGAACATCGCCCTGTACGTACCACTGGCGTTCTGCGGCGTATGGGCGTTCGGCCGATGGGAAGCGAATCTCGCTGCCTATGTCGTCTTGTCAGCTGCAACCGAGGTCACGCAGACGCTCGCCGGCACCGGCAGGGCATGTGACCTCGCCGACTTCCTCGACAACTCCGCCGGTGCCGCCGTAGGGGTGGCGGCAGCCATCGCCTGGATCGTGCTGCACCACCGCCGCATGCGAGCAAATATGCGAAGCGCCCTGCAAGGGGCGGTGATTCTCGGAACTGGACTAGCGGCAGTCGCTGCCGTCTTCCTCGCATCGCCAATTCGTATCTACTCCGACGTAGTGATGCCAAGCATTCCGCATCCTGACATTGCCGTCGCCCGCCAGGCTGCCGAAAAGCTATTCGGTCCCCAGGTCCACGTCGAAACAACAAAGCTGGCACCGGACCCTTCGGTCGGCCCGGGCCCACGTCTCGCAGTCACGACCGATGCGGGAAGTTTCCAGTTGCTGTGGCCGAGCCAGCAATTGGCCGAGATGGCTTCCGCGAACCTCCGGGCTGATGACGGAAATCTGACTGCCAGTCAGATGGAGGCGATCGGCAACCAGTTCATCAGCACCTGGTTCCCGAATGGAATCGGTGACGCGCAGCGAACGGCCAGTCCCGCCGGAAAGCAAGGCGAAGCCCGAGCGATTTCGTATCGTCGCCACAATGCCGATGGCGTGCTGATGCCTCTGCGCCTCGATGTCATGATCTCCGCCGGGGGTCGGGTGATGTCCGCCAGGGCGCTGTTGACTCCCGATCCCCAACTCCCGCACCCCACTGTCTCTCAGGAGATCGCCGAACAGCAGGCAGTAAGAGAAAACCCGGGAAGCCGTGCGACTGACGCCTTTCTGCTTGCCAAGCAAATCGGCGGCCAGTGGCGCCCCTGTTGGTTTGTCAGCCTGTCAAGTTCCGGGCAGGATCAGTCTTCCTCTCCCAGCGTCTACATCGATGGCCTGTCGGGCGCCGTAGTCAGCGCCTAATACTCCAGCCCTAGATCATGATTTTCATGGTTGGAGTGCGGCCTGCCGCCGGTAGTGGCACTGGCGCGCACGGGCCTGGTGAGGTCGTCGCCAGTATGACCAGCGCAGTCGGTGTGCGAGGTCTTGGACGGGGCAGATCACGGCTGCGAACAGGTGCTGGATCTCGTTGCCGGTCATGGGTATCAGGCCGTCGAGGGTTGGCCGGTCGTGACGTTCGGCGGCCGTGGTGACGGCCAGGAAGGCGTGGGTGAGCATGGCGAGGGTGACCCAGCGGTGCCAGGAAGTCCAGCGCCGCCCGGCCATCCCACCAGCTCGGAGAGAGGTACCGGTCTGGGTGAGAAGCAGCGATAGAAGGCGAGTTCGCCCTTGGCGCCCGCTCGGGCCGAGTGTCGCTGCCAGGCCTGCTTGGGGATCTTCGCCACGAGGGCCTTCGCCGCGAACTTCCCAGCGCGTGTGATGACTTGGTGGGTGCTGGAGACGGCCAGCACGTCGCCGATCGGGCGGGCTTCGAGTGCGGCTCGCAGATGCGGGTTGTCGCCGTAGACCTCGTCGCCCGCGACCCAGCGGGCGGGTGTCCCCGCGTCCACGCCGACCGTGGCGGTGCCCTTCCTCAGGTCGCCGGTCTCGTCGACCACGAGCACCGCCGCATCGTCGAGCAGGTGTCAACCACGCAGGTGCGTACGTCGTCGCGGACCGCGTCGGCGTCCCACTTCGCACGGTGCAGCAGGAGCTACCCGGACGGCCCGGGCCTCCAGCTGTAGCGGGCACTCGGCGACCCGCGGCGGCCGGACCAGCTCGGCCGGGCGCGGGTGCAGGCCGGCGGCGCCGAACTTGTCCGGCTCGGACCGGAAGACGGCACGCTTGCCCGCCGGGACGGGGTCGCGCCCGGTCAGCGGGGCCAGGCGCTCCACGGCCGGCCACTGCTCGGGGCCGGGCAGGTTGACCACCAGGTCCGGGCGGGCGGCCAGGTTCCGCGCGCTCTGCGACTGCGCGCCCATGCCGAGCACCAGTACCCGGCCCAGCGCCCAGGCCGAGGACATCGGCGCGAGGTTGGCGCCGCCGTCCGCGTTCTCCGTGGCGAGCAGCACGACCGGCGTGCCGAAGTACAGGATGCTGGGGGCGACGGTCAGGTGGGCGGCGGGCGCGATGGTGTTCATGGGGCCGACGGTAGGGCCGGGATGCTTCGGCCCCGGCCGAAGCATCCCGGGTGCAGGATGGGAGGCGATGAACAGCCACGACCCCCACCGCCGGCCGCCGCACACCGACGGCCCCGACCTCGCCGCCCTGGCCGGGCTGCTCGCCGACGGCACCCGCGCCACCTTCTGCCTGGCGCTGCTGGACGGCCGCGCCTGGACGGCGAACGAACTCGCCCGGCACGCCGGGGTGGCGCCCTCCACCGCCACCGGGCACCTGAACCGGCTGGTCGCCGGGGGCCTGCTCACCGAGGAACGGCAGGGCCGGCACCGCTACGTCCGCCTCGCCGACCCGGAGACCGCCGACCTGATCGAGCACCTCGCCGCCCGCGCACCCCGCCGCGCCGACCCGCCGAACTCCCTGCTCGCCGTCCACCGCGGACGCGCCCTGGCCCGCGCCCGCACCTGCTACGACCACCTGGCCGGCACCCTCGGGGTGGCGATCACCACGGCGATGACCGGCCGCGGACTGCTCAGCTGGGAGCACGGGCTGAGCCTGACCCCGGCGGGCGCCGCCTGGCTCACCGGCCTCGGCATCGCCCTGCCCCCCGCCACCCGGCGCCCACCCGTCCGCTCCTGCCTGGACTGGACCGAACGCCGCCCCCACCTGGCCGGCGCCGCGGGCGCCGCGCTCTGCGCCCACGCCTTCGCGGCGGGCTGGGTCGAGCCCGTCGGCACGGGACGCGCGGTGGCGCTCACCACGCTCGGCGAGCGGGTGCTGGCGGAGGGGATCGGCCTGAGCTGGGCGGCGGGGGAGTAGCCTGGCGGAGCGTCAGGGAGACCTGGTGCGCTCCCCGTTCCGGTCTCGGCGGTGGCCGCCGCCGAACGGGCGTGTCCGGCGGCGGCCGTCAGCGGTGGGCGGCTCAGAATCCGGTCTTCGCGAACCGCGCCAGCGCCGCCACCACCGCCTCGCTCATCGCGTCGCTGCCCGTGTGCCCGGAGTCGTCGACGATCGTCAGCTCGGCGTCCGGCCAGGCCTTCGCCAAGTCCCAGACCGCCTGCAGCGGCAGGCCCAGGTCCAGCTTGCCCTGCACCAGGACGCCCGGGATGCCCGCCAGGCGGTGGGCGTCGCGCAGGAGTTGGCCGTCCTCCAGGAAGGCGCCGCGGCTGTAGTAGTGGGCGCAGAGCCGGGCCAGGGTGAGCAGGGCGTCGTCGGGGCGGTTGCTGTAGGCGCCGGGGTGGCCGTTCACCTCGTGGGCGATGACCGCGTCCTCCCAGGTGCACCAGTCGCGGGCGGCCTGCATCCGCACCGCCGGGTCCGGGTGCGCGTTGAGCAGCCGGTCGTAGGCGGCGAGCAGGTCGCCGCCGCGGTCCGCCTCCGGCAGTGCGTCGCGGAACGCCTCCCAGGCGCCCGGCAGCAGCCGGCCGACGCCGCGGTAGAGCCAGTCGATCTCGTCGGCCCGGCCGGTGAAGACGCTGACCAGCACCAGTTCGGTCACCCGCTCCGGGTAGCGCTGCGCGTAGGCCAGGGCGAGCGTCGGCCCCCAGGAGCCACCGAAGATCAACCAGCGCTCCACGCCCAGGTGTTCACGCAGCAGCTCCATGTCGGCGATCAGGTGCCCGGTGGTGTTGTGCTCCAGGCTCACCGCCGGGTCCGAGGCGGGCGGCAGGCTGCGGCCGCAGTTGCGCTGGTCGAACCTGATGATCCGATAGGCGGCCGGATCCAGCGAGGAGGTGTCGCCGTGCCGCCCGCCGCCGCCGGGGCCGCCGTGCACGATGACCACGGGCTTGCCGGCGGGGTTGCCGCGGGTCTGCCAGTAGATCCGGTTGCCGTCTCCGACGTCGAGCAGGCCCTCCTCGGTCGGCGGGTCCAGCGGGAAGAGTTGAACCATGGTGTGCTCCTCCAGGAAATGCGCTCGGGCACAAACTGCCAAGCGTAGGGGAGCAGTTAGCAGATGTCGCCGGGATTTCCGCGGCCCCGGACCAGCGGCAGGAACACCTCGTCGACGATCTCCACCAGCACCGGATCGGGCACCGCGGGCTCGCCCCGGAGCACGTACTCGTTGCGCAGCAGGGCACTGGGCAGGGCCGCCACCCGGGGGTGGCGGGCCCCGGGAGGTGCCTCGCCGCGGGCCACGGCGCGTTCGATGACGGTGAGCCAGGCGGTGTCGTGCGCGGTCGGGCCGCCGTCGGGGTCGCGCAGCTCGGCGAGCAGTCCGGGGGTGCCGCCGGCCGCCGCGAGCAGGCCGCGCAGGATCTCGCCGAGCGGGGAGGACCAGGTGCGGTTGGCGAGCCGGAGCAGTTCCAGGGCGTCGGTGCGCAGCGCGCCGGTGTCGGGCGGGGCGGTCCGCTCGTCCGCGAGCCGGCGGTAGGCGGCGACGCCGAGGGCGACCCGGTTGGGCCAGCGGCGGTAGACGGCGTTCTTGTTGGTGCCCGCGCGGCGGGCGACCTCGTCCATGGTCAGCCCGGGCACCCCGGACTCCAGCAGGATCCCGACGGCCGCGCCCAGGATGGCCTCCTCCAGCGCCGCCCCGCGCCGCCGGGTCGCCGCCGCCTGCCCCGAGTCCTGCCGAGATCCGCTGCTCACCGGGGCATCGTACGCCCGCCCACCGCTTAGGGTACGCTCCGTACCGTAAAGCGTCCGGCACGATACCAGGGGGCAGTCATGCGCGCGTTCGGCATCAACTACGACGCCGGCTTCAGCACCGGCGGAACCACCACGCACGAGCCCTTCGACCCCGAGCAGGTCCGCCGGGAGATGCGGGTGATCCGCGAGGAACTGCACTGCGACGCCGTGCGGATCACCGGCGCCGACCCCGGCCGGCTGGAGACCGCGGGCCGGTGCGCGGCCGAGGCGGGCCTGGAGGTCTGGCTCTCGCCGTTCACCAACGGGCTGACGGCGGATCAGCTGCTCGCCCTGCTGGCCGACTGCGCCGAGCGCGCGCAGCGGCTGCGCGCCGCCGGGGCCGAGGTGGTGCTGCTCACCGGCTCGGAGATCTCGCTCTTCACCGACGGCTTCCTGCCCGGCGGCACGCTCGACGAGCGGGTCGCCGTGCTCACCGACCCGGCGCGGCTGCGGACGGTGCTGCCCGAACTGCACCAGCGGCTCAACGCCTTCCTCGCCCGCGCCTTGGCGGCGGCCCGGCAGCGGTTCGACGGCCGGATCGGCTACGCCTCGCTGCCGTTCGAAGGGGTGGACTGGACGCCCTTCGACCTCGTCGCCACCGACGCCGGCTACCGCGACGCGGGCAACGCCGACCAGCTCGACCCGGGCATCCGCGCCCTGTGCTCGCACGGGCGCCCCGCCGCGGTCACCGAGTTCGGCTGCGGCAGCTACCGGGGCGCGGGCGCCGAGGGCAGCCGCGGCGACACGGCGGTCGAGTACGACGAGCGGGGCCGCCCGGTCCGCCTCACCCGCCCGCTGGTCCGCGACGAGCAGGAGCAGGCCGCCCACCTGCGCGACCTGCTCGGCGTCTTCGACCGCTCCGGCCTGGACGCGGCCTTCGTCTACACCTTCGCCCGCTACGACCTGGCTCATGACCCGGACGTCGACGGGCTCGACTTCGACCGCGCCTCCTTCGGCATCGTCAGGGTCCTCGCCCCCGGCCGCGAGAGCACCACCCACCCGGGTCTGCGCTGGGAGCCGAAGGCCGCCTTCCACGCACTCGCGGAGTTCGGCCGCGCCCGCCGGGCGGACTGAGGCACCGTCGGACCGTGCGGTGTGGGGACGGGCGGCGGCCGGAGAATAATCCCCGAGCCGTGCGAGCACGTCCCGATAAGATCATCGGGTGGCCATCGACTACCTCCAGCGCGGCGAACGCGTCGCCCTCCGGTATCTGCGCATCACGGACCGGCAGGAGTACACCCGCCTCGCCCGGGAGAATCGCGAGCTGCACCACCCCTGGCTCGCCCCGCCGGCCACGCTGGAGGAGTTCGACGCCTACGTCGCCCGGTTCGCCGATCCGTCCCGCGCCGGGTTCGCGATCTGCCTCCCGGAGACGGACGCGCTGGCCGGCTACGTCGCGATCAACAACATCGTGCAGGGCGCCTTCCGCAGCGGGGCGCTGGGCTACGGCGCGTTCGTGTCCGGGCGCGGGCTGGTGACCGAGGGGATCGGGCTGCTGCTCCGGCACGCCTTCGGGCCGATGGGCCTGCACCGGTTGGAGATCAACGTGCAGCCGGGCAACACCGCCTCGATCGCGCTGGCCAAGCGGCTGGGCTTCCGGCTGGAGGGCATCTCGCCCGACTTCCTCTTCATCGACGGCGCCTGGCGCGACCACGAGCGCTGGGCCCTCACCGCAGGGACGGCGACCCGGTGAGGGGCACGGTCCGGGCCGTCAGCAGCAGCGGCGAGTACACCTTCACCAAGCCGACCCGTCCGGCGATCACCCTGCTGGCCGGGCTCGGCGTCGAGGGCGACGTGCACGCCGGGGTCACCGTCAAGCACCGCTCCCGGGTCGCGCGGGACCCCTCGGTGCCGAACCTGCGGCAGGTCCACCTGATGCACGAGGAACTGTTCGCCGAGGTGGCCGCGGACGGGTTCGCCGTCCGCCCGGGCGACCTCGGGGAGAACATCACCACCGCCGGGATCGACCTGCTGGGCCTGCCCGAGGGCACCCTGCTGCACCTCGGCGCGTCCGCCGTGGTCGAGGTGACCGGCCTGCGCAACCCCTGCCCGCAGATCGACGCCTTCCAGCGCGGGCTGATGAAGCGGGTGGTCTACCGGGACGAGCAGGGCGCGGTGGTGCGGCTGGCCGGGATCATGGGCGTGGTGCGGGTGGGCGGCGAGGTCCGTCCCGGCGACGCGATCCGGGCCGAGCTGCCGGCCGGGCCGCATCGGCCGCTGGAGATGGTCTGACCCGACGCCAGGGCGTGGGGCTCAGGCGGCCGCGGCCAGCTCGGCGTCGGCCCGCTCGGTGATCGCGGTCAGCAGGCGCGCGGCGGTCTCCAGCTGGTCGGCGGGGAACCCGGCGTAGAGCCGGGTGACCAGCGCGGCGGTGGCCTCCCGGATGGAGCGGCCGAGCTCGGTGCCCGTCTCGCTGAGCCGCAGCCGGCCGCCCTCGGCGGGGGCCAGCAGGCCGGCCGCGACCAGCTCGGCCACCACGGCCTCGGCGGCCGGACGGGCGATCTTCAGACCGGCCACCAGCTGGCCGGCCAGCTGCTCGGGGGCGATCTCGCCGCCCGCGGCGTGCGTCGCGTTGAGCGCGAGCGACTGCTGGAAGCTGGTTCCGGTGCGGGCCAGCTCGCGCTCCAGCAGGGCACGCGTGGCGTGGTGGGCCCGGCCGATGACCTGGCCGTTGAGTGCGGGGGTGCTGGACATGGCTACTCCTTCTGCGGTGGTCGGTTGATCGGTGCGTCGAGGTCGAGCGGTGCGTTCAGCAGTGCCTGGAGGTCGCGGGTGAAGGCCGCGGTGCGCTCGCTGCCGAGGCCGCCGAGCGGTTCGAGCAGCTGGTCCAGCAGCTGCTGAACCCGCTCGATCGCCTGCCGCGCGGCGGCGGCGCCGGACTCGGTGAGCGAGAGCCGTACCGCCCGGCTGTCCGCCGGATCGGGGGTCCGGTCCAGCAGCCCGGCGGACTCCAGGGCCCGGGCCAGCTTGGAGACGTACAGCGCCTCCAGGCCGGACCGCTCGGCGAACTCGCGCTGACTGGGGCGGATCCCGCTGCGCCGCAGCCCGTACAGCGTGGCCAGCACGACGTACTGCGCGTGGGTCAGGCCCAGGGGGGCCACGGCGCGGTCCACGGCGACCCGCCACTTGGTGGAGAGGCTCCAGACCAGGTAGCCGGCCGTCGGGCCGGGCTGTGCTTCGCTCATGAGAAATAGAGTACATGGCTACTATGTCCATGGCTACTAAATCCGGGACCACCCCGCGAAGCCCGCGCGAAGCCCGCTCAGTGCCCGCCGCGCTGCCGGGCGTCGGCCAGCGCGCAGACCAGTGCCAACACCTCGAAGACCAGCGCCACCAGCACCCCGAGCTGGAAGGCGCCCGCCCAACTGCCGTGCGCCGCCAGGTGCGCGAAGAAGACCGCGCCCACGCAGGCCACCCCGGTCGCGGTGCCCAGCCGCTGGGCGGTCTGCAGGATGCCGCCCGCCGTGCCCGCCCGGGCCACCGGCACGCAGGCCAGCGCCAGGCTCTGGTTCGGCGCGATCACCAGACCGGAGCCGATCCCGGCGACCAGCAGCGGCCCGGCGGTGGCGTAGGCCGCGCCGTGCCCCGGCACCAGGTGCACGGCGAGCGCGGCGAAGGCGGTGCCGGTGATCACGGTGACCAGCCCGACGATGATCACCAGCCGCCCGTGCCGGCTGACCAGCCGCCCGCCCAGCGCCGCCGAGACCGCCGAGCCCAGCGCGAACGGCGTGATCGCCGCGCCCGCCTGCAGCGCGCTGTACCCGAGCCCGCGCTGCAGGTAGAGGGTGAAGATGAAGAAGATCGTGGTGAACCCGGCGAAGTAGAGCAGGCCCAGCAGCGCGCCGAAGGTGTAGGAGCGCAGCCGGAAGAGCGTCAGGTCGACCAGCGGCGAGCGGCAGCGGCGCTCCCAGGCGACGAAGCCGGTCAGCAGCGCCAGCCCGACCGGGATCAGCGCCCACTTGGTGTCGCCGTGCCACTGCTCCGCCTGCACCAGCGGCAGCAGGATCGCCAGCAGGCCCGCGGCCAGCAGGGCTACGCCCACCAGGTCGATCCGCCGGTCCAGGGCGGACTCCACCGCCCTGCCGCGGGTCGGGATCAGCCGCAGCGCCAGCAGGAAGGCGATCACGCCGATCGGCAGGTTGACGAAGAAGACCCAGCGCCAGCCGTCCTCGCTGCCCGCCGCGTTGATCAGCAGGCCGCCGGCCAGCGGGCCGACGGCGGTGGCCAGGCCGACGGTGGTGCCGAAGTAGCCGAAGGCGCGGGCCCGGGTGGCGCCGGTGAACATCTCCTGGATCAGCCCGGAGATCTGCGGGCCGAGCAGGCCGCTGGCCGCGCCCTGGATCAGCCGGGCCACCACCAGCGCGGTGGCGCTGGGCGCCAGGCCGCAGGCGGCGGAGGCGGCGGTGAAGAGCACGAGGCCGGTCAGGAAGGCGGTGCGCCGGCCCCAGATGTCACCGAGCACGCCGGCCGGGATCAGGGTCAGGCCGAAGGTGAGCGCGTAGCCGGAGAGCACCCAGGAGAGGTCGGCCGGGGTGGCGTGCAGGCCCTGTTCGATCGAGGGCAGCGCGACGTTGACGATCGAGACGTCGAGCAGGCTCATGAAGCCGACCAGCAGGCAGACCGCCAGTGCCTGCCAGCGCCGCCGCTCGGCCCGCTGGGCGGCGGCGGACACGTCGTCCGCGTCGGGGCTCTCCGTGCCCGGGGCGGCGGGCGGGCGGGGGGTGGGGCTCATGGCGGCCTCCGGCGGGGCGGGTGGTGCCTGCGGGTGCCGGGCGTGTCACTCACCCCGTCCGGAGCGGCGGGGGTGGTAGCCGCAGTGCCGGTAGCCGGTCGCGCCATCCGCCGTCCGGGTGATCCGGCGGCTGCGGTTGACCCGGATGGCGGCTTGCCAGCGGCAGAGCCACGGCACCGGCACGGCGGGCGGACCGGTGCGGTGGGCGGCGCCGGTGCGGCCGGGGCCGTGCCTGCTGCCGTCCTCGCTGCTGCTCATCACGGCCTCCCGGGACGGCGGTGTCCGAGTGACATGCCCGTACTCGCAGCGAAGCACGCTCCGCGCCGCGCGGCACCCGCAGTGGGCAGTGACAGCGGCAGCGGCAGTGGCCGGTCGGCCCGGTCAGCCGCGGCCGAAGAGCCTGCGGAAGAACCCCGACTTCTCCGGCTGGTGGTCGCGGGAGCAGCGCTGGGAGCGCGGCACGCCGGCCAGCACCTGCTCGACGTGCATGCCGCACCCGGCGTAGCCGGGCTTGCCGCAGGTCCGGCAGACGGTGCGTCGACACATGGGGGGCTCCTCGGGGTGGGGGACGTCGGTGCTGACAGTTCCGACAATACCCCATGGGGTATCACCGACGGATCGGAGCCGAGGAGCCCGGACATGGCGAGGCCCCCGGCGCGCGACCCGACTTCGCGCGCCGGGGGCGGTCCCCGTGGTGCGGCGCCCCCGCTGCCCCACGGGAGTCAGGGCCGCCGACCGGCGTCGGCGGCCGGCCCGATCCCCCGTCAGGTGCAGCTGAGACCGGAGGTCTGCCAGTTGCCCGGGTCGACCATCTTGGTCGGCGCGAACGCCTCCTGGGGGAAGTCCTTGCCGTTCTTGAGCTTGTCGTACATGGTCTGGACGGCCAGCGCGCCGACGTCCTTGCCGTTGATGAAGAGCGCCGCCTTCATCCCGCTCGGCTTGCCGCTGCCCCAGTCCTTGCAGGCGAGGTAGGCGCCGAGGCCGACGCCGATGATGTTGTCCGGGCTGACGCCGCCGTTCTGCAGTGCGGTGACGCCGCCCTGGACGTTCTCGTCGTTGCAGCCCCAGAGGATCCAGTGCTTGACGCCCTGGTTGGCGGTCATGGTCGCCGAGACCTTGTCCTGCGCGCCGGTGGGGGTGTTGTCGGTCGCCACGTCGATCACCTGGACCCGGGCGGCGGCGTCGGCGGCGAACTCCTCGTCGGCCGCCTTGACCCGGTCGCTGCAGACCGAGACGTCCTGCTGCCAGGCGGAGATGATCCGGGTGTCGGCCGCGTTCCAGCCGCTCTGCTTGAAGAGCGCGGCGGCCTCCTTGCCGACCTGCTGGCCCATCTGCTCGCCGGAGAAGCCGACCCGGGGCACCAGGTCCTGGTGCGCGCAGGCGGCGGGTTCCGGTCCGGAGGAGCAGACCTGGTCGTCCGAGGTGAGCAGGGCCACCTTGGCGTCCTTGGCGGTCTGCACCACCTGCGGGCCGACCGAGGGGTCGGGCAGCACGGTGATCAGGCCGTTGGTCTTCTGGGCGATGGCGGACTGGGCCTCGCCGACGGCCTTGTTGGCGTCGGTGCCCAGGTTCACCACCTTGAGGTCGATGCCGAGCTCGGCGGCCTTGGCCTTGGCGCCGGCGGCCTCGTCGATGAAGTACTGCTGGTCGCCCTGCTTCTGCAGGTAGGTGAGGGAGATCTTGCCGGAGATCGTGCTGACGGAGTCGCCGTTGCCGGCGGGCTGACCGGTGGAGCAGGCGCAGAGGCCGAGCACGGCGGTGAGGCCGGCAGCCGCGCTGGGGACCAGGCGGCGGGGGAGCGAGGAGGGCATGAGGGTTCCTGGGGGGATGGGACGAGCCCTGAGGGCCCTGTGACACAACCGAACAGAAGTAACAGCGATCAAACGAGATGACACACTAGAAAACGCACGGTGACGCCCAGCGTCAAGATCTCCGACAGCTCCGACCGCATTCGAGACGCGGTCGTTATGTCATCGGTGACATGTCACAGAGTGGCAAGAAATCACCCGTCCGGCCAACCCCGGGGGGCGGCCGGGCGGGTGACGGTGCGTCAGCGCTGCTGGAGGGCCAGTGCGGCCGCGCCGATCACTCCCGAATCGGTGCCCAGCTCGGCGGGCAGCACCACCAGGCCACGGGTATAGGAAAGTGTCGCGTAGTCGGCCAGGTGGCGGCGGAGCGGGGCGAAGAAGAGCTCGCCCGCCTGGGCCACCCCGCCGCCGACCACCACGGCCTCCAGGTCGACCAGCGCCGCGGTGTTGGCGATGCCCACCGCGAGCGAGCGGGCCGCCCGGTCGAAGGCGGCCAGGGCGACCGGGTCGCCGGCCCGGGCGGCCCCGGCCACCCCGGCGGCGGAGTCGTCGCCGGCCGGCCGCCAGCCGGCCGCCCGGGCCTGCCGGGCGATCGCGGTGCCGCTGGCCAGCAGCTCCAGGCAGCCGCGCGACCCGCAGGGGCAGGGCTCGCCGTCCGGGTCCAGGCTGATGTGGCCCAGGTGGCCGGCGTTGCCGCTCGGGCCCGGGCGCACCCGCCCGTCCAGCACCAGCCCGGCGCCGACGCCGGTGGAGACCACGATGCAGAGCGCGTTCCGGTAGGCGCGGGCCGCGCCCAGCCAGTGCTCGGCGGCGGCCATCGCCACCGCGTCGCCGCCCAGCACCACCGGGCGGTCGCCGGCGGCCGGGTGCTTGCGCACCTGCTCGACCAGCGGGAAGTCGCGCCAGTGCGGGATGTTCACCGGGCTGACCGTGCCGCGCCGCCCGTCCACCGGGCCGGCGCTGCCCACGCCGATGGCGCCCGCCGCGGCCCAGAGCGGGTGCTCCGCCAGTCCGTCCAGCGCCTCGGCGACGGCGGCGAAGACGGTCTCGGCCGCCTCCTTCGCGGGCGTGGCCACCTGGCAGCGGTGCAGCAGCTCGCCCGTTCCGTCGACCAGGCCCGCGGCGATCTTGGTCCCGCCGATGTCCACTGCCGCGACCACGGGGGCGGGGGTGATGGCGGCGCCATTCAGGTCATTACTCACAGTGAATCCTCTGGTTGCAGGTGCCGGCTCCGGCCTGGTCGCCGCAGGCGTGAGCCGCTCGATTCTGGCTCTCTTTGACAACGTTGTCCACGTCGCACTGGTCACATGGACGTAATGAGACTGAATCGTCAATCGATAAAGTAAACGTTTAGTCAAACTCGCCTTATTCGCCTAACTTTCCCCTGGCGGTAGGTATTGACCGGTCTATGGAGGTGGCGGCAATGTGACGCCAGGGTTAATCGCCCCCCGGCCCGCAAGGTGGCTGCGCCGCACCTGTCCCCGCGGGCCGGGCCCGACCGAACAGCGCGAAGGACGAGCAACGATGCGAAGAGGACTGCTGGCCGCCGCGGCCGCCACCATGGGCCTGCTCACCGCGTGTAGCGGCCAGGGTGGCAGCGGCTCCGCCACGAGCTCCGCCCCGCCGGCCGCCGACCCGTCCAGGGTCTCCGGCAGCATCACGGTGCTGACCAACCGCACCGACGAGATCTCCGACGGCACCCTGAAGAACTACGCGGAGCAGTTCAACCAGCTCTACCCCCACGTCACGGTGAACTTCGAGGGGATCACCGACTACGAGGGCGAGACCAAGATCCGGATGAACACCAAGAACTACGGTGACGTCCTGCTGATCCCCAACAACCTGCCGAAGAGCCGGTACCCGACCTTCTTCGCCTCGCTGGGCAGCTCCGCCGACCTCTCGCAGAAGTACAGCTGGACCGACTACGCCACCGTCGACGACCAGGTCTACGGCATCGCCAACCTCGGCAACGCGGTCGGCTTCGTCTACAACAAGGACCTCTGGGCCCAGGCCGGCGTCACCAGCTGGCCGACCACCCCGCAGCAGTTCCTCGAGGACCTGACGGCGATCAAGTCCAGGACCGGCGCCACGCCGTACTACACGAACTACCACGACGGCTGGCCGATGGAGAAGTGGACCGACGGCATCGGCGTGCCCGGCTGCGACGCCAAGGCCACCGACACGATGGCCGCCGACCCGGCGCCCTGGGCCGCCGGCAAGGACCTCGGCGTACTGGACGGACTGCTCTACGACGCCGTGCACCAGAAGCTGACCGAGGCCGACCCGACCACCACCGACTGGGAGAAGTCCAAGGGCCTGCTGGCCAACGGCCAGATCGGCGCGATGTTCCTCGGCTCCTGGGCCATCCCGCAGATGCAGGCGGCGGCCAAGTCGGCCGGCAAGGACCCGAACAGCATCGCCTTCATGCCGTTCCCGCAGCAGACGGACGGCAGGTTCTGCACGGTGGTCGAGCCGGACTACAAGTACGCCGTCAACGTGCACTCCAGCCACAAGGACGCGGCCCGCGCCTGGATCGACTGGTTCATCAACAAGTCCGGCGACGCCCAGGCCGAGCAGGGCATCTCCTCGGTCAAGGGCAGCGCCCTGCCGACCAGCCTGAAGCCCTTCGAGGACCAGGGCGTGCGGCTGATCCCGCAGGCCCAGGACAAGGCCGACCTGGTCGGCAAGATCGACAAGGCCGCCGAGACCAGCCTCTACGCCCCCGACTACCGCCAGCACCTGGTCGACGTCGCGCGCGGCGCGGCCGGCGGCGACCTGAGCTCGGTCCTCGCCGACCAGAACAAGAAGTGGGCCGACGCCCAGAAGTCCAGCGGCAGCTGACCCGGCCGGGCGATCGGCAGAACGAAGGAACGAGATGACCGCAGTGCGACAGGACAGCACCAGGCCGCTGTCCGAGCAGACACCGGGGCCCGGCCCCGGCACCCGCCGGAGGCCCTCCCGGCGCCACCGGACCCGCAGGTACCGGTGGTTCACCCCCTGGCTCTACCTGCTGGTGCCGCTGACCCTGCTGGCGGTCTTCACCTACCTGCCGATCGCCGACATGGTCGGCTACAGCTTCACCGACTGGGACGGCATCAGCCCGACCAGCGACAACGTCGGGCTGAAGAACTACACCGACCTGTTCACCAGGCCGGAGCTGTTCAAGGTCTTCCTGGTCAGCGGGGTCTACCTGATCGCGGCGGCGGCGCAGATCGCGGCGGCGCTCTACTTCGCCACCGTGCTCAGCTTCAAGACCCGGTTCCGCAACCTCTTCAAGGGCATCCTGTTCTTCCCGTACCTGATGAACGGGGTGGCGATCGGGTTCGTCTTCCTCTACTTCTTCCAGCCCGGCGGCACCCTGGACGCGGTGCTGAAGCTGGCCGGGATGCACGGCAGGCACCTCTGGCTGGGCGACCCGGACCTGATCAACAAGTCGCTGGCCGGGGTCTCGGTCTGGCGCTACCTGGGGCTCAACCTGGTGCTCTTCCTCGGGGCGATCCAGTCCATCCCCGAGCACCTCTACGAGGCCGCGGCGCTGGACGGCGCCAACCGCTGGCAGCAGTTCCGGCACATCATCGCGCCGAGCATCAAGCCGATCATCAGCCTCAGCGCCATCCTGGCCGTCTCCGGCTCGCTCTCGGTCTTCGAGATCCCGTACGTGATGACCGGCGGCGCCAACGGCAGCCAGACCTTCGTGATCCAAACCGTCAAGCAGGCCTTCCAGTTCGACAAGGTCGGGCTGGCCTCCGCCGCGGCGGTCGTGCTGCTCCTCCTCATCCTGCTCGTCACCTGGATCCAGCGCCGGCTCGTGCCGGAGGAGAGGATCGAACTCTCATGACCACCGCTCCCGACACCCGGATCAAGGCCCGGCGGGCCACCGCGACCGGGCTGAAGTACCTCTCGCTGGTGCTGGCCGGCGCCGTGGTGCTGGTCCCGCTCATCGTGATCGTCTTCGCCTCGCTGAAGACCGATCAGGAGATGGCCGGCAGCGGGCCGCTGAGCCTGCCGGAGAACTGGTTCAACTTCGCCAACTACGCCACCGCCTTCGAGAAGGGGAAGATGCTCCAGGCGTTCGTGAACACCACGATCATCCTGGTCGTCTCCACCGCCGGCACCGTGCTGATCGGCTCGATGACCGCCTACGCGCTGGACCGCTTCGAGTTCCCGCTGAAGAAGCTGGTGATGGGCCTCTTCCTGCTGGCCACCCTGGTGCCCGGGGTGACCACCCAGGTCGCCACCTTCCAGATCATCAGCAACCTCGGGGCCTTCAACACCCGCTGGGCGCCGATCATGCTCTACCTGGGCACCGACATCCTCTCCATCTACATCTTCCTGCAGTTCATCCGGTCCATCCCGATCTCGCTGGACGAGGCGGCCCGGCTCGACGGCGCCAACTCCTTCACCATCTACTGGCGGATCATCCTGCCGATGCTCAGGCCGGCCATCGCCACGGTGGTGATCGTCAAGGGGATCGCGGTCTACAACGACTTCTACATCCCGTTCCTCTACATGCCCGACAGCGACCTGGGCACCATCTCCACCTCGCTGTTCCGGTTCAAGGGACCGTTCGGCGCGCACTGGGAGACCATCTCGGCCGGCACCATCCTGGTGATCCTGCCCACCCTGGCCGTCTTCCTGCTGCTGCAGCGGTTCATCTACAGCGGCTTCGCGGCGGGCTCCACCAAGTGACCAGGAGCCGGATCACCATCCGCGACGTGGCCGCCCGGGCCGGCGTCTCCCCGGGCGCCGTCTCGATGGCCGTCAACAACCGGCCCGGACTGGCCGAGGCCACCCGGCTGCGGATCCGCACCGCCGCCGACGAGCTCGGCTGGGCCCCGGACGGCGCCGCCCGCCGACTGGCCGTGCGCCGCCCCGGCCCCGCCGCGATCGGCCTGGTGATCACCCGGCCCGCCCGCCACCTCGGCCTGGAGCCGTTCTACATGGAGTTCATCTCCGGCATCCAGACCGTCCTCCAGCAGCGCGGCAGCTCGCTGCTGCTGCGCCTGGTCGCCGACCGGACGCAGGAGACCGCCGTGCAGCGCCAGTGGTGGCGCGGCCAGCAGATCGCCGGCTCGATCCTGGTCGACCTGGTGGAGGACGACCCCCGGGTGCCGGTGCTCAGCCGGCTCGGCATCCCGCTGGCCGCCGCCGGCCACCCCGACCTGGTCGGGCCCGGCACGGCCGCGGTCTGGACCGACGACGGCGCCGCGCTCCAGCAGACCGTGCGCTACCTGGCGATGCTCGGCCACCGCCGGATCGCCCGGGTCGGCGGGGACCCCGGGCTCGGCCACAGCGCGATCCGCAGCCGGGCGCTGCACCGGGCGGCCGCCGAGCTGGAACTGCCCGAACCCCGCGACCTGACCACCGACTTCTCCGGTGACCAGGGCGCCCGGGCCACCCGCACCCTGCTCTCCGCACCGCCCGGCAGCCGGCCCACCGCGATCGTCTACGACAACGACATCATGGCCGTGGCGGGCCTCGCCGTCGCCACCGAGATGGGACTGCGGGTGCCCGCCGACCTCTCGCTGGTCGCCTGGGACGACTCCCAGCTCTGCCGGCTCACCCACCCCGCGCTCTCCGCGCTCAGCCACGACGTGCACGCCTTCGGCGCGCAGGCCGCCCAGCGGCTCTTCGAGGTGATCGAGCGCCGCACCCCGGCGGCCCGCACCGCCGCCACCACACCGGTCCTGCTCCCCCGGGGGAGCACCGGCCCGGCGCCGCTCTGACGGCACCCCACGACTCCGGTCCGCTCCGCGTCCCCCTTGAGGGTAGAGACGACCGCGGAGCGGGCCGGATCCCGCTCAGCTGTTCGGCGACCACACGAAGGTCCTCGCGCAGGCCGGGTGATCCACGGCAGACTGGCAGCCCCCACCACGAAAGGCAGGACAGCCGTGACCGCACTCACCGCCGGCAGCACCGTGCTCTTCCAGGGCGACAGCGTCACCGACGCCGCCCGGCTGGAGGACGCCGACGGACTCGGCTACGGCTACGTCAGGATGGCCGCCGAGCGGCTGACGGAGCGCCACCCCGGCCTGCGGGTGGTCAACCGCGGGATCGCCGGCGACCGGGTCGCCGACCTGCGCCGGCGCTGGACCGCGGACACCGTGCAGCACGGCCCCCGGCTGGTCTCGGTGCTGGTCGGCATCAACGACACCTGGCGCCGCTACGACAACGACGACCCGACCAGCACCGCCGACTTCGAGCGCGACTACCGCCACCTGCTCACCCGCACCCGGGACGAGCTGGGCGCCGAACTGGTGCTGGTCGAGCCGTTCCTGCTGCCGGTCAGCGCCGACCAGTGGGAGTGGCGCGAGGACCTGGACCCGCGGATCCACGCGGTGCGCCGGCTGGCCGCCGAGTTCGGCGCCCGGCTGCTGGCCGCCGACGGGCTGCTCAACCAGGCGGCCCGCACGGCCGGCGGCCCCGAGCTGATCGCCCTCGACGGCGTGCACCCCACCGAACTGGGCCACCGCATCCTCGCCGATGCCTGGACCTCCCTGGTCATAGGCCGCTGACCAGCACCTAAGCTCGGGCCATGAGCACCGACCCGACCGCCGGCCACCGCACCCCGCCCCGGCCGACCATGAAGGACGTGGCGGCCGTCGCCGGGGTCGGGCTGAAGACCGTCTCCCGGGTGGTGAACGGCGAGCCCGGGGTCAGCCCGGAGATGGCCGGCCGGGTGCAGCGGGCCATCCAGCAGCTGGGCTTCCGCCGCAACGACAGCGCCCGGCTGCTGCGCACCGGCACCACCGCCAGCATCGGACTGCTGCTGGAGGACATCGGAGACCCGTTCTCCTCCGCGCTCTCCCGCGCGGTGGAGTCGGTCGCCGCCGAGCACGGCTGCCTGCTCTTCACCGGCTCCAGCGCGCAGAGCGCCGACCGGGAGCGCGAGCTGGCGCTGGCCTTCTGCGCCCGCCGGGTGGAGGGGCTGATCATCGTCCCGGCCGGGCGGGACCACCGCTACCTGCAGCCGGAGGCCGGCTCCGGGCTGCCGATCGTCTTCCTGGACCGGCCGGCCGAGACCATCGCGGCCGACACCGTGCTCAGCGACAACGCGGGCGGCGCCCGCACCGCCGTGGCCCACCTGATCCGGCACGGCCACCGGCGGATCGGCTTCCTGGGCGACCTGCCGCACCTGCACACCTGCCGGCAGCGGGAACGCGGCTACCGGGAGGCGATGGCGGCGGCCGGGCTGCCGGTCGAGCCGGACTGGGTACGCACCGGGCCGACCGACCGCGCGCGGGTGGCGGCCGCGGTGCAGCGGCTGCTGGACGGCCCGGAGCCGGTCACCGCGCTCTTCAGCGGCAACAACCGGATCACCGTGGGCGTCCTGCACGCGCTGGCGGCCCGGCCGGACCGC
Source organism: Kitasatospora sp. NPDC006697 (assembly GCF_042869935.1). Classification (NCBI taxonomy): domain Bacteria; kingdom Bacillati; phylum Actinomycetota; class Actinomycetes; order Kitasatosporales; family Streptomycetaceae; genus Kitasatospora; species Kitasatospora sp. NPDC006697. The sequence goes on from NZ_JBIAGU010000023.1 coordinate 63,127, forward strand.
CCGGCCCTGGTCGGCTTCGACGACCTGGAACTGGGCGACCTGCTGCGGCCCGGCCTCACCGTGGTCGCCCAGGACCCGGCCGAACTCGGCACCACCGCGGCCCGGCTGCTCTTCGAACGGCTGCGGCACGGGCCCGGGCCGGTCCGCCGGGTCGAGGTGCCGACCCGGCTGATCGTCCGCGGAACCGGGGAGACCGGGCCCTCTTGACGGACCGTCAGGCCCGTCAGGCCCGTCAGGCCTGCTCGCCGTCGAAGGAGTAGCCGGTCCCGTGGGCCGCCAGCACCCGGCGCATGCCGCGCGGCGGGTGCAGCCGGGTCGGCGCGGTGGTGTGGATCGGGAAGACCACCTCCGGGCGCATCCGCTCCAGCATGTGGTGCAGGTCGTCCTGCGAGGCGTGGCCGGAGCAGCCGATCTGGAGCAGCGGGATGCCCAGCGCGGTCAGCCACTCGGTGAACGGTGCCCAGCGCGGCTCGAACGGGCCCAGCGGCTCGCCGTTGGCGTGCACCAGGCAGCTGAGCGGGAAGTCGTCGCCGACCGGCAGGTCGAGCAGCGAGGCCAGGTCGTCCGGATCGGGCATCAGCACGTAGCGGCCCGGCTCGGCGTGCAGCTCACCGGCCGGCACCTCGGCGGGCGAGAGCGCCTCCGGCACGCCGACCAGCCGCAGGAAGGCGGCGATCGGCGCGGTGAAGACGATCCGGCGCCCGGCCGCCTCGGCGATCTCCAGGAAGTCCCGCACCCGGTCCACGTCGCGCGGGTAGAGCGAGAGCAGCACCAGGCCCGGGGTGCGCTCCAGCGCGGCGGCGAAGTCGCGGGCCACGTCGGTCTCGTCGCGCCGGCGGCCGGAGCTGTCCCAGCCCAGCGTGGTGCCCTCGGTGACCAGCACCGCGCTGCCCGCCGCCCGGTCGACGAACTCCCAGGAGCGCTCCGGGTGGTGGCCGTGGAAGCGGTAGTCGCCGGTGAAGACCAGGGTGCCGTCGGGGGTGTGCACCAGGTAGCCGCTGGCGCCGGGGACGTCGTGGTCCACCGGCAGGCACTCGACCTCCAGCGGGCCGACCGCCACCTTCTGGCCGGAGGCCAGCCGCCGCCAGTCGGGCTCGCCGTGGGTCAGGCCCTGCCCGGTGGCGGCCAGCGCGGTGAGCACGTCCACCGCGTCGGTGTGCGCGTAGACCGGCACCTCGGGGCGGACGAAGCCGGCCAGGCCCACGTGGTCGATGTGCGGGTGGCTGACGAAGACGGCGGTCTCGCCCTGCGGGTCGGCCAGCGGTGAGCCCGCCGCCAGCGCCGCCGGGTCGAAGAGCCCGGGCAGTGCGGGGGCGGCACCCAGCCGCAGCCGGTCGGCGAGCTCGCGCCCGGGCCGGGGGCGGACCGGCAGGCGGAACAGGTCGCCGCCGGACGGGATGTCGATGCCGATGTCCAGCAGTACCCGGTACCCGTCCTGCTGGACCAGGACCTTGCTGCCGCCGATGACGCCGACGCCGCCCCAGAATTCGATGGTGGCCATGCGGGGTGTTCAGTTCCTTTCGATCGGAGCCCGGCCCGTGGACCAGGTCCGGATGGAGTCGAGCAGCCCCTCCACGGCGGGGGCGATGGCGCCGGCCGGACCGTCGGCCCGGCCGAAGCGGTCGATGTAGGCGCTGTGCGCGCCCACCGCCAGGCCCGGCTCGATGTCGTTGCGCCAGTGGTCGCCGATCACGCAGAGCAGCCGGCCGGCGCCCTCGGGCGCCTCGGCGCTCAGCAGCCGGCGCAGGCCGGCGGGCTTGCCGGTGCCGGCCACCACCGCGTCGAGCAGCGGGGGCAGGTCGAGCCGGCGCAGCAGCGCGTCCAGCCCTTCGGCCGGGCTGTTGGTGGCGAGCACCACCCGGACCCCGGCCGCGCGCAGCTCGGCGATCAGCTCGGCGTAGCCGGCCGGCACCTCGAGCGGGCAGCGGACCGGATCGAGCATCAGCTCACGGGTGGCCAGGAAGGCGCGCTGCAGCTGGTCGCCGTCGAGTCCGGCGGAGCGGCCGAGCACGGCGACGGCCTCCCAGGCGTCCACCGCCTCGGCGGTGGCCGGTCCGGCGGCGGCGCCGAGCGCCAGGAACTCCTCCACGCCGGCGAGCAGCCGGGCCCGGTCGCCGGCGGCCAGGGCGCGGGCGGCCTGCTCGGCGTAGTGCCGGATCGGCGCGTCACCGCGGTAGAGCGTGCCGTCGAAGTCGGTGACCAGCACCAGGGGTTCGTCAGCCACGGACGCCTCCCGCGGTGGACATCGCGCCGGTGACGAAGTGCCGCTGCAGCACCAGGAAGAAGGCCAGCACCGGCACGGTGGTGAAGACCACGGCCGCGGCCAGGCCCGGGTAGTCGGTGCCGTCGGCGCCGGCGAACGCGGCCAGGCCGACCTCGACCGGCTGCACGTCCGGGTTCTGGGTCATGATGAACGGCCAGAGGAAGGAGTTCCAGCTGGCCAGGAAGATCTGCAGGGCGATGATCAGCATGGCCGGGCGGACCAGCGGCAGGCCGATCGACCAGAGCATCCGGAACCGCCCGGCGCCGTCCAGCTCGGCGGCGTCGAAGAGCTCGGGCGGCAGGCCGAGGAAGAACTGCCGGACCAGGAAGATGCCGAAGACGCTGGCGCCCCAGGGCACGATCTGGATCCAGTAGCTGTCCAGCCAGTGGATGTCGGTGGCGATGATGTAGTCGGGGATCAGCAGCACCGTGCCCGGCACCATCATCACCGCCATCACCAGGGTGAAGAGCAGCCCGCGGCCGCGGAACCTCATCACCCCGAAGGCGAAGCCGGCCAGCAGTGAGGTGGCCAGTGCCAGCGCCACCGTGCAGGCGCCGATCAGCAGGGTGTTGAGGAAGAGCCGGGGCCAGGGCGCGGCCGCCCAGGCCCGGGCGTAGTTCTCGAAGTGCCAGTGCGGCAGCAGCACGTCGGCCAGGGTGGTGGACTGCGAGGCCGAGTTCAGCGAGGTGACCAGCACGTAGTAGAACGGGAAGAGGAAGAGCAGGCCGATCAGCACGGCCGCGGTGCGGCGCACCGCACCGCGCGGCCGGGAGCCCCGGCCGCGCGGCACGGGCGGTGGTGCGAGGGTCACTGGCCCGCCTTCTGGTCGGCCACGGCGGCCTGCTGGGCGGCGTTCAGCGCGGCGGCCGGGTCGGTGCCCTGCTCCAGCACCTTCTGCAGCGCGACCACCTCCTCGCCCTGCGCCTTGGCGACCCAGGGGAGCGCGGGCTGGGCGAAGGCGTAGTCCAGCGCGCCGGCGGCGGTCTTCATGTACGGGTTCTTGGCCAGGAAGTCGCCCATCTGGTCGAGCGCCTTCGGGGTGACCGGCAGGTACCCGGTGGTGCTGGACCACTGGGCCTGGCTCTCGGCCGAGGCCAGGAACTGCATGTACTTCCAGGCGGCGGCCTGCTGGGCCTTGGAGGCCGAGGCGAACATCGCGATGTTGGTGCCGGAGAGCACGTTGGCCGGCTTGCCGCTGGACCCGCTCGGCAGCACCTGGGTGGCCAGGGTGAACTTGCCGCCCACCGCCTGGTTCTCGAAGTAGTAGCCGGCCGCGCTGGACATGTCGAAGGCGCCCTTCTGGGCGCCGAGCGCGGTCTCGCCCGGGAAGTTGGTGCCGACCGCCAGCGCGCCGGCCTTCTTCAGGTCGGCGAGGTAGCTCATCGCCTGCACGGCGGCGGGGCTGTTGATCTGCGGGGTGCCGTCGGGTGCGAAGTCCGGGGTGCCGTTGGCGGCGCAGAGCGCCTGGAAGAGGATGGTGCCGCCGCCCGGCGAGGCGGTGGTGCCCGGGTCCACGCTGATCGCGGTCACGCCGTTGCCGGAGACCGCCTTGGCGGCGGTGGCGAACTCGTCCCAGGTGGTCGGCGGGTTGATGCCCTTGGCCTGGAGCATGTTCTGGTTGGAGAAGATCACCTGGACGCTCTTGTTGAACGGCCACATCCACAGCTTGCCGTCGGGCAGCCGCAGGTCCTTCTGCACGCCCTGGTAGAAGTCGCCCAGGCCGGCCGGCTTGTCGCTGCCCGCGTACTGCGAGACCGGCAGGATCACCTGGCTCTTGGCGTACTCGGCGGCCCAGCTCTCGTAGACCTGGCCGATGGTGGGCGGGTTGTGGGCCGCCACGCCCGCGGTCTCCTTGGCGTGCAGGGTGCCGTAGTCGGGCTGGTACTGCAGGTCGACCTTGATGTTCGGGTTGGCCTTCTGGAAGGCGTCGGTCAGCGCGACCAGGGTGCTCTTCTGGGTGCCGCTGATCATGATCTGCATGAACGAGATGGTGGTGGTGCCGCCCGAACCGGCGTCCGCCGCGGTGGACTTCGAGGAGCCGGAGGAGCAGGCACCGAGCGCACCCAGGGCGCAGGCGGCGGCCAGGACGGTGGCGGCGGTGCGGCGCACCGGGGACTTCGAGGACATTGCTGGATCCTTTGCCGAGCGAGGTGGCGTTGTGCCAGTGGGGACGGGACGGGGCGGAGGTGCGGGAGGGGTCACAGGTCGGCGGCGATCCGGTCGCCGATCCGGCGCTGCAGCAGGGTGAAGGCCGCGGTCACGACGAACAGCACGACGGCCAGCGCGGCGCCGTAGCCGGTGTCGAAGAGCACGAAGGCCTCCTGGTAGAGCAGGTAGCTGAGGGTGGTGGTGGCGTAGGCGGGTCCGCCGCGCCCCATCTCGTAGAACTGGGTGAAGGCCTGCAGCGAGGTGATGCTGGTGATCACCACGGAGAAGAGGGTCACGGGGCGCAGCTGCGGCCAGGTGACGTACCAGAACTCCTGCCAGGCGTTGGCCCCGTCCGTCCGGGCGGCCTCGCTCAGCTCGCCGGAGGTGACGGCCAGTCCGCCGAGGAAGAGCACCACGGTGAAGCCGACCTCGTGCCAGAGGCTGTAGGCGATCACCGAGGGCATCGCCCAGGTGGGGGAGAAGAGGAACTGCGAGGTGGGCAGGTGCAGGGCCTTCAGCACCATGTCCAGCAGCCCGAACTGCGGGTTGAAGAGCCAGACCCAGGCCAGCGAGGTGGCCACCACCGGGGTGGCGTGCGGGGCGAAGACGGCCACCCGGGTGGCGGTCAGCAGCCGGCCGCCGCGCTGCAGCAGCAGCGCCAGGGCGAGCGAGAGCGCGGTGCCGCCGATCACCATGGCGGCGCAGTAGACCAGCGAGTTGCCCGCGCTGGTGAGGAAGTCCGGCGTGCTGGACTGGAAGAGCTGCCGGTAGTTGTCCGCGCCGATGAAGCTCGACATCGCGGGGTTGAGGGTGTTCCAGTGGAACGTGCTGATGTACACCGTGTAGGCGGTCGGCCCGATGATGAAGACCGAGAAGATCAGCAGCGCCGGGGCCGAGTACAGCCACCCGGCCCATCCCTCACGCGGGCGGCTGCGCCGCCGGACCCGCTCGCTCACCTGAGCCATGGCACCGTCTCTTCTGGGGCTCGTGCGTCGTACGGGGTTGGTGTGCCGTACGTGGTTGTTCGTGACGGGTGAGAGTGAAACGCGCGTAGATAGCGCGTTGATGTCTGATCGGTGAACAGTTGAACAAGTACCGTCTGACGATCAGTTGAGTGTGAAAGCCTGAAAGGCTGACCACTTTCATGACCCGGCTGTGGACCACCCGTGCCGAGGCCGCCGGGGACCGCGAGGCCGTCCGTGCGATCAACCTCGCCGCCTTCCCGAGCGCGGAGGAGGCCGACCTGGTGGAGTACGCCGCGCCGTTCGGGATCCGACGGTCCGGTCCCCGGGGGGCCTGGCAGGATGGCGGGGTTGGCGGGACGGGCGGGAGAGGACGGGTGCGATGGGGGCGCGGGTGACGATCCGGGACGTCGCGGCGCGGGCCGGGGTGTCGGCGGGTGCGGTGTCGCTCGCGCTCAACGGCCGGCCGGGGGTGTCCGCCGCCACCAAGGAGCGGATCCTGGCCGCCGCCGGCGAACTGGGCTGGACGCCGAGTCAGGCCGCGCGCTCGCTGGCGGGCGCGGCGACCGGCGGCAGCATCGGCCTGATGGTGCCCCCGGCGGCCGAACTGGCCGGTCTCGCGCCGGTCTACATGGCGATGATCGGCGGCATCGAGAGCGTGCTGGCGGAGCGTCACTGGTCGCTGCTGCTGCACACCGTCCGCGATCCGGAGACGGAGGCGGCGCTCTACCGGCAGTGGTGGCAGTCCGGCCGGGTGAGCGGCTGCGTGCTGCCCGGGGTGACCGCGGACGACCCGCGGATCCCCGCCCTGCACAAGCTCGGCATGCCCGCGGTGGCGCTGGCGCACCCCTCGCTGGCCGGGCCGTTCCCCGCGGTCTGGGCCGATGACGCGGCCGCGATGGCGGAGGCCGTGCGCTACCTGGCGGTGCTCGGGCACCGGCGGATCGCCCGGGTCGGCGGCCCGGCCCGGCTGGGCCAGAGCATCGTGCGGGCCGGGGCCTTCGAGGCGACCGCGCGCGAACTCGACCTGGTGAGCGCCCGGTCGGTGACCACCGACCTCTCCGCGCAGGACGGCGCCCGGGCCACCCGCTCGCTGCTGGCCGGCCCGGACCGGCCGACGGCGATCATCTACGGCAACGACATCATGGCGGTGGCCGGACTCGCGGTGGCCGCCGAGCTCGGGCTGCGGGTGCCCGGCGACTGCTCGATGGTGGCCTGGGACGATTCCGACCTGAGCCGGATCACCCGGCCGCAGCTCTCCGCGATGAGCCACGACCCGTTCTCGCACGGCGCCGAGATCGCCCGCTGCCTGCTGGAGCTGCTGGACCACGGCCGGGCCGCACCCCGGATCGTACCCGCCCCGGTGCTGGTGCCCCGGGGGACCACCGGGCCGCCCACCGCCCGGATCTGACGGCTCCTCAGGCGCCGGGGGCGGCGGTGCTGCCGCGCGGGGTGAGCCGGGGCGCCGCGTCCTCGAAGCCGGCGGTCCGCTCGCCCGCGATCAGCGAGAGCAGGGTGCGCCCGGCGTTGGCACCGTAGGCGTGGATGTCGCGGGTGAGCGCGGTGAGCGCCGGTCGGACCACCTGCACCAGCGGCGAGTCGTCCCAGGCCACGATCGACAGGTCGCGCGGCACCTCCAGGCCCAGCTCCTGGGCCACCGAGAGCCCGGCCACCGCCATGATGTCGTTGTCGTAGACGATCGCGGTCGGCCGCGCCGGCGAGACCAGCAGCCGCCGGGTGGCCCGGGCGCCCTCCTCGCCGGTGTAGTCGGTGTGCACGGTCGGCAGTGGCTGCAGGCCCAGCTGCGCGCAGGACTCGGCGAAGGCGGCGTCGCGGATCGCGGTGTGCACCAGCCCGGGCAGGCCGGCCACCCGGCCGACGGCGCGGTGGCCGAGCGCCGCCAGGTACTCCAGGGTCTCGCGCACCGCCGCCGCGTCGTCCGACCAGACCGGGGTCAGGCTGCCGGAGCCGGAGGGGTGGCCGATCACCACGGTGGGCAGGCCGAGCTCCTCCATCGCCGGGATCCGCGGGTCGTCCTGGCGCAGGTCGACCAGGATCGCGCCGTCGATGTGCCGCTCGCCCCACCAGCGGCGGTAGGCCTCCAGGCCCTTGTCGTGGTCGGCGACCACCTGCAGCGCGAGCGAGTAGGCGCCCTCGGAGAGCACCGTCTCGATGCCGCCGATCAGCTCCATGAAGAACGGCTCGGTGCCCAGCATCCGGGCCGGCCGGCAGAGCGCCAGGCCGACCGCGTGCGCCTTGGCGCCGCTGAGCGCGCGGGCCGCGCTGTTGCGCACGAAGCCCAGCTCCTCGGCCACGGCGCGCACCCGGGCCCGGGTGGCCTCGGAGACCCCCGGCTGGCCGTTGAGCGCGTTGGAGACCGACACCTTGGAGACGCCGACCACCTTGGCGATGTCGGCGATGGTCGGCCGCCGGGTCCCCTGCTTCACGGCACTCCTCTGCGCTGAACCGGTTAGGTGAACTGCCTCGTCCTCAACCTACAGCACCACTGATCACGGGCGCCTACGAGAACGGTCAACCGCCCGTTGACAGGGGAAAGCGACCCCCTTTAACGTTCCGGTAGTTAACCGGTTAATCGAGGAGCGACACCGTGACCGTGATGCGACCCCTGCACGAGGGCTGGACCCTGACCGCCGTCTCGGGCGGCACCCGGTTCCAGGCGGTTCCCGCGAACGTGCCCGGGTGCGTGCACACCGACCTCCTCGCCGCCCGCCTGATCGACGACCCCTACCTGGACGACAACGAGACCAGGCTCTCCTGGATCGGGCGCACCGACTGGCGCTACGACACCGTCTTCCGCTGGGACCCGGACCAGCAGGAGCACACCGACCTGGTCTGCGCCGGACTGGACACCGTGGCCACCGTGACGCTGAACGGCACCCTGCTCGGCCGCACCGCCAACCAGCACCGCTCCTACCGGTTCCCGGTCCGCCACCTGCTGAAGGCCGGCGAGAACACCCTGAGCATCCGGTTCGACTCGGCCTACGGCTACGCCGAGGCCCAGCGCGCCGCGCTCGGCCACCGCCCCGGCGCCTACCGCGAGCCCTACCCCTTCATTCGCAAGTCTGCCTGCAACTTCGGCTGGGACTGGGGCCCGACCGTGGTCACCGCCGGCATCTGGCGCCCGATCGGCCTGGAGAGCTGGAGCGCGGCCCGGCTGGCCGAGGTCCGCCCCGAGGCGACCCTGGACCCGGAGCGGGCAGCCGGCTCCGCCGACGGCCTGGTCAAGGTCGCCGTCCGGGTGCAGCGCGCCGACGAGCGCCCGCTCACCGTCACCGCCACCGTCGCCGGGCAGTCGGTCAGCGCCGCGCTGGCCCCCGGCGCCCGCACCGCCGAACTCGCCCTGCGGGTGGCCGATCCGGAGCTCTGGTGGCCGCGCGGCCTCGGCGAGCAGCGGCTGCACGAGCTGACCGTGGAGCTGGCCGGCCCCGGCACGCTGGACCGCTGGAGCCGGGAGATCGGCTTCCGCCGGGTCGAACTGGACACCGCGGCCTTCGCCCTCTCGGTCAACGGACGTCCCGTCAAGGTCCGCGGCGCCAACTGGATCCCGGACGACTGCTTCCCCAACCGGGTCACCCCCGACCGGCTCGCCCAGCGCTTCGAGCAGGCCGCCGGCGCCAACATCAACCTGCTCCGGGTCTGGGGCGGCGGCCTCTACGAGAGCGAGGAGTTCTACCGGCTCGCCGACGCCACCGGCATGCTGGTCTGGCAGGACTTCCTGTTCGCCTGCGCCGCCTACCCGGAGGAGGAGCCGCTGCACTCCGAGGTGGCCGCAGAGGCGCGGGAGAACATCACCCGGCTCGCCCCGCACCCCTCCCTGGTGCTCTGGTGCGGCAACAACGAGAACATCGAGGGCCGGGCCGACTGGGGCTGGACCGAGGAGCTGGCCGGCCGCAGCTGGGGCGCCGGCTACTACTACGACCTGCTGCCCGGCCTGCTCGCCGAACTCGACCCGACCCGCCCCTACTGGCCCGGCAGCCCGTACTCCGGCCGCCCCGACCTGCCGCCGAACGACCCGGCCGAGGGCACCATCCACATCTGGGACGTCTGGAACCGCGAGGACTACACCCGGTACGCCGAGTACCACCCGCGGTTCGTCTCCGAGTTCGGCTTCCAGGCGCCCCCCGCGCACAGCACCCTGCGCCGCTCGGTCGGCGGCGAACTCGCCGCCGACGCGCCGATGGTGCTGCACCACCAGAAGGCCATCGACGGCAACGCCAAGCTGCTGCTCGGCCTCAAGGGCCACCTGCCGCTGCCCAACGACTACGACGACTGGCACTACCTCACCCAGCTCAACCAGGCCCGCGCCATCGCCTTCGGCGTGGAGCACTTCCGCTCGCTGGCCCCGCTCTGCCGCGGCACCATCGTCTGGCAGCTGAACGACTGCTGGCCCGTCACCTCCTGGTCCGCGGTGGACGGCGACGGCCGGCGCAAGCCGCTCTGGTACGCGCTGCGCCGGGTCTACGCCGACCGGCTGATCACCCTGCAGCAGGGCGAGGCGGTGCTGGTGAACGACTCCACCGAGGAGTGGAGCGGTGAACTGCGACTGGCCCGGCACCGGTTCGACGGCGAGCTGCTGGCCGGCGAGTCCCGCACCGTCGCGGTGCCGGCCGGCGCCACCGTGCGGGTCGAGCTGCCCGCCGAACTGGCCACCGCCGGACAGCCGGGCAGCGAGCTGCTCACCGCGGCCCTCGGCGGGCAGCGCGCCGTGCGGCTCTTCACCGAGGACCTGGCGGCCGAGCTGCCGCCCGCCGAGTTCGACTCCACCGTCACCCGGACCGCCGGGGGCTACCAGGTCACCGTCACCGCCCACACGCTGCTGCGCGACCTGGCGCTCTTCCCGGACCGGCTGGCCGGCGACGCCGCGGTGGACGAGATGCTGGTCACCCTGCTGCCCGGCGAGAGCGCCACCTTCCAGGTCAGCACCGGCAGCCGGCTCGACCCGGACGAGCTGGTCGGCGCGCCCGTGCTGCGCTGCGTCAACCAGATCCGCCCGACCGCCGGCTGACGCCCCGCCGGACACCCCCACAGACGCGGTGCGGACGGATGCCCCGACAGCTCTCCGTCCGCACCGTCGCCCCCGCCAAGCCCGGCGCCCGGGCCGGGCCCGCCGACTTCCCTCACGGCCAAGGGCTGCACCACCACCCCCACCCACTCGGGACGAAAGGGAACACGCGTGCACCACCTTCCGAGCCACCCACACGATGTGAGGCAGCACCGAGGACAGGCCTGGCCGCTGGTCATGCTCCTCGTGCTGGCCCTGGCCGCCGCAGGCCTGGCCTTCACCCGGTCCACCCCCGCGGCCGCCGCCACCCCCGGCGGCTTCGTCAGCCGCTGCGGGACCCACTTCTGCGTCAACGGCCAGGTGAGCTACTTCGCCGGCGCCAACTCCTACGACCTGTTCACCTACGGCAGCGGCTCGGGCGACACCGAGACCCAGTACATGGACAAGGCCGCGATCGACCGGCAGATGGCCGACATGGCCTCCGACGGCGTCACCGTGGTCCGCACCTGGATGTTCGACCACGAGAGCTGGCACGGCTTCGAGACCGCCAAGAACACCATGAACGACCAGCAGTGGGCGGAGTTCGACTACATCCTCTACTCCGCCGCCCAGCACGGCCTCAGGGTCATCCCCACGCTGGAGAACTACTGGACCGCGTACGGCGGCGTGAACACCCTGCTCGGCTGGGAGGGCGCCGCCACCGGCAACTCCGGCGACTTCTTCGACCCGGCCAAGTGCGCGGGCTGCCTGGCCGACTACGAGTACTACGCCGACTACGCGCTCAACCGGGTCAACCACTACACCGGCGTGGCCTACAAGAACGACCCGACCGTCTTCGCCTGGGAGCTGATGAACGAGCCCCGCTACCAGAACGAGACGACGGCCGAGAACACCGCCGGCACCGTCTTCCGCGCCTGGGAGGACACGGTCGGCGCCCACCTCAAGAGCATCGACCCCCATCACATGATCGACAACGGCGAGGAGGGCCAGGGCACCTCCTATGGCTACGGCAGCGACAACGGCGTGCCCTACACCTACGAGTGCCAGTCGCCGTACATCGACTTCTGCACCGCGCACGTCTACCCGACCGAGTCCTGGGCCAACCTGTCGGCCGGCGCCACCCGGACGCTGATCGGGAGGTACATCGCGGACGCCCACACCGGGGCCGGCAAGCCGTTCTTCCTGGGCGAGTTCAACACCAGCAGCAGCACCCGGTCGACCTACTGGCCGGCCGTCTACGCCACCATGGAGTCCGGCAACGGCGACGCGGACGCCTTCTGGTGGTACGAGAACAGCGGCAAGGACGGCACCTACGGCGTGCTGCACGGCGACCCGGTGCTGAGCACCTTCGCCGCGCACTCCAGGGCGGACCAGGCGAAGAGCGGCAGCACCTCCACGCCCACCCAGACGCCGACGCCGACGCCCACGCCGACCCCGACGCCCACGCCGACCGCGACGGCCAGCAGCACCCCGCCCGCCGGCGGCTGCTCGGTGCAGTACCAGCTGTCCGACTGGGGCACCACCTTCAACGGCAGCGTCACCCTCACCAACACCGGCAGCAGCACGATCAACGGCTGGACCCTGGTCTTCGCCTTCCCTGGCCCGCAGGCGATCAGCTCGATCTGGAACGCCGTCTACACCCAGAACGGCAAGCAGGCCACCGCGGGCAACCCGTCCGGCTACGACACCGTCATCGCCCCCGGCGCCAGCGTCAACTTCGGCTTCAGCGCCACCTCCGTCCCCGGCACCAACGGCGCGCCGAGCAGCTTCAGGCTGAACGGCACCGCCTGCGCCGTCACCTCCTGACCGCACCCTGATCCGCTCCTGAACGCCGTCCGGGCAGCCCTCGTCGGCTGCCCGGACGGCACCCGCCGTTCCGCCGGTCCGACCCACCCCCCCCGGGGCCGCGGGCGCGGAACTATGCCACCGGCACATATCGCCGAGTCCCGGACGGGCCGACTCGCACTGACGTAGCATCAGGTACTTCGTCAATCACCCGGGAGAGGGCGCATGCGGCGGATCGCGATCGCTGGGGCCGGACAGGCCGGTCTGCAACTCGGACTGGGACTGCTGGCCGCCGGGTACGAGGTCACCCTGGTGACCGCCCGGACACCCGGTGAGGTGCGCGGTGGCCCGGTGCTCTCCACCCAGGCGATGTTCGGCCCGGCGCTGCGGATCGAGGCCGCGGCCGGGCTGGACCTGTGGGCCGGCCAGGTGCCGCGGGTCGGCGCGGTCCGCTCGGTGCTGGTCGCCCAGCCCGGCGAGCGGACGCTGGAGTTCACCATGCGGCCCGACGAGCCGGTCGAGTCGGTGGACCAGCGGGTGAAGATGGCCAGCTGGCTGGAGCTGCTGGAGGAGCGCGGCGGCCGGGTGGAGTACCGCACGCTGGACGCCGCCGGACTGGCCCGGCTGGCCGCCCGGCACGAGCTGACCGTGGTGGCGACCGGCCGCGGCGGCGAGCCCGCCGCGCTCTTCGAGCGCGATCCGCGGCGCTCCCGGCACGAGGCGCCGCTGCGCACCATCGCCTGCCTCTACGCGCACGGCGTGGGCTCGCCGGACCCGGCCACCGAGCCGGCCGCCCGGATGCACGCGCTGCCCGGCCTCGGCGAGCTCTACCTGCAGCCGGCGCTGACCCGGACCGGGCCCTGCTCGATCCTGCTCTGGGAGGCGCTGCCGGGCAGTGCGCTGGACTGCTTCGCCGACCGCCCGGGTCCGCGCGAGCAGGTCAACCGGATCCGCCAGGTGCTGGCCGAGTACCTGCCCTGGGAGGCCGAGCTGTGGGCCGGCGCGGTGCCCACCGACCGGGGCGCGGGGCTGTACGGCGCGGTGACCCCGACGGTCCGCCGCCCGGTGGCCGAAGCCGCGCCCGGGCTGCCGGTGCTGGGCATCGCCGACACCGTGGTGCTGAACGACCCGATCACCGGCCAGGGCGCCAACAGCGCGGCCCGGGCCGCCGAGCACTACCTGGGCGCGATCCGGGCCCGTGGCGCCGGGCCCTTCGACGAGGACTGGATGCACGCCGTCTTCGAGGAGTTCTGGCAGCAGCACGCCCGCCACACCGTGGACTTCACCACCGCGATGCTGACCATGCCGGACCACCTCCAGGCCGTCTTCGCGGCCGCGCCCCAGCGGCCCGCGGTGGCCCGGCGGTTCGCCAACACCTACGCCGAGCCGGCCGACTACGCGAACTGGCTGGCCGAACCGGCCCTCACCGAGGCCTACCTGGCGCAGCTCGGCGCCACCTGACACCCCGTCACGAGCCGACGGCCCCGCCCTCCGCGAGGAGGACGGGGCCGCGGCCGTTCAGCGGTCTCAGGTGAGCTTCACCGAGGCGTCGTCGATCAGGAAGGCGGTCTTGCCGCTGGTCTCGTGCGCGACCAGCTTGATGCCGACCGTGGAGCCGAACTCCGGCGACACGAAGGGGGTCAGGTCCAGGGTCTGGAGCTGGTAGCCCTTGGTGGCGTTGAGGTTGTTCCAGGTGCGGACGGTGCCGATGTAGTTGCCGCTGTACTGGTCGTAGAGCTCCAGCGACAGGGTGTCCTGCGGGGCGCCGGTCGCGGCCGGGGTGCCCTGGGCGTTGCCGGTGATGTTCAGCCAGAAGGAGAAGTGCTCCTGGGTGTAGCCCGGGGTGGTCTCGATCCACTGGGTGATCGAGTCGTCGGTGGCGGTGTTCTGCCCGAGCCAGGCGTAGCCGCTGCCGGTGTGGGCCTGGTGCGCCGAGGACGGGGTGACGATGTTGTAGCCCGACGGGTTCCAGTCGTAGTGGTCGGAGGTGCCGTTCTCGAAGCCGGCGTCGTTCAGCTGCTCGATCGGGGTGCAGCCGATCTGCGGGCCCTTGGCGAACTTGGCCGTGAAGGTCTGGCTCTGGGTGTTGCCCTGGTCGTCCTTGCCGGTGACCGTGATGGTCTTGCCGCCGGTCACCTTGGTGGTGCCGCCGATCCGGCCGGTGGTGGCGTTGATCGACAGGCCGGCGGGCAGGCCCTTGGCGCTGTAGGTGATCGGGCGGCCGGCGGCGTCGGAGGCCATCACCGGGATGTTCACCGGCACGCCGGTCTGCACCGTCTGGTCACAGGGCTTGGTGACCAGCAGGGCGGCATTGGAGAAGAGCGGGTCGTCGCCCGTGCACAGGTGGTCGTAGTTCGACCAGGTGGTCTGCACCGGGAAGCTGCCGGTGGAGAGCTGTAGGTCGAACATGCCGCCGTTGCGGCCGACCGGGATCCAGGAGCACTTGTCGGCGTTCTCCTGGCCGGTGGCGTCGGTCCAGGCGCCCGAGGGGTTCTGGTCGGTGATGGTCTCGCTGTACTCGTGACCGCCGATGATGCCGTAACCGTCCAGGCGGCCGCGCGGACCCGGGTTGATCCAGTTGGTGCCGCACGGGCCCACGTCGGTCAGGTACGGCATGATCGTGTAGGCCAGGGTGCCGGCCGACGCGGTCCGGGTGAAGGTGTGCCAGGCGCAGTAGCCCAGCTCCTTCCACTTGTCCGGATCGGTGCCCTGCGGGGCGTTGATGACGTACTGGACGTTGCGGTTCGCGTTCGGGTCGGTGTTGCCGAAGTGCTTGGCGGCGGCCACCGCCTCGGCGGCGATCTGCGGCTCGGTGGCGGCGTCCGGGGAGGGCGCCGCGTCGTCGTACCAGACGCCCGCGAGGGTCTGGCCGGCCTGCGGGTAGCCGACGTGGTTGGCGTTCGCCGGGCAGTAGTCGGAGCCCGGGGCGATGCCCTCGCAGTACTGGGTCGGCACCTTGGACCAGGTGTCGGTGCTGCTGCCCAGGCCCTTGAAGAACTCCTGCTGGTAGGGCGCGGCCTGGTCCGGGTCACCGGTGAAGCCGACGTCGCCGGAGGCCGGGTCCGTGCTCTGCTTGCCCCACTGGTTTCCCCAGTAGACCAGGTAGACCTTGGGCGCACCGGTGGTGACGCCGATCGAGTCCTGGCCGCCGCGGTAGGTCATCTGCAGGTCGTAGTTGTTGTCCGGGGTGACGATCCCGTCCGCCTTGGCGCCCTGCGGGGTGGCGACGCCGTTGCCGCCGCCGCTCCTGCCCAGTGCGGCCTGCTGCTTGGCGAAGGTGTCGGCGTTGGGCATCACGTGCGGACGAGTGGCGCCGACCTGCACCCACATCCCATTGATCTGCTGCCAGCCTTCGCCGGCCGGGTGGGTGCTGGCGCTGGCGGCGTTGGCCGACGGGGTCGGCTGGGCCTGGGCCAGGGCGGTGCCGGTGAAGCCGGCGGTGGCGACTCCCAGGGCGAGGCCGGTCAGCAGGAGGCGCTTCAGTGTGCTGCCGGCGCGTGAACGTGCGATGGGCACAGGGGGTCCTGACTCTCTGTGAAGGAGTGGGGGACGGCGGCAGCCGCCGACCCGGCTGTCCAGGGCGAGGGTCAGCGGCTGCCTGTGCAATGACACATGTCACCCGTCACACTGGTCAAGCCCCCGTGCCTGATGTTTCCTGTTGGAAACTGTCTGGAAGTGAGTCATCGTCAGGAGTCGCACGGTGCGGGCTCCCCGTCGTCCGCGCTTCCGCCATGTCGCCGGGGCCGTGAGCAGCGCCGGTGCGGCATCCTCGTCGGAGCGAGGGACAACGGGGCCCGGACGGCCCCGTTGACCTCGCCCCTGGGGCAGGGCCGAGGGTGGAACCCGGGGCCGCACCACAGGGGAGTGCGGCCCCCAACCGGAACGGACGAAGAGGACACCGCCCCGCCCATGCCCGCCCTGCCGATGCCCGCCCTGCCCGATCCCGAAGGGGAACTGCTCTCCAGCGGCGAGTTCGCCCGCCGCTCCCGGCTGTCGGCCAAGGCCCTGCGCCTGTACGAACAGCAGGGGCTGCTGGTCCCCGACGAGGTGGACGCCGCCAACCGCTACCGCCGCTACCGGGCCGACCGGCTCGGCGACGCCAGGCTGATCGTCTGGCTGCGCCGTCTGGACATGCCGCTGGCCGAGGTGGCCCGGGTGCTGGCGGCGCCCGCCGCCGAACGGGCCGGGCTGGTCGCGGCCCACTGGGACGCGGCCGAGGCCAGGTTCGCGGCGCAGCGGCACCTGGCGGCGCACGTGCGGGAGCTGGTGTCCGGCAACGAAGGAGGCCAGGTCATGACCGAGAACGTACGCACCCGAGAGGTGCCCGCCCAGCTGGTGCTCACCGAGCAGCGGCACCTCACCCCCGAGGAGCTGCCCGGCTGGATCGGCGCCTCGATCACCCGGCTGATCGCCGCGGCCGCGCCGTACGGCGGGCCGGTGGGCGTGCCGTTCGTCGTGTACCACGGGGAGGTCGACCTGGACAGTGACGGCCCGGTGGAGGCCTGTGTCCCGGTGGACCCGGCGCTGGCCGGCCATGCCGACCTGCCGACCCGTCAGGAGCCCGCGCACCGCGAGGCCTACCTGCGGATCGCCAAGGCCCAGGTGGAGTTCCCGCAGATCCTCTCCGCCTTCGAGACCGTGGCCCAGTGGCTGCGCGAGCGGGGCGAGACCGCCTCGGCCGGCCCGCGCGAGATCTACTTCGCGGACTGGGACGCGGCCGGCCCGCAGGACGAGGTGTGCGACATCGCCTTCCCGCTGTGATCCGCCGCCGGTCACCCCGTCTAGGGTGACCGGGTGGACTACCAGCTCGAACTCCAGCGCGCCCACGAAGCGGCCCGCCCGGTGCTCGCCACCGGGCGGGTCGCCGACTACATCCCGGCCCTCGGCGCGGCCGACCCCCGAGCCTTCGGCCTGGCGCTCGCCACCGTGGACGGGGAGGTGCACGGGGTGGGCGACTGGGAGGCCCGGTTCTCCATCCAGTCGATCTCCAAGCTCTTCACCCTCGCGCTGGCGCTGGCCACCGGGGAGCCGGTCTGGCACCGGGTCGGCCGCGAGCCCTCCGGCACCCCGTTCAACTCGCTGGTGCAGCTGGAGGCCGAACACGGCATCCCGCGCAACCCGTTCATAAACGCGGGTGCCGTGGTGGTGACCGACCGGCTGCTCAGCCTCACCGGCGACGCGGCCGGTGCCGTCCGCGAGTTCCTGCGCGCCGAGTCGGGAAACCCGGCGCTGGACACCGACCTGGCGGTGGCCGCCTCCGAGGCGGAACACGGCCACCGCAACGCCGCGCTGGCCCACTTCATCGCCAGCTACGGCAACCTGGAGAACCCGGTCGAGGCGGTGCTCGGCCACTACTACGCGCACTGCGCGATCGCCGCCTCCTGCCGCGACCTGGCGCTGGCCGGGCTCTTCCTGGCCCGGCACGGCCTGCGCGGCGACGGCAGCCGGGTGCTCTCGCGCAGCGACGCCAAGCGGGTCAACGCCGTGCTCCTCACCTGCGGCACCTACGACGCGGCCGGCGAGTTCGCCTACCGGGTCGGCCTGCCGGGCAAGAGCGGCGTCGGCGGCGGCATCCTCGCCGTCGTGCCCGGCCGCGGCACGCTCTGCGCCTGGGGCCCGGCGCTGGACCGCGCGGGCAACTCGGTGGGCGCCGTCGCGGCGCTGGACGCGTTCACCACGGCGACCGGGTGGTCGGTGTTCTGACAGGGCCGTGGGGCCGTGGGGCCGTGGGGCGATGGGGCCTGCCGGGCGTGGTGGCCGGGCCCGCGCGAGGCACCGGGAGTCAGGGCGCGGCGACCAGGGTGCGGTGGAACCAGCTGCCGGTGCGGCCGCCCAGGTCGGCCGGGCCCGCCGGGCCGGCGGGGGTGAAGCCGGCCTTGGCCAGCACCCGTTGGGAGGCCGGGTTGGTGTCCGCGGCCGCTGCCCGCAGCTCGCGCAGCCCATGGGCGAGCGGCGCCAGCCGGCAGAGCTCCAGGACGGCCGCCGTCGCCACGCCCCGCCCGGTCGCCCGCTCGGCGACCCGGTAGCCGAGGCTGGCGCCGCCGTCCACGAGGTCCATCAGGTTGAACCGGCCGAGCACCGAGCCGTCCGCGTCGAAGAGCAGGTAGAAGGCGCAGACGCCGGCCTCCTGCTCGGCCAGCAGATCGGCGAAGCGCTCGGCGAACCGGGCGAAGTACTCGTCGCCGCGGTCCGAGACGGAGTCGGCGAAGTAGGCGCGGTTGGCCAGCTCGAAGGCCAGCACGGCCGGGGCGTGGTCGGCGTGGAGTGACGTCAGTTCGGGCACCGGCCGACCCTACCCCCGACGGGCGGTGTGCAACGCGGGCCGGTCTTCAACAGGGCCGTGACCAGGGAGCGCCCGGCCGGGGCGGGCCGGTGCGGGGTAATGGTGGCGCGGGCCGTGGAGGTGCCACCGGTCCGGGCGGCAATCGGAGGCGCGCCATGAACAGTCCCGTCGTCCACCCCGTCCTCGCGGAGATCCTGATCGGCGCCTTCCAGGTGCCCGAGCCGGACCTGCGGGCCGAGGCCAGCCTCGACGAGCTCGGCCTCGACTCGCTGGCCCTGGTGGAACTGGCCGACATCCTCGCCGAGCGCCTGGCGCTCGCCCTCCCCGAGGAGGAGCTGACCCCCGAGCTGACCCTCGGTCAGCTGGGGGAGCTGCTGGCCGGGAAGCCGGGCGTGGCATGACCGAGGAGGTGGCGGTCACCGGCCTCGGCGCGGTGACCGCGGCCGGGGCGGGCGTGGCCGCCTGCTGGGCGGCGGTCCGGGCGGGCCGCGGGCTGGAGCGCCCGGACCCGCGGCTCGCCGGGCAGGCAAGCTGCTCCTGCCGGGTGCCCGGCTTCGACCCGGGCGCGCTGCTGGGCGCCGCGGTGGCCCGGCGGGCGGACCGGTTCAGCCAGTTCGCGCTGGTCGCCGCCGCCGAGGCGGTCCGGGACGCGGGCCTCGACCCGCAGGGCTGGGACGGCGCCCGGGTGGCCGTGCTGATCGGCTCGGCCTTCGGCGGCGCGGCCGGCTGGGCCGAGCATGGCCGCCGACTGGCCCGGGGCGGCACGGTCGGACCGCTCGCCGTCCCGCTGATGATGACCAACATGGCCGCCGGTCAGCTCTCGCTGCTGCTCGGCGCCCGCGGACCCAGCCTGGCCGTCGGCACCGCCTGCGCCTCCGGTGCCACCGCGCTCGCCCTCGGGCGGGACCTGCTGCGCTCCGGCGCCTGCGACCTGGTGCTGGCCGGCGGCGCCGAGGCCCCCGTCGACCCGCTGACGGCCGCCGCCTTCGCCCGGATGGACGCCCTCGCGGACGGCCCCTGCCGCCCCTTCGACCGGGCCCGCACCGGGTTCGTGCTCGGCGAGGGCGCCGCCGTGCTGGTCCTCGAACGCGCCGCCGACGCCCGTGCCCGGGGCGCCCGGGCGCACGCCCTGCTGCTCGGCGCCGGCAGCTCGGCCGACGCCCACCACCTGACCACCCCGCACCCCGACGGCAGCGGGCTGGAACTGGCCGTCCGCCGGGCCCTGCAGCAGGCCGGCGCCGCGCCGGGGGACGTCGACCACGTCAACGCCCACGCCACCGGCACCCGCCTGGGCGACCTCGCCGAGGCCCGAGCGCTGCGGCGGGTCTGCGGCCCGGAGGCGGTGGTCACGGCGACCAAGGGCGCGCTCGGGCACACCCTGGGCGCGGCCGGGGCGATCGAGGCGGTGGTCACCGTCCTGACGGTGGCTCAAGGCATCGTCCCGCCCATCGCGCACCTGGACCGGCCGGACCCCGCCATCGAGCTGGACCTGGTGCGGGGGACGGAGCGCCGGGTGCGCAGCAGGCTGGCGCTCTCCACCTCGGCGGGCTTCGGCGGGCAGAACGCCGCCCTGCTCTTCGGGCCCGCCTCCGGGCCTGCCGCGCTGGTCGGTCAATCATTTGATCGCGGGCATACGCTGCCTGCATGACGAGCGCGATCCGGTACCTCAAGGGCGATGCCAGCAGTCCGCAGGCCAAGGGGCCCAAGGTGATCGCCCACGTCTGCAACGACCTCGGCGGCTGGGGCAAGGGCTTCGTGCTGGCGCTTTCCAAGCGCTGGCCCGAACCGGAGGCCGCGTACCGCCGCTGGCACCGGGAGCGGGCCGGGAACGACTTCGGGCTGGGCGCGATGCAGCTGGTGCAGGTCGAGCGGGAGGTCTGGGTGGCCAACCTGGTCGGCCAGCGCGGCATCCGCACCGGCCGGTCCTCCGGCGTGCCGGTGCGGTACGAGGCGATCGACCGCGCGCTCGACCGCCTCGCCGGACCCGTGCTGGACCTCGGCGCCTCGGTGCACCTGCCGCGGATCGGCTGCGGACTGGCCGGCGGGCGGTGGGAGCGGATCGAGCCGCTGCTGCTCGACCGGCTGGCGGGCCGGGGCATCGAGGTCACGGTGTACGACTTCGACTGACCCGCGGTCGGGGGCGGCCTCCGCTGACCCGCCAGCAGGGGCGGCCTCCGCTTCGCGGCCGGCGGACGCCGCGTCAGTCGGCGGAGGCGGAGGCGGAGGCGAAGGGGGAGGGCGGCTTCGGGATGCCCGCCAGGCCGCCGTCCGCCACCGAGGTGCCACCGTCCAGCAGCACCGCCTGGCCGGTCAGGTAGGCGGCGGCGGGGGAGAGCAGGAAGAGGGCGGCCGCGGCGATCTCCGGCGGCTCCGCCCAGCGGCCGAGCGGCACGTGGGCCAGCAGCCAGTCGTTCAGCGGCGCGGTGTCGTAGGCGAAGGCCGTCATGTCCGTGCGGGTCCAGCCCGGGCAGAGGGCGTTGACCCGGATGCCCTGGCGGGCCCAGCCGACCGCCAGGCTGCGGGCCAGCGAGACCT
Organism: Kitasatospora sp. NPDC006697; assembly: GCF_042869935.1. NCBI lineage: Bacteria > Bacillati > Actinomycetota > Actinomycetes > Kitasatosporales > Streptomycetaceae > Kitasatospora > Kitasatospora sp. NPDC006697. The sequence continues at coordinate 84,126 of NZ_JBIAGU010000023.1, forward strand.
GGGCCGCCTTGGTGGCGGCGTACGACTCCAGCAGTGGAGTGCCGAGCACGCCCGCGAGCGAGGAGACGATCAGCACGCTGCCGCCGCCCGCCGCCCGGAGGTGGTGGTGGGCGCGCTGGCAGAGCGCGGCGGTGGCGTGCAGGTTCACCGCCAGCACCTCGGCGAGCGCCGCCTCGGGCAGTTCCTGCAGCGGCACCAGCAGCGGCGCGCCGTCCGGGCCGGTGGGCAGGATGCCCGCGTTGGCCACCACCGCGTCCAGACCGCCGAGCAGTTCGGCCGCCCGGTCCACCACCGCCGCCGGGCGGCCCGGCTCGGCGAGCTCGCCCGGCACCGCGAAGGCCTCCGCGCCCAGGGCGGAGAGCTGGTCGGTGGCCGGCTTCAGCGCCTCGGCCGTGCGCGCGCCGAGGGCCAGGCGGGCGCCCGCCTCGGCGAGGGCGAGCGCGATGGCCCGGCCGATGCCGCGGGAGGCGCCGGTCACCAGGATGCGGGCGCCGTCGAGCCGGAAGGTGTCGAGGGTGTTCATCGGTCGCTCCTCCTGAGCAGCGGGGGGTGGGTGAGGGGGTCGGCGGGGGTGAGGGGATCGGCGGTGAGGGGGCCGGGGTCGGGGTCGGCGGTGGGTGGGTCGGCGCTGAGGCTCGGCGCGCCGGTCCAGGAGAGCAGCGCGCTGCCCCAGGTCAGGCCCGCCCCGAAGACGCAGAGCAGCACCAGCGAGCCGGGCCGCAGCCGGCCCGAGCGGGCGGCGGCGGCCAGCGCGAACGGGGCGCTGGCGGCGCCGATGTTGCCGGTGCGATCGCCCGTCACCACCAGCCGGTCGGCCGGGATGCCGAGCTCCGCGCCGAGGCGGCGCAGCAGCACCGGGTTGGGCTGGTGGGTGACCACCGCGTCGAGCTGGTCCACCGTCAGCCGGTGCCGGGTCAGCTGCTCGGCGACCAGCCGAGGGAAGACCTCGACGATGAAGTCGCGCACCGCCCGGCCGTCCATCCGGATCCGGTGCTGCCCCTCGGCCAGCGTCGCCGGGCCGGCCGGCAGCCGGCTGCCGCCGGCCGGGATCAGCACGTGGTGCGCGCCCGTGCCGTCGGACCCCAGCCGCAGGTCGCGGAAGCCGCCGCCGGCCGGGACCTCGCCGAGCACGGCCGCGGCGGCGCCGTCGGCGAAGAGCACGGCGGTGGCCCGGTCGGCCGGGTCGAGGAACTTGGAGTAGGCCTCCACCCCGACCACCGCCGCGTACCGGACGGCGGGCTCCGCGCGCAGCCAGTCCCGGGCCACCCGGGCGGCGAAGAGCCAGCCGGAGCAGGCGGCGCTGACGTCCAGCGCACAGGCGTTGGTGGCGCCGATCGCGGCCTGGACGCGGCAGGCGGTGGCCGGGCCAAGCTCGTCCGGGGTGGATCCGGCGCAGACCAGCAGCTCCAGGTCGGCCGGGGTGATCCCGGCGGCCTCGCAGGCGGCGAGCACCGCGCGGGCCGCCAGGTCGGAGGCGGCCTCGCCGGGCGCGGCCACGTGGCGCCGGCGGACGCCGGTCCGCTCGACGATCCACTCCGCGGTCACCCCGGCGGCCGGGGCGACCTCCTCGTTGCCGCGCACCCGGGCGGGCAGGTAGCTGCCCATGCCGAGGATGCCGATGGCGCGCGGGGCGGTCACCGGGGGGCTCCGGCCGCGGCGCGGGGTGTTCCGGCGTCGGCGCCGGGTGCTCCGGCTTCGGGGTGCGTGGTACCGGCGCCGCTGGGGCGGGCGAGCATCGGGACCTGGCACTGCGTCACACCCGGGTCGAGCGTGGCGGCGAGCTCGGCGAGGTCGGGACCGAGGAGTGCGCAGAGCCGGTCCGCGGCGGTGGCGAGGCGGTGCACGCCGGCCCGGTCGAGCAGGCCGGCGCCGAGCAGGTCGGTGCCGAAGCGGCGGGCCTGCACGATGCCGTGCAGGGCGGCGAGGAGGCGGGCGGCGTCGGGCGGCGGGACGAGGGTGGCGTCGGCTGCCGTTTCGGTCAGGGCGTCGGCGGCGTGGCACTGGGCCAGGACCTCTCCCAGGCGCAGTGCCTGGGGGAGCAGCGGGTTCCAGTGGGCGAATGGGTCGGGCGGCGGTGAACCACCCGTGGCGGCCGCGGCCCGGTGCAGCTCGGCGTGCAGCCGGTGGCGGAGCAGGGCGGCGGTGGCGGGCCACCAGGCCGGGTCGAGCGGGTCCTGCGGCGGGGCGGGCGGCGGCGGACCGGGCGGCTGCTCGGCGAGGGCCCGGCCGGCGTCCAGCAGGATCAGCGTATTGTCGCCGCCGGCATTCTCGAAGGCCCGGGCCAGGCCGAGGTAGCCGGAGAGCCGGTTGGCCGCCCAGAACCCCGAGACTCCGCAACGGTGCTGGCACTCCGTCAGGACCCGGGCGGCGCCCCGGGTGGCCAGCGCCTTGTGGACCGCCAGGGTGCCGTCCACCGCCGCCCACGGGGAGAAGGCCATCGGCCCGGCCGGCCGGCCGGGCGACCCGGCGGACCCGCCGGATGTCCCGCCGGATGTCCCGCCGGGCGCGGGCTGCTCGCGGGTCGCGGCCCATCGCGTCCAGGCGCGGTCGGCGGCGCAGCGGAGTGCGTAGGCCTCGGCGAGGGCGCTCGCCAGTGCATAGCAGTGCGTGCGGTAGGCGAGCACCGGCGCGCCCGCCGCGAGCGCGCCGTGCGAGGGGCGTCGGGCGCTGAACCGGCAGGCGAGCGCGGCCCCGCGCAGGGCGGTGGCCGCCATCGCCCGGGGCAGTGTGCCCCAGAGCGCCCGGCCCACCCCGAGCGTGCGCTGCAGGCGGGCGGCGGGGGAACCGGCCGGGTCCTGAAGCAGGCCGTCCGCGTCGATCCGCGCGCCGTCCGCCAGCCAGCGGGCGCGGTCCAGGCGGACCTCGGCGAACTCCACGGCGGCGTAGGGCAGCGGCAGATCGGCGAGGTCGAGCGGGTCGGAGAGCGCGACACCGGGGGCGGGCTTGCCGGACTCGGCGGTGATGTCGACGAGGAAGGAGAAGACGCCGCCGTCCCTCTCCCCGACCTGCAGGCGCGCGCAGACGACGGCCTGCTGGGGCGGTGTGCCGGCGGCTCCCGCCGTCCCGACGCTGGAGAACTTCGCCGCGCCCGGGTCGGGGGTGGTGAGCAGGAAGCCGCCGGTCGCCGGTTCGTACGTCGCCACCGTGCGCGGACCCAGGTGGCTGCTGGCATCGCCCAGTTCGGTCACCATGAACGATCCCTTGGTCCGGGCGTGGTCCAGCCCGCCGGCCGGGTCGGCAGCCGGGCTGCCCAGCTCGGCCACCGAGCCGACGCAGAGGACGTAGTGCGAGAGGAAGGTCTGGTACAGCGGGGGATCAGCCAGCGCGACCGCCTCGCTCAGCGCGCCGAGCAGCGCGCTGTCGGCGTACACGGCGGCGGCAGGCGGCAGGGCCGCGGCCAGCCGGCGGAGCGTCAGGTGCGCGGGGGTGGGCTGGGCGGGGCGGGCGGGGGGGCCGGGGGGGGGCCCCCCCCCCCCCCCGGGGGGGGGCGGGGGGCCCGGGGGGGGGGGGGGGGGGGGGGGGGGGGGGGGGGGGCCCGCCCGGCCGGGCTGACCGGAGGTCAGCCCGGCCAGCAGCGTGGCTGCGCGGGCGGGCAGCGGGGTCGGGGGAACGGGGGGCATCGGCCCTCCTCGGTGCTGGGTACGACTCGGTACCGGGTGTCGCGGACGGCGTGGACGGAGCGGACGGCGTGGACGGAGCGGTTGGAGTGGACGTAGCTGCGTAGGGGACGGAGCGGACGTTGCAGGCGGAGCGGCCGTAGGGGCTAGTGCTGGGGTTGACGGCGGCTCGCGGCGGCCACCGGTGTGCGGACGCGCAGGCCGGGCAGGAGCCGCCGCAGGCAGTCGGTGAGCGCTCGCCCGGTGCCCGCCTCCAGGACGGTGGCGCGCGGACGCAGTGCGGCGCGGGCCACCGGCGGCAGGATGGCGGGCCGGACCAGGCAGTCCGCCAGGGCGCGGGGCAGGTCGGTGGCGGCGGTGTGCGTGGTGCCCGAGACGGCGGAGTGGACCGGCAGCCGGGGCGCGGTGAACCGCAGCGTCCTGGCGTACTGCTCGAACTCCGCCGACTGGCCGGCCAGCGCCGGATGGTGGGCGAGGAACGGCAGCCGAAGCCGGGCCACCGGCACCTCCGCCGCCCGCGCCGCCTGCTCCGCCGCGGTGATCGCCGTCACCGGGCCCGCCAGCACGCACTCCTGGTCGTCGTTGACGCAGGCGACCACCACCTCCGGCGCGACCGCGGCCAGCCGCGCCGCCCGCTCGGGACCGCAGCGCAGCACCGTCAGCGCACCGGGCGCACTCTGCAGCAGCGCGCCGAGCCGTCCGGCCAGCCGGGCGCCGTCCGGCACGGAGAGGCAGCCGGCCGCCACCAGAGCGGGGATCTCGCCGAAGCTCACCGCCAGCAGCGCGTCCGGAGCGGGCGACACCCGGTGGACGGCCAACGCGGCACCGTAGAGGGCGAGCTGCTGAGTGCCCGGCAATTCCCGGGCCAGCTCCGCACCCGAGGGCGGCGCGGCGCCGAGCAGCCGAGGGCCGAGCGGCACCGCCCCCAGCTCCGCCCCCGCCCGGTCGACGGCCTCGAACACCTCCCGCACGGCCGCGCGCAGCCCCGGAACCCGGGGCAGCGCGGCAGCCAGCGCCGACGGCGAAAAGTCCCCCTGACCAGGGAAAGCGTGCACCAGCTGCCCTGCCACGGCGATCCCCCCTTCACGCGTCGAGGTGGTGGCTGAGGCCAGTCAACGGGAGCGGCGGCGGTGCCGGTAACCGGGCGAGGGCGGGGAGATGTTGAGCCTTCCGGGGTGTTGCGCGCGCTGCTGGGTGAAGCACGGCGGCGGGGGCTTGCTGATCGGGTGGGGTTCGCCGGTCGGACGGGGCTTGCCGGTCCGGTGGGGTTGCCGGTCGGGCGGGGTTTGCCGGTCGGGCGGCGCGTGGGCACGACACGCGCGGGTCCGGGGCCTCGCGCGCCGGCGCCGGAGCGTCGCGGCGGCGGGCGCATACGAACCGGAACAGCCAAATGAGCCCCTGCCGGCAGCGGCGAAGACCCGTGCGGCCTGGGGGCTGACCGCTACCTTGCCACGGGGGAGCAGTGGATCGTCGACGATCCGACCGCAAGGGGGAACCATGACCGCCCACAACCGCGCGCCCAACCACCAGTTGCGCGCCCTGCTGCGGGAGGCCGCCTGGACCGGTGAACGACTCGCCCGCGCCGTCAACCGGGCCGGCCGCGCCGACGGCCACGCGTACCGGTACGACCGCACCTCGGTGGCCCACTGGCTGAACGGCTCGCGTCCCGCCGAGCCGGTGCCGAGGATCGTCGCCGAGGTCCTCTCCCGGGCGCTCGGCCGGCGGGTCACCGTGCCGGAGACGGGGTTGGGGGTGGCGCAGGCCGCGGCCGAGGGCGTTCCCGAGCAGCGCAGCGGCGGCATCGGGGGAGCCGGGTCGGCCGGACGCACCGGGCTCGCCGGGCCTGCTGCCGGGTTTCCCGGGCCCAGCGGACTCCTGGCGCTCGCCGGGGTGGAACGGGCGCCCGGGTTGCTCGTCTACTCGGCGGTCGGCGACGCGATCCTGCCGTTCTCGGTGCCGGCCGCCCTGACCGCCCCGACGGCGCGGACCGGGCGGCCGGTCCGGGTCGGGCCGGCCCACCTGGTCGCCGCCGAGGACTTCCTGCGTGCCGTCCTCGCCGGCGAGAGCCTGCTCGGGCCGGGCCACTGCCGCAAAGCGCTGGTCGGCTACCTGACCACCGTGCTGGCCGGCTGGCTGGACGCGCCCGCCGCACCCGGGGTGCGCCGCGACCTGCTCTGCCGGGCGGCCGAACTCTGCTACCTGGCCGGCTTCGCCTACTTCGACCTGCGCCGGCAGGGCGCGGCCCAGGCCTGGTACCGGACCGCCGCCCAACTCGCCGCCGAGGGCGCCGATCCACATCTGCACGCCCTGGTGCTGCGGGCCGCCAGCGTGCAGGCGTACGGACTCGGGCACCGCCGCTACGCCCAGGACCTCGCGGACGCCGCCGGGGCCCGGATCGGCTCGCTGCCGCCGCGGCAGGCCGCCTTCGTCCGCGGGCAGCAGGCGCTGGCGGCGGCCGGGCGCGGCGACCGGGCCACCGCGTTCGAGCTGCTGACCCGCACCGAACACCTGCTGGACCGGGCCGGACCGCCGACCCCCGGCATCGGCGGCTACGACTGGGCCGCCTACGCCCACCAACTCGCCGAGGTGCACGCCGCCCTGGGCGAGACCGACGCCGCGATCCGGGCCCTGGTCCGGTCCGCCCGCGAACGCCCGGCGAGCGAGCGGCGGGCGGCCGCGATCACCAACGCCAGACTGGCCGAACTGCTGCTCTCCCAGGGCCGGCTCGACCGCGCCTGCGAGGTCTGGCAGGGCCTGCTCGACGCCCGCCCGCGGATCTCCTCCGGCCGCCTGGACGCCGCCCGCGCCGCCTTCCGGACCGCGCTCACCCGGTTCCCGCACTCGCCCGCGGCGCGCGCACTGCTGGCGCGGCTGCGGGCCGAGTGAGCGGACCGGGTGTGGCGGCTGGCGTGCCGGGCGGATCAGTCGGCTATACCGACGGCGTGCCCGATGGTGGACGGGTCGTCCAGCGCACGCAGCAGGTAGTGTGCCACCGAGGCGCGGGAGATCTTGCTGCCGCCGCGCAGGTTCTGGTCCAGGGCGATCCGGTAGGTCGTGGTCAGCGGACGGTCCGTCAGCTGCGGCGGCCGGACCGAGGTCCACTCCAGATCGGAGGCACGCAGCGCGTCCTCCATCCTGGCCAGATCGGCGTAGTGTGCGCGCAGCACCCGCTTGACCGCCGGGCTGAGCAGGTGGCGCATCAGGAAGCCGTCGCCCGGGTCGTGGCGCGGCGGGTGCGGACGCGCGGGCGAGGCGACGGTGCCGATCGGCGCGGCGCTGACCACGAGGATCCGGCCGATCCCGGCGGTACGCATGGCCTCCAGCACGGCCAGCGTGCCGTGCTCGGCCACGCCGATGCCGGACTTGCCGACGGCGCCGAGCGCCGAGAGCACCGCGTCCGCACCGGTCACGGCCGGGAGCAGGGCGGCCGCGTCGGCGGTCGCCAGGTCGGCCTGGACGACGCGCAGCAGCCGGGACTCGGGCCGGGACTCGGGCTGGGACGCGGGGTCGGGCCGGCGGGTGCGGTCGGTCCGCCCGGCCGGGACGGTCTGGACCGCCCGGTCGGCCTGGACGGCCCGGCTCCCGGTCAGGTCCGCGAGCTTGGCAGGCTGTCGGACCACGGCCGTCACCTCGTGCCCCGCGGCCAGGGCCTGGTCGAGCAGGTGGCGGCCGATTCCACCGCTGGCGGCGAGAATGGTGAGCTTCATGATGACTCCTCGGACTCCTCTGGACTCTCGGCTGTTCTCTCGGCCCTCAGACCGCGGCGGTGCGGTGGTCAGCGGGCTGGGTGGCGGCGGGCCCGGTGCCGGTGGGCCGGTCGACTGCGGGCTGGTCGGCCGTGGGTTGGTGCGTTGTGAGCTGGTCGACGGGGCCGCGGAAGGCGGCGACGTGGTCGGTGACCCAGTCGGTGAAGCCGCGCGCTGGCCTGCCGAGCACGGCGGACACCTGACCGGCGGTCACCTGCCCGGGCTCGTCGACCAGGCGGGCGTAACGCGCCATCAGCGCGGTGACGAACGGCGCGGGCATGCCTCGGGCGATCATCTGCTCGGCCGCCGCCTGCGGCGGCACCTCCTGGAACCGCAGCGGCCGGCCGAGCGCCTTGCCGATGGCGGCCACACACTCCTCGTGGCTCAGCGCTTCCGACCCGGTCAGGTCCAGCCGACGGCCCGTCAGTTCATCGGTGAGCAGCGCCCGGGCGGCCACCTCGGCCAGGTCGCGCTCGTCCACCGGGGCCTCCCGGAACCGGGCATAGGGGTAGCGGACCACGTCGCCCATCCGGATCTGCGGGCCCCAGGCCAGCGCGGCGTTGCTCGCGAAGGTCGCCGCCCGCAGGCTGGTCCAGGCCAGGCCGCTGTGGACGGCGGCCTGCTCGGCCTCCTTGTTGCGGTCGCCGCGGAACCGGGAGGGCTGCTCGTCCAGCGGCTCGTCCACGTTGATCGCGGACAGCGCCACCACCTTGCGCGCGCCCTGCTCCCGGGCCGCGGCCACCAGCTGAGCCGACCGCTCGCCGACCGCCCGGGGGTGGAGGAAGAGCGCGGTCACGCCCCGCAGCATGCCGGGCTCGCCCGCCCGGGCGAGCTCCACCCCGGCCGGCAGCCCGAGTGCGGCCGCCGGCCCCGGGTTTCGGGTGACGGCCCGCACGGGCACCCCGGCGTCGAGCAGGTGGGCGATGAGTCGGCGGCCGGTCGTCCCGGTCGCCCCGGTGATCAGGTACATCTGACGTCCTCTCAACTGCTGATCTTCTGAGCTGTTGGGCTGCTGAAGTGCTCACCTGCCGGACCGTGCTGTGCTCTCGGTCGGGGCAGGTGTCCGGAGGCCGGCTCAGCGGACCCGGACCAACTTGTCGGGGTTGGTGACGAAGTAGACGCCGGTGATCCGCCCGTCATCCGGCGCCAGGTCGAGGACCAGCACGGCGAACGGCGTGTCGCCGGCGAAGAGCACCGCCGAGGGGTCGCCGTTGGCCGTCCCCCAGCGCACCCGGACACCCTCCGGGGCGCGGTTTGCTCCGCCCGCCAGCACCCGGGCGACCTTGTCGCGGCCGATCACCGGGTGGGCGCCCGCGGCCGTGGCCTTGCCGCCGCCGTCGGCCCAGAGCGTCACCTCGGGCGCCAGGAGGTCGAACAGCCGGGCCAGGTCGCCGCCGGCCACCGCGGCGGCGAACTGCTCGGTCACCTGCTGCCGCACCTGCGGGTCGGCGCGGAACCGCGGCCGGCGGGCCTGCACGTGCTCCCGGGCGCGGTGCGCGAGCTGGCGCACGGCGGCCGGGCTGCGGCCGAGCACCGCGGCCGTCTCGGTGTGCTGGTAGCCGAAGACCTCGTGCAGCACGAAGACCGCGCGCTCCAGCGGGGTGAGCGTCTCCAGCACCACCAGCAGGGCGATGGAGACCGCCTCGGCGTGCTCCACCGGGTCCTCGGCGGGCATGGCGAGCCCGTCGGAGTCCAGCCGGGCCACCAGCGGTTCGGGCAACCACGGGCCGAAGTAGCTCTCCCGGCGGCGGGTGACCTCGGCCTGCCGGGACAGCGCCTTGTTGACGGCCACCCGGACCAGGTAGGCGCGCGGGTGCTCGATCGGACCGGCCGTCGGCTCCCGGTTGCGGGCCACCCAGGAGAGCCAGGCCTCCTGGAGCACGTCCTCGGTGTCGGCGACCGTGCCGAGCAGGTTGTAGACCATCGAGAAGAGCAGTTCGCGGTGCTCGGTGAAGACCCGCGTCGCCTCGTCGAGGCCATCGCCCGGTGCGGGAGTGGCAGGGGCAGAGGCAGGGACGGGGGTCGTCCCGGCAGGCGTGTGGTCGTCGGTCATCGGTGGTGCTCCTTTCGCGGGCGCATCCTGGGAGTGTCAGCGGCGGGAGAGTGTGACATCCGGCGGACGGAGAATCCCGGAAGGGTCCCCGGAGTAGCGCCGCACGGCCGTGTCCGCTCCGGTGCCCCGCCGGCCCGGCGGGGCGGGCCGCCGCTGGAGTCACTGTGGTGATGACGATTCGTCAGTCGTGGTTGACCTGGCTGGCATTGGCCGCGGTCCAAGGGATGGGCTAGCCTGTCTGGCGATGACTACCGGGACGGCCTTGAGCCACACACGGATGGGTGACCCGGTGCTCCGCTGAGCACCGTGCGGTCGGGCACCGACCCGCTCCCCGACCGAGGGCGTGGCTCGGCAGCCACTCGCGCTCCGCCTCCGTCGTGCTTGACAACGCATGCGATTCGTCAACCACGACCGGAGGAACCATGCCCACCCAGAACCTGATGATCCCCACCGCCGACGGCCGGGCCGATGCCTTCGCCGCCTTTCCCGCGGGCGGTGGCCGGCACCCCGGGGTGCTGCTGTACCCGGATGCGTTCGGCCTGCGGCCCGAGCTGGAGACCCGGGCCCGCGAGCTGGCCGAACACGGCTACTACGTCCTCGTGCCCAACATCTTCTACCGGCACCGTCCGGCACCGGTGGTCGAACTCCCCGCCTACATCGGAGAGGAGGTCCGACCCGCAGTCATCGCCCAGTTGATGCCGCTGGTCGATGCGCACGGCACCGAGCGGGTGCTGCGCGATGCCGAGGCCTACCTCGGCTTCCTCGGCGACCGCCCCGAGATTGCTGCCGGGCCGGTCGGAGTGCTCGGCTACTGCTTCGGCGCCGTCCTGGCGCTGCGCACGGCGGCGGCCCACCCCGACCGGGTCTCCGCCCTGGCCTGCTTCCACCCCGGATTCCTGGTCACCAAGGCTCCTGACAGCCCGCACCGCTCGATCCCGGAGCTGACCGCAGAGGTCCACCTCGGTCTCTCCGAGGGGGACATGTCGGCCGAATCCCTCCACACACTGCACCAGGCCCTGGACGACGCGGGAACCGCCTACACCAGCGAGATCTACCCGGGCACGATCCACGGCTACACGATGTCCGACACCGACGCCTTCAGCCCCTCCGGGACGCGGCGGCACTGGGACCGCCTGCTCCCGCTCCTCGACCGCACCGTGCGCAAGGGCTGACTGCGCACGGGCTGAGCCATTGACTCGATCGGCCGGTCCGGTTGGTCTGCTCCGCTGCGCGGGCTCAGCGGAGCAGACGCCGCTCCTTCGCCACGGCGACCGCGCCGGCGCGGGTGTCGACGCCGAGTTTGGTGTAGATCCGGCTCAAGTGGGTCTTGACGGTCGCCTCGCTGATGTAGAGGGCCCGGGAGATCTCGCGGTTGCCCAGGCCCTGGCCGAGCTGCTTGAGGATGTCCTCCTCGCGGTGGGTGAGCTGGGGGGACGGGGAGCGCATCTGGGCCATCACCCGGGAGGCGACCGGGCGGGAGAAGAGCGCGGTGTGGCCGCGGGCGGCGGCGTGGATGGCGCTGAACAGCTCCTCGGGCTGCTCGGCCTTGAGCAGGTAGCCGGAGGCACCGGCGGCGATGGCGCGGGCGATGTCCGCGTCGGTGTCGTAGGTGGTGAGGACCAGGACGTACGGGGAGTCGGGGGCGGAGGTGATCTGCTGGGTGGCGGCGACCCCGTCGATGCCGGGGCCCAACTGCAGGTCCATCAGCACCACCTGCGGGCGGAGCTGCGCGGCGAGCCTGACGGCCTGCTCCCCGTTGCTGGCCTCACCCACCACCTCGATCTGCTCGTCGCTGGAGAGCAGGGCCAGCAGCCCGGCCCGGACCACCGCGTGGTCGTCGCAGACCAGCAACCGCAGACGCGTCGTCGGCTCTCCGGCCGGCGAGTTCATCGTCATGGAACCTCCAACGGGATCGTCGCGGACAGAACGGTGCCGTCACCCGGCGTGCTCTCGATGGCCAGGGTGCCGCCCACCTGTTTGAGGCGGGCCTGCATCGCGGGGAGGCCGTACCCGCGGTGCCTGTCCGAAGGGCCGACCTCGATGGTGGGAAGGCCGCGGCCGTCATCGATGATGTCCAGCACGGCCTGGTCGCCGAGGTAGGAGAGGGTGAGCGCGGCGGTGGAGGCAGCCGCGTGCTCCCGGACGTTCGCGAGGGCGCCCTGGGCCACTCGGAAGAGGGCGGAGCGGGCGGCCGCCGGCAGCGGCACCGGCGTCCCGTCGAGCTGGAAGCGGACAGGCAGGCCGCTCTCCGCGGTCTCCCGAGCCGCCAGGGCCAGGAGCGCGGCCTCCAGCGGGCTGCCGTCGGCGAGCTCGGCCGGCGCCAGGTCACGGACGAAGCGGCGGGCCTCGGCCAGGTTCCTGGCGGCGATCTGGAGGGCGGTGCGGACGTGCTGCCGGGCGGCCGCCGGATCGCGGTCCCAGGTGCGGTCGGCCGCCTGCAGCAGCATCCGCTGACTGGAGAGGCCCTGGGCGAGGGTGTCGTGGATCTCACCGGCCAGGCGCTCCCGCTCGGCCAGGGTGCCCTCGCGGCGCTCGGTGGCCGCGAGCTCCCGGCGGGTGAGCGTCAGATCGGTGATCAGGCGCCGCTGGCGCTGCGCCTGGCGCTCCATGTACTGGAAGACCGCGGTGGCCAGGCCCGCAACCGCAGGCGCGACCAGCACCGCCGTGGGGTCGAAGCCGTGCGCCAGCCGCAGTTCGGCGACGACCACCAGCGAGGTGAGCGCTGCGACCAGCGGGATGGCCGCCCGGGCCCGCAGGGTGCGCAGTGCGGTGTAGATCAGCGGGACCGCGCACCAGGCGAAGCTCGGCGCCAGCAGCACCAGCACCGCCCAGAGGACGACCACGGCGGCGAGCCGGGCCGGGCTCCGGCGCTGCGCGCCGACCAGCTGGACGGCCGCGAGCGCGGCGCTCAGCGCGATCACCCAGGGGGCGAGCGCCGAGCCGCCGTGGTGGCTCAGGAAGCGGGTGAGCGAGGCCGTCAGCAGCAGGACGAAGGCCGACTGCAGGGCGATCGCCAGCCACTTGGCATCCGGATCGGCATCACGCTCGGTCATCGGACCGGCGGCTCGGCCGGCCACCGGATCGCGGTCGCGATCGGCTGCCGGATCGGTCGGGTTCCACACGGCTCGCTCCTTCCTGTCCGCGCTCGTGAGGTGTGTGCACTCGCATCCTGCCCCGGACGCCCGCCCCGCACATCAGCCGATCGGTTGACCCTCGTGTCATCCATTTTGCCTGGCCAGGGCAGCCGGATCGCCGATCCGCGAGGGCGGTGTCCGGCCCGATGATCGAGTCAGGCAGCCGGCGAACGGGCCGGACCGCCAGCCGATACCGAGCCGTAGAGACAGCCGCAGAGGCAGAAGGAGCGAGAAATGAGCGTCAAGAACATGAGCACCCGGGGCCGCATCGTCGCCGGAGCGGTCGCCGTCGCCGTCGCCGGCATGGTCACCGTCGGTGCCGTCTCCGCCAGCGCCGACCAGCCCGAGACCCCGGCTGTGGCCGCCGCCGCCAAGGCGAACGCCTCGGACAAGAACGTGAACACCGTGCCGGTGCTCACCATCGAGGCGGCGACCAAGGCGGCCGAGGCCACGCTCTCCGCCGCCGAGAAGGCCGGCCAGCACGTCACGGTCGCCGTGGTCGACCGCGACGGCGTCACCCGGGTCCTGCTGAAGGGCGACGGCGCCGGCCCGCAGTCCCCGGAGTCCGCCACCCGCAAGGCCTTCACCGCGGTCTCCTGGAACGCCACCACCTCGGACCTGGCCAAGCGCGCCGTCCAGGCCCCCGGTCTGAAGGACATCCCGAACACCCTGTTCCTGGCCGGCGGTGCCCCGGTGCAGAGCAAGGGTGCGCCGATCGCGGGCATCGGCGTGGCCGGTGCGCCGAGCGGCGACCAGGACGAGCAGTTCGCCCAGGCCGGGGTGGCGGCCATCGGCGGCTGAGGAGCGGGGGCCGAGCGCGCCGCCCCGGCCGGTGCGGGCAGGGCAGGTACCGCCCCGGCCTACCCGGCAGAACCGGATCGGACCACTCGGACAGCGGCGTCCGGGTCCGGCAGGCTACCCGTCCTCGCCCGCGGGGAGAGCCTGCTCGGTCCAGATCAACTTGCCGGCGGGGGTGAACCGGGTGCCCCAGCGCCGGGTCAGCAGGGCGACCAGGAAGAGGCCGCGCCCGCCCTCGTCAGTGGTCCGGGCGTGCCGTAGATGAGGGGCGGTGCTGCCACTGTCGCAGACTTCGCAGATCAGTACGGAGTGTCGGATCAGCCGCAGCCGGACCGGGCCGGGTGCGTAGCGGATCGCGTTGGTGACCAGCTCGCTGACGATCAGTTCGGTGGTGGTCGCCAGCTCGGCCAACCCCCACTGCTCCAGTTGTGCGGTGGCCAGTCGACGGGCCACGGCGACCTGGGCCGGGTCGGGGGTGATGTCCCAGGCCGCGACCTGATCCCCGGTCAGGACGCGGGTGCGGGCGAGCAGCAGGGCGATGTCGTCCGCCGGTGGGCCGGGCGGCAGGCCCGCGACCACCGCGTCGCACTGCTCCTCCGGAGTGAGCCCGGGCAGCGCGAGGGCCCGGCTGAGTAGGTCCAGTCCGATGTCGATGTCCTGATCGAAGGAGGAGAGGAGTCCATTGGTGTAGAGCGCGATCACGCTGGCTTCCGGCAGTTCGAACTCGGCCGACTCGAACGGCAGCGAGCCGAGCCCGAGCGGCGGCCCGGCCGGCAGGTCAGGAAAGGTGACGGTGCCCTCCGGGGTGACCAGGGCGGGCAGCGGGTGCCCGGCCCGGGCCATGGTGCACCGGGCGCTGACCGGGTCGTAGACCGCGTAGAGGCAGGTGGCGCCCAGCACGGCCGCGGCGGCGCTCGGCTCCTCGTCGCTCAGCCGGATCACCAGGTCGTCCAGATGGGCCAGCACCTCCTCGGGCGGGAGGTCCATGTCGGCCAGGGTGTGCACGGCGGCGCGCAGCCGACCCATGGTCGCCACGGCGGTGATCCCGTGCCCGGCCACGTCACCGACCACCAGCGCCATCCGGGCACCGGAGAGCGGAATGGCGTCGAACCAGTCTCCGCCGACGCCGTCCTGGGCCGCCGGCAGGTAGCGCGAGGCGACGCGCAGCGCACTGCCGCTGGCCAGGGACGTTGGCAGCAGGCTGTGCTGGAGCGAGAGCGAGGCGGCGTGTTCCCGGGTGTACCGGCGGGCGTTGTCCACGCACACGGCGGCCCGGGTCGCCAACTCCTCTGCCAGCAGCAGGTCGTCGGGCTCAAAGGCGGTGGGGTCGGCGGAGCGGATGAAGGTGGCCAGGCCCAGCACCACGCCTCGGGCCCGGAGCGGGACGGCGATCAGCGAGTGCAGCCCGTACTCGCGGATCTTCGCGGCGGTGGCCGGCTGCTCCACCGTCCAGGCGTTGTCGATGGGATCGAGTTCGGGAATCAGCAGGGGTTCGCCGTGGATCAGGTAGCGCCCGTCCTGGTTGGGCGGGATCACATTGACGGGTTCGCCCGCGGCCGCCAGCGCCTCCGGGACGCCCGCCCGGACGGAGGCGAGGCCGGCCCGGGTCATCGAGGGGTGTGCGGAGACGGCGGCGGGGGCGGGCTCGTCCCCCCGGAGTACTGAGTCGAGGAGGTCCACGGCGGCGAAGTCGGCGAACAGCGGGACGGCCAGGTCGGCCAGCTCCTGGGCGGTGCGGGAAACGTCCAGAGTGGTGCCGATCGCGGTGCCGGCCCGGGTCACCAGAGCGAGGCGCTCGCGGGCCCGCCAGCGGTCCGTGACGTCCATGCCCATGTAGCAGACACCGAGCACATTGCCGTCGCCGTCGGTCAGGCGGAAGAAGGAGGTGGAGTAGGAGCGCTGTTGCCCGGGGTGGGCGTCGGTCCAGCCCTGGTACTCGTAGTCGATCACCGGTTCGCCGGTGGCCAGCACCGCGCGCATCTGGTCCTCCAGCGCGTCGGTGTCCAGGCCCGGCATCGAGTCCCGCATCCGGCGGCCGATCCGCTGGGCGCGCGGCACGCCGCCCAATCGCTCCAGGGTGTCGTTGATCCATGCGTAGCGCAGGTCCGGTCCGAGGATGGCCATGCCGACCGGGGACCGGGTCAGGAAGGCCTCCAGCACCGGCCCGCTGACCGCCCAGGACGGCTGGTCGGCCAGGTCGACCGCCACGGCCAGGATCCGGATGCGGCCGTCGATCCGAAAGGGCGCGGTCAACCGGAGTCCGACGTCGATCCGGTGGCCGTCGCGGTGCCGCAGCGTGAGCATGCCGCTCCAGTTGCGTCCGGAGCGGCAGCGCCGGGCGGCCGCGCCGGCCCTGGCCGCGTCCCGCGGGTCGGCGAGCAGGTCCGTCGCCGGCCGGCCGAGCACCTCGGACGGCCCGAATCCGAGGAGTTCCCCGGCAGCCGGGCTCCAGCCGCTGACCAGGCCGGCCGAATCGAGTACCGCCACCGCGCCGACCGGACCGCCTGAGCGGAAGGGATCGGTGACCGGGAGCTCCAGGGGCAGCCCGTGCTGCGACGGCATACAGTTCCTCGCTTTCCGCACCCCTCCTCAATCATCCCGCCCGTCCGCCGAAGCGTCGCGCCCGGTCCGGCCACGCGAGACGGGCGGCTCCTGGGAGGGGCCGCCCGTCGGGTCGGAGCAGGGGGTAAGGAGCCTGGGGCGAGTGCGAGGTGGCTGCGGCTCGGACTTCGGCGAGGAATCCGGGGCTGGACCGGAGAGCCGAAGCCCGGCCGCCGGCTCGACCTGCCCGAGCTGGGTGCCCCTGCCCGGCTTGGGGCAAGCCGCTGACCGCCGCGCAGAAGGAGGCGAACCGGCTGGTCAGCCGCGAGCGCGCAGCGAACGAGCACGGCTTCGCCGACCTCGAGAACTGGCGGATCCTCAGCAAGGTCCGCATGAACGCCCGGCACGCGACCATGCTCCTGCGGGTCGTGCTCGTGCTGACCAACGCGGAAGTACAGCGCTGACGGACGATGACCTACCGACGATCACGCCTCGCCCCGTACGAGCACCCCAGCCCCGCGATCTGCAAAGTAGAATGAAACTCAGTGGTGCTGCTGGCGTTCGGTGCCGGTGTCGAAGAAGGCGTCGAGGTAGGCGCTCGGCTCCAGCGGGCTGTCCCGGAGCAGGGAGAAGACCTCGGCGCCCGAGCCCGGTGTGCCGGCCAGGTTGTAGGACTGGGCGAAACCCAGGTAGCCGACGCCGATGGTGGCCGCATACGTCTCGGCCTCCGCCTCGGCGAGGGCGATCGCTTCCTCAGCCGATGAGGCCCGCCAAAGCGTGATCCGCTCCTCGTAGGTCCTTCCGTCCCGGGTCGTCCACTCGAACACGCACCGGACCCCGTACCAGTCCACGTCCTGCTCCCTTCGTGCAGCGCCGCCGGAGCATTCTCCTCCACCTATGCCGGAGGGGACCGTTGGGGTGCGGAGGTCTGCGGGCCCTCCTCGCGCTGAACAGCCAAGGTCGCTCGCCGACAGTCGATCACCTGCTAGCGATCACGCCCTTGATCGGCACGAGCACTCCGGCCCCGCCCCACACCAGCCCCGTAACCTGCAACTTCAGGATGAAAGCCGCTCATTGACGTCCAGGACCCGGTGCCACTGCTCCTCGTTGTTGTCCGCGAAGTTCGGGAGTGCTCACGCGGTCAGCTCCTTCTCGGCGGTATCGGCGGCTTGGGCGGGCAGTTGGGTGGCGGCCAGGTCGGTGGTCCAGAATTCGCCGTTCGGGTATTCGAAGGTGGTGATGGTGGCGGGGTGCATCTCGGCGGAGAAGCCGGGCAGGGTGGGCGCCTTGTAGTGGCCGTGCTCGATCACGACCGGGTCCAGGAAGTGCTCGTGGAGGTGGTCGACGAACTCGATGACCCGGTTCTCGGTGGTCCCGGACAGGGCCACGTAGTCGAACATGGACAGGTGCTGGACCAGTTCGCACAGGCCCACGCCGCCGGCGTGCGGGCAGACCGGCATGCCGAACTTGGCGGCCAGCAGCAGGATCGCCAGGTTCTCGTTGACGCCCGCGACGCGGGCGGAGTCGAGCTGGAGGATGTCGATCGCGCCGGCCTGGAGCAGTTGCTTGAAGACGATGCGGTTCTGTACGTGCTCGCCGGTGGCGAGCTTGACCGGGGCGACGCCGCGGCGGATGGAGGCGTGGCCGAGGATGTCGTCGGGGCTGGTGGGCTCCTCGATCCAGTACGGGTCGAAGGCGGCCAGCTGTACGTCGTTGCCGCGGCCGATGGTGAAGGTGAAGCCGTGGCCCTGGTGGCTGTCGTCGGAGGTGCGCAGGACCAGGTAGGCGGCGGAGTAGTCGGGGTCGGGGTTCATCGCGTCCGACCCGTCCAGCTCCCGTGAGGTGGGGAAGCGGACGTCGTGGGTGTCGATGGCGGTGATGACGGACAACGTGGTGCCTTTCACGCGGTCACGAGGGTCTGGCGCTGGGTGCCCAGGCCGTCGATGGACAGCTCGACGGTGTCGCCCGCCCGCAGGTAGGGGGTGTGGGGCAGGCCCAGGGCCACGCCGGCCGGGGTGCCGGTGTTGATCACGTCGCCGGGGTCGAGGACCATGTACTGGCTGAGGTACCAGACCACGTGGGCCACGTCGAAGATCTTGTGCGCCCGGAGAGCGCATAAGTGCGCCCGGCCTCAGCCAACACCGCAGACACCTCCGCTCCCGGAGCGCCCAGCTGCAGCAGCTTCATTTCTCAACTCCCGTCGCTCCGGAGCACGCGGTGCGCCCTCGCGGATACATCGGATCTCTGTGGCCCGCTCAGATGATATGCACGGCCCTGGGTGATCACAAGGAATTGCTCTGATGTTCTCGGTTTGACCTTCTTGAACTGGGCTATCCATGGATGTCGGAGGGTGCTCCTTGCCCGTTTGCGCTGGGCCTCGTAAGGTTCCTTCTGTCGCTAGTCATCCGATGAATGTGGCAGTGCGTCCGTCACCGCGTCCGCGGAGCACCGCACCCGCGGCGGTGGCCGCCCGTCCTGGGGCGAGGGTCGGACGGGCGGCCGCCGGTGCGTCCGCGCCATGCGGCTGACCAGGGCGAACGCCGAGAACCGCAGGCTCTCCCGCGCCACGCTGCGCGACGCCCCCTGGTCGGCCGGGGGCCGCTTCACTTGGATGTCGCCCGGGCGTTACCGCTCGGTAGGTTCTTCTGGCACCATGACCCCCACAGTCGTTGCGACGATCATGCCGATCCCACCCGGGAGCCCCGGCCTGGCGGGCGACCTACCCTCTCGGAGTACCCCCGATGCACCCCTACCTGGACCATCCGGGTCCACTCGCCTTCGCCCACCGCGGCGGCCTGCTCGGCGCACCCGAGAACTCCCTCGCGGCCTTCGAGCAGGCCGTGGCACTCGGCTACCGGTACCTGGAGACGGACGTCCACGCCACCGCCGACGGCGTGCTGATCGCCTTCCACGACGAGCGACTGGACCGGGTCACCGACGGCGGCGGCGCCATCGCCGAGCTGCCCTGGGAGACCGTGCGCCGGGCCAGGATCGGCGGCACCGAGCCGATCCCGCTGCTGGAGGACCTGCTGGCCGCCTTCCCCGAGGCCCGGTTCAACATCGACGTCAAGGCCGCGCCCGCCGTCGAACCGCTGGTGGCGGCCGTCCGCCGCACCGGCGCCTGGGACCGCGTCTGCGTCGGCGGCTTCTCGGACACCCGGCTGGCCGCGGTCCGCGCCGCCGCCGGCCCGCGGCTGGCCACCTCGCTCGGCCCGCGCGAGGTGCTGCGCCTGCGGCTGCGCTCGCTGGCCGGCCCGCTTGCCCGCGGGCGGCGCGCGCCCGGACCGGGGATCTGCGCCCAGGTGCCCGAGACCCACCGGGGCGTGCGGGTGGTGGACCGGGCGTTCGTCCGCACCGCCCACCGGCTCGGCCTCCAGGTGCACGTCTGGACCGTCGACGACCCGGTGCGGATCGGGGCGCTCCTCGACCTCGGGGTGGATGGCATCATGGCGGACCGCATCGACGTCCTGCGCGACGTCCTTGCCGAGCGCGGCAGCTGGACCGGAGGCGGCCGCGGAACGACCAGCGGAAGTGACCGAGCATGAGCACCGCAACCGACCGGCCCGACCAGGCGACCGATCCCGCGGCCGACGCCCGCGCCATCGGCCGGATGCGCTTCGGCTGGTACGTCAACGACTGGGCCAACGCCGCCTTCTCGGCCTCCGTGCTGACCGTCTTCCTCGGCCCCTACCTGACCTCCGTGGCCGACGCCGCCGCGGACGCGCACGGTGACGTCCACCCGCTGGGCCTGTCGATCCGGGCCGGCTCCTTCTTCCCTTACACCGTCTCCTTCTCCGTGCTCGTCTCGGTCGCCGTGATGCTGGTGGCCGGCACCGTCGCCGACCGCACCGGGCGGCACAAGGAGCTGATGTGCGGCTTCGCCTTCCTGGGCGCGCTGGCCACCATGGGGATGTTCTTCCTGCGTGACGACCGCTACCTGCTCGGCGGGCTGCTGCTGGTGGCCGCCAACATCTGCTACGCGGTCTCGGTGGCGCTCTCCTACGCCTTCCTGCCCGGCCTGGCCACCGCCGACGAGCGCGACGCCATCTCCTCCAAGGGCTGGGCCGTCGGCTACGCCGGCGGCGGGCTGCTGCTGATCGCCAACCTGGCGCTGTTCGAGGGGCACGGCGCGCTCGGGCTCGCCGAGGGCACCTCGGTGCGGATCTGCCTGGCCTCCGCGGGGCTCTGGTGGGCGCTGTTCACCCTGGTCCCGCTCTTCCGGCTGCCGTCCCGGGCCGGCGCCGCACCGATCGCCGCCAGGCAGCCCGCCGACCCCGGCCGGCCGACCGCCGGCAGCCTTCGCGAGCTGGCCCACACCCTGCGCGGCATGCGGCGCTACCCGCTCACCCTGCTCTTCCTGGCCGGCTTCCTCTGCTACAACGACGGCATCCAGACCGTGGTCTCGCAGGCCTCGCTGTTCGGCAGCGAGGAGCTGGGCATGGGCAAGACCGCACTGATCGGGGCCGTGCTGCTGGTGCAGATCGTGGCGATCGGCGGGGCCCTGCTGCTCGGCCGGATCGCCAGCAAGTACGGCGCCAAGCGGACCATCCTCGGCTCGCTGGTCGGCTGGGTGGCCACCCTGGCGCTCGGCTACCTGATGCCCGCCCACCAGCCGGTCTGGTTCTTCGGCCTGGCCTGCATGATCGGGCTGGTGCTCGGCGGCAGCCAGGCGCTCTCCCGCTCGCTCTTCTCGCACCTGATCCCGGCCGGCCGGGAGGCGGAGTACTTCAGCGTCTACAAGATCAGCGACCGCGGCACCAGCTGGATGGGCCCGCTGGTCTTCGGCATCGCCTACCAGACCACCGGAAGCTACCGCTCGGCGATCATCTCGCTGCTGGTCTTCTTCGTGATCGGCTTCGCGGTGCTGCTGCGGGTGCCGGTCCGGCGCGCCATCGAGGCCGTCGGCAACCCGGTCCCGGAACGGCTCTGACCTGCCGCTCCCCGGACCGGCCTTGATCGGACCGGGGGTCTGACGGCAGGCTTGGCAGGTCATCAGACAGGGGACGGCTGTTCGGGAGGCGGGCGTGGAGCGGTTGCTGGTGGGGCTGCTACCGGGAGTAACCGAGGTGGCGGAGGGATTCGGGGAGGCGTCCGAGGCGGGGCTGTTCCCCGAGGAGGCCGCCGAGGTGGCGAACGCGGTGGAGAAGCGGCGGCAGGAGTTCGCCGGGGTGCGCGAGTGCGCCCGCACGGCGCTGGGCCGGCTGGGCGTGCCGCCGCAGCCGCTCCTGCACCGCGGCGAGGGCCCGGGCTGGGCGGCCAAGGCGCCGCGCTGGCCGGACGGGATCGTCGGCAGCATGACGCACTGCCAGGGCTACCGGGGCGCGGTGGTCGCCCGGGTCGGCGAGATCGCCTCGGTCGGTGTGGACGCCGAGCCGCACGGCCCGCTCCCCGAGGGAGTCGAGGACGTGGTGACGCTGCCCGCGGAGCGCGAGGCGCTGGCCCGGCTGGCCGCCGAGCGGCCCGAGGTGCACTGGGACCGGCTGCTGTTCAGCGCCAAGGAGAGCGTCTTCAAGACCTGGTTCCCGCTGACCGACCGCTGGCTGGGCTTCGAGGAGTGCGAGCTGATCCCGGCGGCGGACGGCAGCTTCGCCGCCCGCCTGCTGGTACCGGGCCCGGTGGTGAACGGGGTGGAGCTGCCCGGCTTCCGCGGCCGCTGGCGGGTGGCGGGCGGCCTGGTCGGCACCGCGATCGCCGTCCACGCGGACGGCACCGTGGCCTGACCGCCTCCCGGCGCGGCCCGCGTCACCAGTGCGCGGGCCGGGCCAGGGTGGTCGGCAGCCTGGTGGCCGCATCGCCCTTGGCCGCGTTGAGCTGAGCCTGGGTCAGGAAGATCGCGCCGGTCAGGTCGGCGCCGCGCAGGTCGGCGTCCCGCAGGTCGGCGCCGATCAGGTCGGCCCAGCGCAGGTCGGCCCGGCTCAGGTCGGCGGCCACCAGCAGTGCCCCGCGCAGGCTGGCCCCGCGCAGGTCCGCGCCGGCCAGCCGGGCGCCCATCAGGTCCGCGCCGCGGTGGTTGCGCTTCTTGCCCGGCACCTTGGCGCGGGCCAGCTCGCTCGCCTTCAGCAGCACCTCGTTGACCTCGCCGCGCAGCGCCGTCACGTCGACCGCCAGGATCTGCTCCGGGGTGCCCTGGGCCAGCCCCTCCACCTTGGTCCGGGCGCGGCGCAGCGCGGGCTCGACCGGGCGGGCCTGCGGCAGGTCGAGCGCCTCGGCGACGTACCAGAGCAGCTCGTGCAGGTGCCGGACCACCGGGAAGACCTGGAACATCCGCTCCGAGGTCTCCGGGCGCTCCCGCCAGCTGGTGCCGCCGAAGACCACCTGGGAGACCTGCTGGCCGGCACCGAAGCAGTCGAAGACGGTGCAGCCGGCGAAGCCCTCCTGGCGCAGCTCCGCGTGGATGCCGCAGCGGAAGTCGGTCCGCAGGTTGCGGCAGGGCTGCCCGGCGGCCTTGTTGGCCGCGAAGTCGGCCGAGCGGGCGAACGGCAGGGCGACGCAGCACAGGCCGAAGCAGTTCGCACAGTCGGCCCGCAGGTCCGGGCGGTCGGCGCGCGGGGCGGTGGGGGCGGCGTGGTCGTGCTGCTGCTGGGACAACGTGCGTGCTCTCCTGACGGGTACCGCGGACCTGGGCCGGTCGGACGGTCCATTCTCCCAGAACCGCCACCCCGCATCCGAACGGGTGAAAGCCGCCGCGGGCCGCGCCAGTCGGCCCAATGCCGCGAACCGCAGGTGATCGTATGGTCACCCGCTGGTTCCGTCCCGTGCCCACTGCCGACCGGAGGCGCACTGTGCGCATGTCCCGCCGTCTGCTCGCGGCCGCAGCCCTGGGCATCGCGCTCGCCGGTCTCCCGCTCGCGGCACCTCCCGCGGCACCGCTCGCGCAGGCCGCCGACGGCAGCGCGGCCCCGCAGCCCCCGGCCCCCGCCGCCCCGCACCTGGCCATCGCGATCGACGACGGCCGCGCCAGCGCCGTCCCGGGCGACCGGGTGACCTGGAAGCTGACGGTCCGTGACCTGGGCAGCGAACCGGTGACCGACCTGCGGATCGAGCAGCGGCTGCCCGACGGTGCCAAGCCCGCCGGCTCCGCCGACGCCGTGCTGCGCGACGGCAACCCGGTCTGGGAGCACATCACCGTCGGACCGGGCGCCCCGACCACCCTCAGCTCCACCGCCGACCTCGGTCCGACCGGCCCGGAGACCCTGCGCTCCTCCAGCAGCGCCTGCGCCTTCGCCGGGGACTCCACCACCCCGCTGGTCTGCGCCAGCCACCTCGACCTGCTGCCCGCCGGACGCCGCGCGCTCGCGGTGGCGGGCCACGACGAGCGGCCGGCCTGGCCCTGGTGGACCGGCGGGGTGCTGGCCGCGTTGACCGCGGTCGCTGCCGCCGTCTGGATCCGCGGCCGCCGGACGGCGCAGCCGTGAGCCGCCGGACGGCCGCAGCCCGGCGGCTGGCCGTGCTGCTCGCCACGGTGCTGGCGCTCGGCACGGGCGCGACCGCCGCGCACGCCGACTCGCCGCTGGGCGCCGACTGGCCCGGTCTGCCCGACCTCGCCACCGGCCTGCTCGCCGCCCAGCTGGCCCGGGCCAACGACGGCAAGGGCGCCGGCACCTGCTCCCAGGTCGATCCCGAGCGCAACAGCCTGGGCGGCACCGCATTCGACGACAGCTGCACCGGCAACTCCGGCGCCCCGGAGTACTGGTGCGCCGACTTCGCCAAGTGGGTCTGGCGGCACGCGGGCGCCGACGCCACCGGCCTGACCGCCTGGGCGCACACCTTCGTGGACGCGGCCCCGCAGAACGGCTCCACCGTGCACACCGACCCCGGCTACCGCCCGCACCCCGGCGACGCGGTGGTCTACTCGACGCACCACGTGGCCATCGTCACCGCCGTCGACCCGGATGGCACGATCGAGATCACCAACGGCGACTGGGGCGGCGAGGACCTGCAGGGCCTGTCGGCCGCCGCCGAGGAGGCGCACTTCGGCGCGACCTCCCGGGTGGTCACCAACACGGTGCCCGCCGCCCAGGTGCCGGTCGGCGCCTACCAGCAGTCCCAGCACTACACGGCGACCGCCTACGTCACTCCCGTCACGGCACCCAACGGACGCTGACAGTTCGCCAGCCGGCTCCTTGTCGGCCTTACTCGGCCGCCGTAACTTTTACCCGTGCCAGTAAGGGACCCGGGCCGATCCGTCACGGCCACCGCCCGGCGTGCCCAGATCATGGCCGCCACCGTCGAGACCATCGCCGAACTCGGCTACGCGCAGGCCTCGTTCGCCCGGATCGCGGAGCGGGCCGGGCTGAGCAGCACCCGGCTGATCTCCTACCACTTCGCCGGCAAGGGCGAGCTGATCCAAGCGGTGGTCGCCGACGTGCGCGCGAACATGGCCCGCCACCTGCGGGACCGGCTGGCGAACTGCGCCGACGCCCGCAGCACGCTGGCGGAGTACATCCGCGCCGTGGTGGCCTTCAGCGGCAGCCACCGGCCGCAGATGCAGGCGCTGCTCTCGGTCTTCCCGGAGCACCGCGGCGCGAGCCGGGAGGCCCGCACCGGACCCGAGACGGTCGGCCGGATCCTCCGGGCCGGCCAGCGCAGCGGCGAGTTCCGCACCTTCGACACCCAGGTGATGGCCGCCACCGTGCAGCGCGCGCTGGACGGGCTGCCGTTCCTGCTGCGCACCGACCCGGAGCTCGACCTCGACCACTATGCCGAGGAACTGGTCTCGCTCTTCGACTTCGCCACCAGGAGAGCCAGGTGAAGCGGCCCTGGGTGGTCAGGGGGATCCGGATCGTGGTCGACCTCGGCATCCCGACCGCGCTCTTCTACGGGCTGCGCGCCTTCGGGCTCTCGATCTACCTGACCCTGGTGATCGCCGCCGTGCTGCCCGCGGCCGTGGCCGTGGTCCGGCTGCTGCGCTCGGGCAAGATCGAGGGGCTGGCGCTCTTCATGATGAGCGTGATGCTGATCAGCACCGTGGTCTCGCTGATCGACGGCAGTCCGCAGTTCCTGCTCGCCCGCGGCGCCTGGATGACCGGCATCGCCGGCTTCTGGTTCATCGGCTCGGCCTGGGCCACCCGACCGCTGGCCTTCCACTACACCCGCCCGGTGCTGGAGCACCGCACCCGGATCGTCTCGATACCGGGCGACTGGGACGAACTCTGGGAGCGGCTGCCCAAGTTCCGCCGGATCTGGCGGATCGGCAGCATCCTGTGGGGGATCTCGCTGCTCGGCGACTCCGCCGCCCGGGTGGTGATGGCCTACACCCTGCCGGCCAACCTGGTGCCGGCCCTCGGCAATGTGCTCTACCTGGTCACCAGCCTGGTGCTGATCGTGATCAC
Source organism: Kitasatospora sp. NPDC006697 (assembly GCF_042869935.1). NCBI lineage: Bacteria > Bacillati > Actinomycetota > Actinomycetes > Kitasatosporales > Streptomycetaceae > Kitasatospora > Kitasatospora sp. NPDC006697. The sequence continues at coordinate 109,347 of NZ_JBIAGU010000023.1, forward strand.
CAACATCTACTACGTCGGCGCCGGCCTCTACGACCGCCGCTCCCGGCTCTACGCCCCGCTCGCGCAGGCGGAGCCGGCCGGGCCGGTCAGCGGGTGAAAGCCCTTGCGCCCCCGGCCGTGCGGGTGCGAAGATCACCGGGTCCGCGGTTCGCGGGCGATCTCCCTGATGTGTCGAAGGACTGAAGACCTATGGCCTCGGCGTCCCCCAGCGGCCGCCGCCGGTACTGAACCGCACCCGACCGGGTCGCGGCGACAGCGGTACCGATCGCACGGTGGCTCCACGTGACGGCAATTTGACGCGTCCATTCCGCTGACGCTCCGTCAAGCCCACTGTCTTCGTTCCTGACTTCTGAGGTCATCATCACCATGGACACCCTGGTCCAGCAGTTCGCCGTTGCCAACCTGCGCCGCCGCCCCGAGGTCGTCGAGACCGGCGGCTTCGTCATCGGGTTCGACCCGGGCACGGCCAGCCCCTACATCAACTACGCCACCCCGCGGCCCGGGACGGCGCCCGGCGCGGCCGAGGTGGCCGCCCTGGTCGCCGCGTTCCGCGAGCGCGGGCTCAAGCCCCGGCTGGAGTTCGCGCCCGACACCGCGCCGGCCGTGGCGCCCGCCCTGCTCGCGGCCGGGTTCACCGTGGAGGAGACGCACGAGTACCTGGTCTGCACGCCGCAGACGCTGGCCGCGCCCGCGGTCGGCGGCCCGCTGGTGGAGACCCCGGGCACCGACGAGGAGTTCACCGCGATCGACGCCGCACTGGCCGAGGCCTTCTCCGGGGAGTTCGCCTCATCCAGCGAGGGTGCGGACCGGCTGCGGCGCACCCAGAACGGCGGCGGGGCCGTCCGCTTCGTCCGCTCGCCGGACGGCGGGTGCGCGGGCGGGGCGTGCTGCTCGGCACCGGCGGTCGGCACCGCCGAGCTGGCGGGCGTGGGCACCCGGCCGCAGTACCGCCGGCAGGGGATCGCCGGCGCCGTCACCGCCGCGCTGGCCCGGACCATGTTCGAGCAGGGGGCCGAGTCGGTCTGGCTGGAGTACTCGGGCGAGGGCTCCCGCCGGGTCTACGAGAGCGTGGGCTTCCAGCCCAAGGGGACCCGGCTCTACATCTCGCTCGAAGGCTGATCCGGAACCGAACCGCCAGTGACGGGTGTGCCGGGTCCGGCGCCCCCGTCCGTCCGATCCGACCGGCATACGATCAGTAAGATGACGCCCGATCATGGGGGCGCCCTCGTCGGCGCGAACGAGGGGTGGATCGTGTTCGGCATCATCAGACCGTGTCAGCACCGGCTGTCGGAGAAGCTGCGGAGCTCCTGGATGGCGCACCTGTGCGGGCTCTGCCTCGCGCTCCGGGACGACCACGGGCAGTTGGCCCGCACCGCGACCAACTACGACGGTCTGATCATCTCCGTGCTGGTCGAGGCCCAGCGCCCGGCCGAGGCCCGCGCGGCCGGCCGCCGCACCGCAGGGCCCTGCCCGCTGCGCGGCATGCGCAGCGCCGAGGTGGCCCGCGGCGAGGGCGCCAAGCTGGCCGCGGCCGTCTCGCTGGCGCTCGCCTCGGTGAAGATGCGCGACCACGTGCTGGACGCGGACGGCCTCTTCGCCCGCCGCCCGGTGGCCGCCGGCGCGCGGCGGGTGGCCGGGCGCTGGGACCGGCAGAGCGCGGGCGGCGGCGCGGTGGTCGGCTTCGACACCGCGGTGCTGCTGGACGCGGCCGAGCGGCAGGGCGAGGTGGAGCGGGCGGCAGGGCTCGGCAGCTCGGTGCTGCTGGTCACCGGGCCGACCGAGACCGCCACCGCCGCCGCCTTCGCGCACACCGCGGTGCTCGCCGACCGCCCCGGCAACGTCGCAGCGCTCACCGAGGCGGGCCGGCTGTTCGGACGGCTGGCCCACCTGCTGGACGCCGCCGAGGACCAGGCCGAGGACGAGGCGAGCGGCGCGTGGAACCCGCTCACCGCGACCGGCACCTCGCGGGCCGAGGCGGAGCGGCTCTGCCGGGACGCCGTGCGCGGCATCCGGCTGGCATTGCGTGACGTCGAGCTGACCGACCGGGCGCTGACCCATGTGCTGCTCGCGCACGAGACCGGGGCGGCGGTGGACCGGGTCTTCCACGGCGGCCACGGTGCGAACTGCTCGACCCGGACGCCCGAGCTGAGCAACCCGTACCAAGGTGGCAACCCGTACCAGGGCGGCAACCCGTACCAGGGCACGCCGCCGGTGCAGGGCGGCAACCCGTACCACTACCAGGGCGCGCCGGGCTACGGCGAACCGCCGCTGCTCCCGCCGCAGCCGCCCGGCAAGCCGCCGCGCGGTCCGCTGGCCGGCTGCGCGATGTGGGCGCTGCTCGCCTGCACCTGCCAGCTGCTCTGCTGCGAGCACAGCCACCCGTTCACCCGCGAGCGCCGCAAGGGCTTCTGCGAGCGGCACGACGGGTGCTGCGACTGTGACCCGTCGGACTGCTGCTGCCAGTGCGGGTGCGAGTGCTGTTGCGACGCCTGCGACTGCAACTGAAAGAGCAAGAGCCGCCGCTCTCCTGGCGCTGGGTCAGGAGAGCGGCGGCCGGTGCCGCGGGCGTCAGCCGCTGACGCTGGCGCTGCCGGTCTCCAGGTGGCCGGTGGCGCGGCGGGTCCAGGAGGAGTCGCCGCTCACCGTCACGGTGAAGTCGTACCAGCCGTTGCAGATCACCACGTTGTTGAAGAAGTCGGTGACCGTGGCGCCCGGCGCCACCTGGTAGGTCCAGGTGCCGGCGCGGTAGTTGGTGGAGGTGATGGTGAAGGTGACCGCGGCGGTGCCGGTGTTGGTCATCTTGAACCAGACCGCCTGCTTGCCGGTGTCCGGCGCCGGGGCGTAGTAGGTGCTCGCCTCGGCCGTCCGGCCGGCCGCGGTGGCGTCGCCGGTGAAGCGGCGCAGGAAGCGGTTCGGGCCGAAGACCGAGAGGTCGTACTGGCCGTTGCCGAAGTTGGCGCCGATGTTGAAGAAGTCGCTGGTGCTGCCGTCGGTGCCGGTCGCCGCGTTGTAGGGCGCGACGGTGTACTGCCAGGGGCCGCCGGTGCGGTGGGCGTTGGCGTAGATCGAGTAGTGCGCCCAGGCGGTGGCCTGCGGGCCCTGGTTGGCCATGTCGATCCAGAGCAGGATCTGGTTGTTGGCGTCGTACTCGATCCGGTCCACCCAGGCGTTCGGCTGGTAGGGCAGCGCGCGGGCCGGCTTGGTGCCGGTCTCCTGGGCGGGCATCGAGTTGGTGCCCGGGCTCGGGTTGATCTGCAGGTTGGCGGTGGCCTGGCTGATCGTCGCGCTGGTGTCGGGCAGCGAGGGCAGCCCGAAGACCGGGTTGGCGAAGTCGAAGGCACCGGTCAGGTCGCCGCAGACCTGGCGGCGCCAGGCGCTGATGTTGGGGCAGGCGGCCGGGGTGCCGAGCGCCGCCGTCCAGGTCTCCAGGAACTGGATCACGCTGGTGTGGTCGTAGACCTGGGAGTCCACCCAGCCGCCGCGGGTCCACGGCGAGGCGATGATCATCGGGACGCGGAAGCCGAGGCCGATGTTGGTGCTGTTGTAGAACTCGCCCGCGGTGCCGGCCGGCGCGGCCGGCGGCGGCACGTGGTCGAAGAAGCCGTCGTTCTCGTCGTAGTTGAGGAAGAGGACGGTGGAGTTGAAGGTGTCCGGGTTGGCAGCCAGCGCCTGCAGCACCAGGTTGATGAAGTGCGCGCCGTTCTCCGGCGGGCCGTCCGGGTGCTCGGAGAAGAGCTGGTTGGAGACCACCCAGGAGACCTGCGGCAGCGTGCCGTTGACCGAGTCGGCGCGGATCGCGGCGGCGATGTCGTCCGGGGTCGAGCCGGTGCTCGGCACCGAGCCCATGCCGTGCTGGGCCAGCGGGCTGGAGCCGGCGGCGCCGCTGAACTGGGAGAAGTAGGCCAGGCCGTTGTCGCCGAAGTTGTCCGAGGCGTTCTGGTAGACCTTCCAGCTCACCCCGGCGTTCTGCAGCGCCTCGGCGTAGGTCTGCCACTTCAGGCCGGACTCGGAGCCGCCGTCGTAGGCCGGGCCGCCCGCGGTGCCGGCCGGGTCGATCGTGCCGGACCACAGGTAGGTGCGGTTGGGGCCGGTGGCCGAGAGGATCGAGCAGTGGTACGCGTCGCAGATGGTGTAGGCGTCGGCCAGCGCGTAGTGGAACGGGATGTCCGACCGGTTCATGAAGCCCATGGTCCGGTTGGAGCCCTTGGCGGAGATCCAGGAGTCCATCCTGCCGCTGTTCCAGGCGCCGTGCTGGGTGCCCCAGGAGTGGTCCAGCGAACCGTCGCACTGGGCCAGCTGCTCCTTGCTGACGCCCCACCACCAGGTGCTGGTGGCGCTCAGCTGCCAGGGGTACTGCCGGCCGCTGCCGTTGGGCTGGTTGAAGACGCTGTTGCCGTCCGGGAGCTGGATGGCACTGCGGTCGCCGAAGCCGCGGACGCCCTTGAGCGTGCCGAAGTAGTGGTCGAAGCTCCGGTTCTCCTGCATCAGGACCACGACGTGCTTGACGTCGCGGATGGTGCCGGTGGGCGCGGTGGCGGCGTCCGCGACGGACGCGGTGCCGGGCAGGGCCTCCAGGCCGACGACTGCGCCGAGCGCGGCGGCGGAGCCGAGGAAGGTGCGGCGGGTGACGGGGGACACCAGGGCCTCCGGGAAGAAGGTTATACAACTTTGGCCATGGAGGACTGTCCGGCCACCAGGTTGCGACTGGCGGGTAACAAAATGTCGGTCAGATGAAGCCGAGCGGTCGACTGGCGGTCCAGCGGTTCGGGACCGAACCCGGGCCGCCGGCCGGACGTCGGAGCCGGTGACTGCTGTGGAAGGAGAGGCGATTTGCGCCCACTGCTCTACCTCGACGTGGACGGCGTGCTCAACCCGGTGCAGCCGGTCCCGGTCGACGACTTCGCGGCGCACGAGCTGGCGGGTTACCGGGTCTGGCTCTCCGCGCGGCACGGCGAATGGCTGGCCGAGCTGGCCGAGGTCTACGAAATCTGCTGGGCCACCACCTGGCAGGACGAGGCGAACCGGCTGATCGCCCCGCTGCTCGGCCTCGGGCCGCTGCCGGTGGTGCGGGTGGTCGGCTACCGGCGGCAGCCCGGGGATCCCCGGATCCGGCTGATGGAGCTGATCTCAGGGGCCAAGTGGGCGCCGCTGCTGCGGTACGCCGAGGGGCGGCCGTTCGCCTGGGTGGACGATGTGATCCCGCCCCGGCTGGTGCGGAACTCGCTGCTGCGGCGGGACCGGCTGCTGCTGCCGGTCGACGCGCGGTTCGGGCTGCAGCGGCACCACGTGGAGCAGTTGTTGGCCAGGCCGCCCCGGGCGAGGTGGGGGCGGGGCGGCCCGGCGTAGGTGGGGGCGGGTCAGGCGGGGAGCTTCCACTGCTGGTTGGCGCCGCCGGTGCAGTCCCAGATCTCCACCTGGGTGCCCGGGGTGGTGGACCAGCCGGTGTCGTCCAGGCAGCGGTTGGACTGGGGGTTGTAGAGGGAGCCGTCGGAGCGCGGGATCCAGACCTGGGCGGCGGTGTTGTTGCAGGTGTAGAGGTCCACGGTGGTGCCGTTGGCGGTGCCGCCGCCGTTGATGTCCAGGCACTTGCCGAGCACGTGCAGGGTGGTGCCGGCCTGGACGAAGGTCCACTGCTGGGCCGGCGTGCCGTTGCAGGTGTAGACCTGGACTGGGTTGTAGTCGGCGGTGTTCGCGCTGCGGTCGTCCAGGCAGAGGCCGCCGTAGCCGACCACCGCGCCGCCGCCACCGGTGCCGCCCCCGCCGCCGGTGGTGGTGTACGCGACCACGTGGCCCACGGTCATGGTGCCGCTGGAAGCGCTGGCCGAGGTCGGCGTGGTGCAGCCGCAGACGCCGTTGGGGAAGCTGCCGCCGATCGCCAGGTCCAGGATGATCTGCAGGTTGTGGTCGAAGGCCTGCTGCCAGACCGCCGTGCCGACCTGGCTCTCCGCGACGCTGAAGTAGGCCGAGCCGTCCAGGTACCAGGTGATGGTCTCGGCGGCGGTGTTGGTGCGGTCCAGGATCATCGAGTAGGTGTGGAACCCGCTCTGGCAGCCGGAGCAGGCGCGCAGGCCGCTGCCGATGCCGTTGCCCTCGTTGCAGACGCCGCCCGGGTAGGTGCCGCAGTGGATGGTGCCGGCCACCTCGGAGAGCGAGTTGACGTCCTCCATGATGTCGACCTCGCCGTTCTCCGGCCACTGGCCCTGGCCGAGCATCCAGAACGCCGGCCAGTAGCCCGGGCCGCCGGTGGGCTGCTGGATCTCGGCGCTCACCTGGAGCTTGCCGCCCGCGGGCGCGCCGACCACGGCGCTGGGGGTGCGCAGCCGGCCGGAGGTCCAGGCGCCGCCGTTGTTCAGGGCGGTGATGTCCAGGTGGCCGTTGCCGTCCAGGTGCACGTTGGCGGTCGAGTTGGTCATGGTCTCGATCTCGCCGGTGCCGAAGTTGGAGCCGGGGCCGGTGTCGTAGGTCCAGTTGGCGGAGGAGGGCGCGCTGCCCGCCGCGCCGGAGAAGTCGTCGCTGAAGACCGTGGCCCAGCCGGCCGGTGCGCCGGGAACGGTGTCGGCGTGCGCGGCGCTGGCGGGACCGGCCAGGCCGAGCAGCGCGGCGGCCAGGGCGGCGGTGGCGGCACCGGCGGTCCAGCGCCGCAGGGCGCGGCGCAGCCGGCCCGCGGGCGCCCGGGTGGGGGTGGGGTGGGGGATGGGTCGGGAAGGCATCGGTGTCTCCCTGAGTCGATGTGAGCGGATTCAACTCCTGGAGTAACAGGCCGTCAAGACTTGGCGCAGCGTTGAGGTTTTCGGGCTTTTGACTTCAAGTCATGGAGCGTTCAATCCTTTGCATCATGCCCTGATTGCACTATCTGATGTCATGATCACGCAGCCGCCCTCCCGTCGCGCGCGTCGCTGGTCCGTTGTCAGGGCGGGCCGGTACGGTGACCGCGTGGCCGCCGGACCGCGGCCGCGCCTCACCACCACCGAGCCTTGTGAGGGGAGAAGCCGATGTCCGGATGGAGGGTCGCCCCCGACCCCGGCCGGCCCCAACTGCCGGTCTGCTCGCACCTGGCGGCGGCGCTGCCCGGCGTGCTCCCGTCCACCCGGCAGGGCTGCGAGGGCTGCCTCGCCGAGGGCGCCGACTGGGTGAGCCTGCGGATGTGCCTGAGCTGCGGTCACATCGGCTGCTGCGACAGCTCGCCGGAGCGCCATGCCACCGCCCACTTCCAGCGCCTCGGCCACCCGCTGATGCGCTCCTTCGAGCCCGGCGAGACCTGGGGCTGGTGCTACGAGGACGAGCTGATGCTGGAGCCCGACGCCGGCTGACCCGCGGGCGGCGCCCCGGCCGGCCTGTGGCAGGCTGGCCGGCATGCGCATCGGACTTCTCGGCACCGGACCCTGGGCGCACCGCGTCCACGCGCCGGCCCTGGCCAACCATCCCGAGGTGGAGTTCGCCGGCGTCTGGGGCCGGCGGCCCGAGGCGGCGGCGGCCCTGGCGGGCGAGCACGGCGTGCCCGTCTTCGACACGCCCGACGAGCTGTTCGCCGCGGTGGACGCCGTCTCCATCGCCCTGCCGCCCGACGTGCAGGCCCCGCTCGCCATGCGCGCCGCCGAGGCCGGCCGGCACCTGCTGCTGGACAAGCCGGTGGCGCTGCGGCCCGAGCAGGCGGCCGAGCTGCTGGGTGTCGCCGCACAGGCCCGGATCGCGGCGCGGGTCTTCTTCACCCTGCGGTTCGACGCCGACACCTCCCGCTGGATCGCCGAACAGGCGGCGGCCGGGGACTGGTTCACCGCGCACGCCCGCTGGCTCTCCGCCGTCTTCACCAGCGACAGCCCGTACGCCGACTCGCCCTGGCGGCAGGAGCGCGGCGCGCTCTGGGACGTGGGACCGCACCTGCTGTCGGTGCTGCTGCCCGCGCTCGGCGAGGTCGAACGGCTCACCGCCGTCCCCGGGCCCGCCGACACCGTGCACCTGGTGCTGCGCCACACCAGCGGCGCGTCGAGCTCCGCCGAGCTGAGCCTGAGCGCGCCGAAGGCCGCCTCCGAGGTCTCCGTCGAGCTGCGCGGCGAGTCCGGGGTCACCCGGCTGCCCGACTTCCCGAACGGGCCGCGGGTGGCCTTCGGCCGGGCGGTCGACGAGCTGCTGGCCGAGGTGCGGGGCGAGGCCCCGGCGGCCGGTGCCCTGCCGCCCTGCGACCTGGTCTTCGGCCTGCGGGTGGTCTCGCTGCTCGCGGCGGCCGAGGAATCGCTGTGCGCGGGGCGCACGGTGACGGTCCGACCGGTCTGAGGCCGCCGGATTCCTGGTAGCTGGTCTAGACCTGTCCGGATTAATTCCAGTAGCCGGGCCGGCAGCCCGCTGCGTAGCTTCGCTGACCATGCGCGATGACGGCGAGCACGGCAGCGGTGGACCGGCGGCACCCATGAGCACCCGTCGGCCGGCGGTGCACCACGCACCGCCGGCCGATCACCCGGCGGACGACGCGGCCGACGGCCAGGCCGACGGCTTGTTCGGCCGGCGGCACCTCGCGGCGACCCTCAGCTACAGCGCCGTGATGTTCCTGACCGGCTTCGCCGCGCTCGCCGTGCTGCCCACCCTCCCGCTGGCCGCCCGCGACCTGCACGGGCTGGCGCTCTACCCGCTCGCGGCCGGCTGCTTCGTGGCCGCCAGCCTGCTCGGAGGGGTGATCGGCGGCGACTGGGCCGACCGGGCCGGCGCCCGGCGCCCGCTCGCCGTCGGCGTGGTGCTCTCGGTGGCCACCCTGCTGGTCTCCGCCACCAGCACCACCATCTGGCAGCTGGCAGCCGGCCGTTTCCTGGACGGCATCGCGGCCGGCATGGTGGCCGTGTCGATCAACACCGCGATCGGCCAGTCCTACCCCGACCGGCTGCGCTCGCGGATGCTGGCGATGATGAGCTCCGCCTGGATCGTGCCCTCGCTGGCCGGCCCGCCGCTGGCGGGGCTGGTGGCCTCCTGGTGGTCCTGGCGGGTGGTCTTCTTCGGACTGGCCGCGCTGACCGTGCTGCCCTCGCTCGCCGTGGTCGCCGTGCTGCGGCGCGGCGGCGGGACCGGCCGCACCGAGCGCGCGTCCGCCGAGCGGCCCGGCCTCGGCCCGGCGGCCGCCGTCAGCCTCGGTGCGGCGCTGGCCGAGTACGCGGTCGGCGGCTCCGGCGCCCTCCACCTGGCCTGCGGCGCGGCCGGGGTGGCACTGCTCGCCGTCTTCGCCACCCGGCTGCTGCCGGCCGGCACCTGGCGGGCTGCCCGCGGCCTGCCCGCCTCGCTGCTGCTGCGCGGCCTCGGCTCCGGCGTCTACTTCACCACCGAGGCCTTCGTGCCGCTGCTGCTCGACACCGTGCGGCGCCAGCCGGCGCTGGTGCCCGCGCTCGGCTTCACCGGTGCGGCGCTCGCCTGGGCGGGCGCCTCCTGGGTGCAGAGCCGCTGGTGGGACGGCGTGGCGCGGCACCGGCTGGTGGCCGGCGGCGCGCTGGTGCTGGGCGGCGCGGTGCTGCTGGCCGCGCTGGCGACGGTGCCGGCCGTGCCCGCGCCGCTGGCCGCGGCGGCCATCGTGCTGGCGGCCGTCGGCATGGGGCTGCTGGCACCCTCGCTCACCCTGCTCAGCCTCGGGCACGCCCCGGCGGACCGTCAGGGCTACGCCAGCAGCTCGATGCAGACCACCCAGAACCTCGGGCAGATCGGCGTGCTCGGCCTGGCCTCCGCGCTCTTCGACCTGCTGGGCGGCACCGCCCACGGCGTCACCGGTTTCCGCACCGTCTTCCTGCTGCTGGTGCTGCCCTGCCTGCTCCTGGCGGCGCTGGCGGCCCGGGCCCGGGCCCGCTGAGGAGCCGGACCGCCGCGCACCGTACGCTGCTGCGGGTGCGGATGACCGTGGACCGGTGGTGGCAGCGCCTGTCGGCGCGGCGCGCGGCCTGGGCCGACGCGGGGGTGGCCGGCCTGCTGGCCGTGCTGATCCTGGTCTTCGCGCTGCGCTACCCGCCGCCGGGCAACTGGCGGCCGTTCGACGGCTGGGCGGTGCTGCTCGGCCTGGCCTGCAGCCTGCCGCTGGCGGTGCGCCGGCGCTGGCCGCGCGCCGTGCTGCTGGTCACCGGGACGGGGCTGGCCTGCTACACCGGGGCCGGCTACCAGTCGGGGCCCAACCTCTGGGGCCCGCTGCTGGCCTGTTACACCGTCGCCAGCCGCTGCTCGGGCGGGGCGGGCGCCACCGCCACCGCGTTCACCGGCGCGCTCTGGTTCGCCAGTGGCCTGGAGAGCCGGGTCGGCCCGCTGATCGCCGCGGGCCAGGCCGGGCTCGGACCCGGGATCGCCTGGCGGTTCGGCACCCGCACCCGGGCGATCCGGGCCCGCAACGCCGAGCTCGACCGGCTCACCCGCCGACTGGCCCAGGAGCAGGCCGCCCGGGCCCGGCACGCCGTCACCGAGGAGCGGCTGCGGATCGCCCGCGAGTTGCACGACGTGCTCGCCAACCACATGTCGGTGATCGCCGTGCAGGCCGGGCTGGCCCACTACCTGCTGCCCCGGGAGCCGGAGACGGCCGCCGCCGCGATCGACACCATCGCCGACACCAGCCGCGAGAGCCTGCGCGAACTGCGGGCGCTGCTCGGCATGCTGCGGATCGGTCAGGACGAGTCGGGCGACCCGGCCGACCCGGCCGAGCCCGCCCGGGTGCCCGGGCTGGACCGGCTCCCCGAGCTTGCCGACCGGATGCGCTCCGCCGGCCTCGACGTGCGCCTGAGCAGCACCGGCCCCCCGCACCGGCTGGCCCCGGGCGTGGACCTGGCCGCCTTCCGGCTGGTCCAGGAGGCGCTCACCAATGTGCTGAAGCACGCCGGGAAGGCCGCCACCGCCACCGTCGCCCTGCACTACGGCGAGGGCGGGCTCACCGGCCGGATCACCGACGACGGCCCGGGGCCGCCCGGCCCCGGCCGGGTGGAGGGGAGCGGCCACGGACTGATCGGCATGCGCGAACGGGTCGGCCTGTACGGCGGCACCCTGCACACCGGCCCGCTGCCGGGCGGCGGCTACGAAGTCCGGTTCACCCTGCCGGCCTCCGCCGTGCCGGTGGGCTGACCGGACCTGACCCGCCTGGTTCGACCTGACCCGCCGTCAGCAGCGGCTCAGCCGGCCGGCGCGACCAGCCCGTGCTGGTACGCCAGGATGACCAGCTGCACCCGGTCCCGGGCCGACAGCTTCTGCAGCAGCCGGGCCACGTGCACCTTCACCGTGGAGACGCTGACGCACAGCTGCCCGGCGATCTCCCCGTTGGAGAGCCCCCGGCCGATCAGGGTCAGCACCTCGCGCTCCCGCTCGGTGACCCCCTCGACCGGCCGGGCCCGGACCGCCGCCGCCCGGCCGGGCTCCGGCCGGGCGGCGAACTCGCGGATCAGCCGCCGGGTGACGCCTGGCGCGAGCAGCGCGTCCCCCTCCGCCACCACCCGGACACCGTCGAGGATGTTCTCCAGCTGCGAGTCCTTCACCAGGAACCCGCTGGCACCCGCGCGCAGCGCGCCGTAGACGTACTCGTCGTCGTCGAAGGTGGTCAGCACCAGTACCTGGGACCGGTTGCCGGGCTCCGCCAGGATCCGGCGGGTGGCCTCCAGCCCGTCCAGCCCCGGCATCCGGATGTCCATCAGCACCACGTCCGGCCGGACCCGGCGGACCAGCTCCACCGCCGCCAGGCCGTCGCCGGCCTCGCCGACCACCTCCAGGTCGGGCGCGTCGGCGATCAGCACCCGAAGCCCGGTGCGGATCAGCGCCTGGTCGTCCACCAGCACCACCCGGATCATCCGCGCACCGCCGCGGGCAGCGGCAGCTCGGCCGCGACCCGGAAGCCGCCGCCCGGCCGCGGACCGGCGCTGAACCGGCCGTGCAGCAGGCCGACCCGCTCCCGCATGCCGGCGATGCCGTAGCCCGCGTCCGTACCCGGGCCGGCGACCGGCCCGCCCCGGCCCGGATCGACGATCTCCACGCTCAGCTCCTCCGCCCGGTAACCCACCGTCACCCGGCACCGGGCGGTCCCCGAGTGCCGCACCACATTGGTCACCGCCTCCTGGACGATCCGGAAGGCGGCCAGCTCCAGCTCGGCGGGCAGCTCCCGCGGCTCGCCGTCGCGCACCAGCTCCACCCGCACCCCGGCCTCGCCGGCCCGCTCCACCAGGGCGTCCAGATCGGCCAGGCCCGGGGCCGGACCGACCGGCGCCCGCTCGCCGTCCGCCTCGCGCAGCGCGCCGAGCATCCGGCGCAGCCCGGCCAGGGTCTCCCGGCTGGTCGCCTCCACCGCCTGCAGCGCGGCCCGCGCCTCCTGCGGCTGGGTCTCCATCACCCGGCTGCCTACGCCCGCCTGGATGGCGATGATGCCGATCGAGTGCGCGACCATGTCGTGCAGCTCCCGGGCGATCCGCAGCCGCTCGTCGGTCACCGCCTGCCGGGCGGTCCGGGCGCGCAGCGCCTCGGCGTGGGCGCGGCCGAGCCGCTGGGTGTGGCCGACCAGCCAGGCCAGCGCCACCGTGCCGGCCAGCGCCAGCGCGGTGAACACCCCGGCGCCGTCCGGCCGGCGGGCCGCGTAGCCCGCGAGCACGGCGAGCGGCAGCAGCGCCGTCGGCACCGACACCCGGCGGTCCCGGGTCGCGGCCGTGTACCCCACCAGCAGATCGGCCAGCAGGAAGAAGACCACCGGGGCCTCCCGCACCGGCAGCCGCAGGGCGAGCATCGCGCCCGCCAGTGCCACCGCGACGGCACCCGCAGGCACCGCCCGCAGCAGCAGCGCGGCCAGCGTGCTGACCACCGCCGCGAGCAGCAGCGGCGCGTCCTCCAGATTCCCGTCGAACCGGGTCAACTGCCGCAGCTCGTCCGACCGCTGACAGCAGCGAAGCAGGATCAGCAGCAGCCAGCAGGCCGCCACCCAGGCGGCGGGCGGCAGGCGCCGGAGCAGCGGCGGTCGGAGCGCGGGGATCATGCGGAAGATCGTATCCAGCCGGTCGGAGCGGCGCGTCGGCCCTGGGGCGTACGCCCCGGGGCCAGCCGGACGGTGCGGGAGTGGCCGCCGGTCCGATGCCGCTGACCTGGGCCGACGGCCATCGTGGAGCCCGTGATCGAAGCAACCGAGCTGACGAAGCGCTACGGCGGCCGCACCGCCGTGGACCGACTGACCTTCACCGTCCACCCCGGCCGGGTGACCGGCTTCCTCGGGCCCAACGGCGCCGGGAAGTCCACCACTCTGCGGATGATCCTGGGCCTGGACGCCCCGACGGCCGGCACGGTCACCGTGGCTGGCACGCCGTTCGCCGACCGGCCGCGCGGACTGCGCCACGTCGGCGCCCTGCTGGACGCGCAGGACGTGCACGGCGGCCGCACCGCCCGGGCCCACCTGGCGGCGCTGGCCCGCGGCAACCGGATCCCGCTCGCCCGGGTGGACCGGGTGCTCGCCGAGGTCGGGCTCGCGACCGTGGCCCGGCGCCGGATCGGCGGCTACTCGCTGGGCATGAAGCAGCGGCTCGGCATCGCCGGCGCGCTGCTCGGCGACCCGCCGGTGCTGGTCTTCGACGAGCCGCTGAACGGGCTCGACCCGGAGGGCGTGCGCTGGCTGCGCGGACTGCTGCGGCGGCTGGCGGGGGAGGGGCGGACCGTCTTCTTCTCCAGCCACATGATGGGCGAGCTGGCGCACACCGCCGACCAGGTGGTGGTGATCGGGCAGGGCCGGCTGATCGCCGACCAGCCCCTCACCGAGTTCGCCGCCCGGGACGGCGCCGCCGCCGGGGTCACCGTGCGCGCCGCCGACCCGGCCGCGCTGGCCGCCGTGCTGCGGGCGGCCGGCGCCGAACTGCGCCCGGACGGCGAGGGCGCCGTGCTGGTGACGGGCCTGACCGCCGACCGGATCGGCGAGCTGGCGCACCGTCACGGCCTGGTGCTCCACCAGCTGGCCGACCGCGGGCCCTCGCTGGAGGCCGCCTTCATGGAACTGACCGCCGACCGCCACCACCGCGCAGGAGCCGTCCGATGAGTACCCGTCCCACCGCCGGCGCCGCCGAGCCCGAGCCCGCGCCGCGGCTGCGCGACCTGCTGGCCGCCGAGTGGATCAAGATCCGCTCGCTCCGCTCGACCTACTGGGTGCTGGCGCTGAGCGCCGTCGCCGCCATCGCGATCAACCTCAACGCCGTGCACAGCGACCTGCGCTACCTCGACCATCCGCCCCGGCTCGCCGCCGGGCTCACCATCCCGAGGTACGACCCGCTCTGGCACGGCCTCAACAGCATCGCCGCCGACGTGATCACGCTCGCGGCGGCGGTCTTCGGGGCGATCACCGTCTTCGGCGAGTACACCACCGGGCTGATCCGCGCCACCTTCGCGGCCGTACCGGACCGGCGGGCCGTGGTGGCCGCGAAGATCATCACGGTCACCGGGATCACCCTGCCGCTCGGGGTGCTGGTCGCCGCCGTCTCCTTCTTCGGCAGCAACGCGATGCTCGCCTCCCGGCACGTCGGCCTGTCGATCGGCGACGACGGGTGCCTGCGCGCGGTGGCCGGGTACGCGCTGGCGGTGCCGGTCTGCGCGCTGGTCGGGATGGCGATCGGGGCGGTGCTGCGGCACGCCACCGCCTCGGTGAGCACGGTGGTGGGGCTGCTCTTCCTCGCGCCGATGCTGTTCGGCGGGGACCGGTACAGGCTGCTGCGGGAGATCGGCAACTGCCTGCCGCTGACCGCCGAGGCCCGGCTGGCGCTCAATCCGCACACCTCCGCCAGCCTGGGGCTCTATCCGCCGACGGTGACCGGCGCCTGGCTCACCCTGGCCGGCTGGGCGCTGGCCGGGGCGGCGGTCACGGTGGTCGCGGTGCGGCGGCGGGACGCCTGACGGGCCGGCCGACGGGGCCGCGGGCTGACGGACCGACGGGCCGACCGGCCGTCAGGGCCGGGCCAGCAGGCGGATCTCGGCGCGGACGGCCGCGGCCAGCGGCTCGGCCAGGTGCGCCATCCGGTCGTCGGTCACCGCGGCGACCGTGGCACCGGTCGGGTGGTGGTGCAGCGTCAGGGCGACCGGGTGGGCCGGGCCGAGCGGCGGCAGCGCCGCCAGCGCCGTCAACCGGGCCACGCCCAGGGTGCGCTCCGGGCCGGCCGGGGCGGGCAGGCTGCTGCAGAGCAGGGAGAAGTACTGCGGGGAGTCGAAGTAGCGGGCCAGCAGGGTGCCGAGGGCGGTGGTCCGGCAGGGCTGCTCCGCCACCAGCGCCGCCTGGGCGGCGGCGCGCGGGGCCAGCTGCTCCCGGCTGGTGCGGGCGGACAGCTCGGCGAGCCGGGCGCGCGGGTCGGGGTGGCGGGGCAGCGGGATCCGCACCGTCGCGTAGCGGTTGCCCAGCAGGCCGCGCTGCTCCGGACCGCGGGCGTCGACCGGTACCAGGGCGGTCGGGCGGCCGGGGCGGGCGGGGCCGAGCAGGTCCAGGCGGTGCAGCGCGCCGGCGGCCGCGGCCAGGAAGACGGCGGTGCCGGAGCTGCGGGCTGCGGGCAGGGCGGCGCGGGCGGCGGCGAGTTCGGTGCTGCCGACGGTGGCGAAGGCGACCTTGCGGCCGGGCCCCGGCGAGCCGTGGATCGGCAGGCGGCGGCTCTGCGGGACCAGGTCGCCGGCGAGGCGGGCGAGGCGGGTCAGCGGACCGGGCCGGTGGTGCTCGGGGCCCGGCTCGGGCTCCGCCGGAGGCAGGCCGAGCAGGGCGTCCAGCAGGGTGCCGAGGGAGATGCCGTCGAGCAGGGCGTGGTGGGCGCGCAGCAGGAGGGCGAAGCCGGTGCGGGTGGGGAGCAGGTGGAGCTGCCAGGGCGGTCGGTCGGTCGGGAGGGGGTCGGCGGCCAGGCGGCCGATCAGCTCGGTGCGGCAGCCCGGGCCGGAGTGCACGTGCCGCTCGGGGGCGAACGGGCCGCCGTCCGTCCAGTGCGGCCAGCCGGCGGCGGTGGGGGCGGCGCGGGGGACCATACGGAGGCGGGGGAGGGCGCTCCACTGCTTGTCGGTGAGCAGGCGCAGCTCGGCGAGAGTCGGGGCCGGGCCGTCGAACCAGGCGACCAGGCTCACCGGGGCGGCGGCCGTGGCGGGGCCCTGCTGGCGGTAGAGCCAGGCGTCCTGCGGGGGCATGGGGGTGGTGGCGGGTGACAGGTCGTCAGTCATGCCGGGGGTCTCCTGGGCGCTCTGGTCTTGCCGGAGTGATGTCGGGGCCGGGCCTGGCGTGATGTCAGGCACGGCGCACCACGGCGCGGGCCACCGCGCCCGCGCCGTCCTCGCGCGCCAGCCGGGCCGCCAGGGCGCGGGCGCTGCGGGTGGGGGCGGGGGCGCCGACGGTCCGGCGCAGGGCGTCGGCCAGGCGGTCGGCGGTCAGGTGGTCGAATGGCAGCACGCCGACCGCCGTGCCGAGCTGGACCAGCCGCGCCGCCCACCACGGCTGGTCGGTGAAGACCGGCACCGGCACGCTCGGCACCCCCGCGCGCAGCGTGGCCGCCGTGGTGCCCGCGCCCGCGTGGTGCACCACGGCGGCGGTCCGCGGCAGCAGCCAGGAGTGCGGCAGGGCGCCCACGGTGAGGATGTCGTCGCTGCCGCCGGTGTGCTCGCCCTCGCCGCTGAGGCCCGCCCAGCCGGACTGGATGATCCCGCGCAGCCCCGCCCGCCGCACCGCCCGCACCGCGAGCCGGCCCAGCCGCTCGGGGTCGCCGGGCATCATGCTGCCGAAGCCGATCAGCACCGGCGGCGGTCCGGCGGCCAGGAAGTCGGTGAGCGCGGCGGGCGGCCGCCAGTGCGGGCACTCGTGCGGCCACCAGTAGCCGTCGACGCTCAGGCCCGGGCGCCAGTCGGCGGGGCGGGGCAGCACGCTCGGGCTGATGCCGTGGTGGATCGGCCAGCGGCTGCGCTCCCGGTCGGCGCGCAACTGGTGCGCCCCGCGCGGCGGGAGGCCGAGCCGGTGGCGGGCGGCGCGGACGGCGGAGCGGTGCATGGCGTCCAGCAGTCCGTTGGCGGCCCGGGCCCGCGAGCGGTTGCCCCGGCCGGCCGGCCGCCAGGGCAAGGTGCACGGCCCGAACTCGCGGGTGGGCGTGTCGGGCTGCAGGAAGACGCCGGCGCTCGGCACCCCGCGCGCGGCGGCGCCGAGTGCGCCCACCGGAGCGGCCAGGGTGGAGAGCAGGACCAGATCGGCGGCCGGGTCGACCGCGTCGAGCAGGTCGTCGACCAGCGCCAGGGCGGCCCGGGAGGTGGCGGTGGCGAGCGCGCCGGCCGCGCGCAGCCCGCCGAGCCCGCGCGGCCGTTCGGCATGCGCGGCGATCAGCTCGGCGAAGGGGTCGGCCGCGAGCGGCTTCAGGCGCAGCCCGCAGCAGGCCACCAGCGGTTCGAAGGCCGCATGGGTGGCCAGCTCCACTTGGTGCCCGTCGGCCAGCAGCCGGTGCGCCAGGCCGGTGTAGGGGGCGACCGAGCCGGTGGTGCCCACGGTGACGAGCTGGATGCGCATCTGTCGGCGGACCGTTCCGCTGCCGGGTCAGCCGCGCCAGCGCGGGCCGGCCACCAGGGCCGGGGTCGGCGAGACGCGTTCCACCGAGCGGCAGTAGGGCAGCCCGGCGAGCGGGCGGCCGTGCAGGAACCGCAGGATCAGGTCGACCAGCTCGTCCGGCCGCTCCAGCAGCAGCATGTGGTCGGCCTCGGCGACCTTGGCGAACCAGCTGTCGGCGCAGGTGGCGGCCAGCTCGCGGCAGAGGTCGGGGGTGGTGAAGATGTCGTGCTCGCCGGTGGTGACCAGCACCGGGGCGGTGGGGGCCTGGCTCGGGTCGAGCATCTGGTGCTGGAGCAGGCGGCGGGTGTTGGTGAGGTGCTGCTCGATCTCGTCGGGGGCCAGCGAGGTCATCCGGCGGATCAGGAAGCGGTGCACCCGGCTGCCCCGGGTGACGGCCCCGATCCGCTCCTGGTTGACCAGCAGGGCCGCGGTCGCGTCGGCGAACTCCGCCACCCGACCGGCCGTCAGCAGGTCGACGGTGCGCTGCATCGCGGCCCGGGCGGTCGGCGGGATCGAGGTCATGGTGCCGGCCAGCACCATCTTCGCCACCCGCTCGGGGCGGCGCTGGGCGAGCAGGTAGGCGACGGCGGTGCCGTAGGAGCCGGCCAGCACGTTGACCCGGGGCAGGCCGACCTCGTCCAGCATGTGGCAGAGCGCATCGGCCATGAAGTCGGCGCCGTAGCGCTCCGGTAGCGGTTCGCCGGCGCCCCAGCCCGGCAGGTCCACGGTGAGCAGGTCCGCGTGCTCGACCAGTCCGCGCTCGATCCGCCCCCAGCTCTCCTTGGTCTGGAAGGCACCGCCGATCAGCACCACCGGGGCGAGCCGCGGCTCGGGGGAGTGGGAGTGCACGAGGCGGGAGGCGCAGCGGTAGCCGCGCCAGTGGTGGCCGATGACGAGCGGTTCCGCCGGGGTGAGCGGCGGCAGGGTCATTGTCATGGGAGCGACACCTTCGGAGCGATCGGACCACCAGGGGCCATTGCCGGAAACGGCAATGCCGATCACGCTATGCGGACGGCGCCGTACCGGTCGGCGCGACACGGCCCAGCCGCCAGAGGCCACTCTCCAATGTGGGTGCGGGGGTTGCCACTGTTGAGATGAACGTACTGCTGGCGAACGGAGGTTTGGAACGCGTGTGCGCGAGCGGCGGTGCGCAGGGCATGGGATGCCCCTGCGGCTTGTCGTGCCATGATCGGCGGGTGCTGATCGAACTGGCTGAGTTGCAGGCCCGCCCCGGACGGCCCCCGCTGGCCCGGGTCCGGACACCGCTCGGACCGGCGGTCGCGGTCTGGCACGGTGCGCCGGACGCCCGGCTCGGGCCGCACCACGTCGAGTGGACGCTGGACGAGGAGCTGGAGCTGGGCCGGAACGCGGTACCGGCGGGTGAAGCACTGCCGGGTGTGCGGGTGGCGGGCGAGCGGCTGCTGCTGCGCGGGCAGTTGCTCGCGCCCTGGGAGGGCACGGCCGTGCTGGACCTGGGCGGCGAGCCGGTCCTGGTGGATCTGGCGGGGGCGGCGAGCTCGGCGGATCCTGCGCTGGCGGAGGGCAGTTGGGTCGAGCTGACGGTTGAGGTGGAGCGGGTCTGGCTCTACCCGTTCACCCTGTGAGCCGGACGCCCGGCCGCCACGGAGGAGGCCCTGGCCGGCGTCAGTAGGTGCGCCAGCAGCCCACCGCCCCGTCACCCGCCCGCTCCGCGTAGCGCAGCACGCGCAGCGGGCCGTCCAGGAACTCGCCGGCCTGGTGTTGGGAGCCGTTGCCCAGCCGTTCCAGCCACTCCTCGATCCGCTCAGCCACCACCGCCCGCCGGTGGCCGCCGACCGCCAGGGCCCGCTCCACCTCCGGCAGCGCGGACCGGACCTCATCGGCCGTCAGCAGGAAGGACCCGAACCGCCCCGGCAGCAGACCCGTCGCCCCGGGGCCGAGGCCGTGGCAGAGCGCCGCCGGCGGGTGCGTCTTCCGGGCGCCGGCCACAAAAACACCCTCCGCCGGGGTGCCCGACAGCTGCTGGAGGCAGGCCTCCTCGGCCTCGGCCGCCTCCGCCAGCTCGACGTGGCACAGCATCAGCTCGGCCAGCGGCTGCGCCGACTCCCGGGTGAGCGCGACCGGCGGCTGGGCGGCCCACCAGGCCAGATCCTCCCGGTACTCCGCCGCCGCGCCGCTCCAGGGCTGCGCACCGTGCTGCTCGCGCACCGCGCGCACCGCACTGTCGGGCAGCGCACCCACCACCCACATGCCCATCCAGCTCATGCGAGCCACCTCCTGTCGTCGTTGCCACCACCCTGACACGCGGCGCCGGGGCGGCGCCTCGGCCAGTCAGCTGACAGGGCATCAGACGATCGGCTGACACGTGGGTAGCCCGATCGGGGGCAGGAGGCTGTCCGTCCGGCCGACGCGGCGGGGCCGGCGTTTCGGCAGGCTGGGGGCATGTCGATCATTCAGATGTGCGGTCCCGCCGGGCAACACCGGGCGTCCGATCCAGGGCCGGCGCTGGTGAGCCGTGAGGCCGGTGACCGGCGAGGGGGCGGCTGAACCCTGAGCGGGTACCAGTCCTCCGTCAGTGACCGTCCGTCAGGTATCCGACCAGCTCGGTCAGCGGCAGCTGGTACACCGGCTTCCCCTGGCGCAGCGGCACCAGCACCGTGCGGCAGCCCTCCGGGGTGATGTCCACCCGGGTGCAGGCCTGCAGCGGGACGGCGCGGACCTGGCCGGTGGGGGGCCATCGGGTCGGCGGCGTAGGCGTTGCCCGGGCCGATCCAGACCGGGATGCCCGCGAACTGGCCGGCCGCCGCACTGTGGGTGTGCCCGGCCAGGATCAGCCGCACGTCGGTGCCCCGCACCACCTCGGCCAGCCGCTCCGGCTCGCGCAGATCGAGGTGCCGGCCGTGCTGCGGGTCCTCGAAGCCGGGGCTGAGCCCGGCCAGCGGTGGGTGGTGCAGCACCAGCACGGTGCCGTGCTCGGCCGGCTCGGCCAACTGCCCGGCCAGCCAGTCCAGCTGCTCCTGGTCGAGCTGGCCGTAGGGCTTGCCGGGCAGCGAGGTGTCCAGCGTGGCGATCCGCAGGCCGCCGACCCGGACCACGTGGTCGAAGGGCTCGGTGGTCGGGTCGAGGCCCAGCAGCCCCGCGCGCAGCGCCCCGCGCTCGTCGTGGTTGCCGGCCGCGTAGACGACCTGCGCACCGAGCTCGGCCGCCGCGGCCTCCACCAGCTCCGCGATGATCCGGTAGGAGGCCTCGTCGCCGGAGTCGGTGTTGTCACCCGAGAGGATGATCGCGTCGAACTTCCGCCCGGAGGCGACGGCTGCGTCGAGCGCGTCGGCCAGCGCGGCCCGGGTGTCGGCCTCGCCGTACAGCAGCCCCTCCGGGATCACGTGGACGTCGGTCAGGTGCAGCAGGGAGTACTGGTAGTCCATACCGCCGACCCTGGACCGCGGAGGTGGCCGTCCAGGGTCGACGCAGGGTCGGCTCCGTGAATTCTGTCCGGTACGGGTCAGGCGGCGGCCCAGGCCACGGCCTGGTCGCGCTCGGCGAGGGGGAAGGTGCGGAGCTCGCCGGGGGTCATCCAGCCGAAGACCGAGGTCATGTGCGTCATCCAGGGGATGTCGGTGACCAGGGCGATCCGCTTCCAGTGCCGCAGGTGCTCCAGGCCGACCTTCAGGTCCTGCCAGACCGCGCCGCCGGACATCCCGTGGAAGTCCGGGATCACGATGACGAAGCGGACCTCGCCCTCGCTCGCCGCGTGCTCGATCGCCGGGATCACCACGTCGCGGTAGTCCTCCGCCTCCAGGGTGCCGCCGGTCTCGAAGCCGATCACGCCGTCGGGCAGGTCTTCCAGTTCCTTGATCACAGCTGCCTCCTCTGGGGGTCCCGGAACCCGACCCTACGACAAGCGCACTGGTCACCCCGGCAGCGCCACGAGGTCGCGGGCCTCTGCCCAAACGGCCCTACTGTCCGGTAATTTGTCGCGGACGGCCGGACGACGGCCGGACGACGGCCGACGGCGACGACGGCGGAGAGGGAAGGCAGCGCGATGACGGTCCCGGTGGAGGTGCGGGTGCAGGCGGCGGTGCTGCGGGCGATCGCGGGCCCGGCGGTCCGCCGGGACGGTCAGGTGCTCTCCCTGGACGCCCAGTTGCTGCTCCGCCTCCAGCGGATCTCCGGCACCACCCTGGTCCACCGCAGCGGCCAGGTCGCACCCTCCCGCAGCGGGGTGGAGCTCGGCCGCCACCTGGTCGGCGGTCCGCGGATCGAACCGGTGGCCGTCCGCGAGCTGCTGATCCCCGCCCCGCACGGCGAGGTGCCCGCCACCCTCTACACCCCCGAGACCGCCGAGCAGCCCTCCGGCCTGCTGGTCTTCTTCCACGGCGGCGGCTGGGTGATCGGCTCCCGGGCCGGCTACGACAACACGGCGCGGTTCTTCGCCCGGCACGCCGGCGTCCGGGTGCTCTCGGTGGAGTACCGGCTGGCGCCCGAGCACGTCTTCCCGGCCGCCGTGGACGACGCCCTCGCCGCCTTCGGCCACGCCCACGAGCACGCCGCCGACCTGGGCGTGGACCCGGACCGGATCGCGGTCGGCGGGGACAGCGCCGGCGGCAACCTGGCGGCCGTGGTCGCCCAGCAGACGGTGGCCGCCGGCGGCCCCTCGCCCGCCTTCCAGCTGCTCTGCTATCCGGCCACCGACGCCTCCCGGTGGCGCCGCTCCCGGGAGCTCTTCGCCGACGGGTACTACCTGACCAGCGACGGCATGGACTGGTTCGGCGACCACTACGCCCCGCCCGGGATCGACCGCACCGACCCGCGGATCTCCCCGCTGCTCACCGAGGACCTGACCGGACTGCCCCCGGCCTACATCGCCACCGCCGGCTTCGACCCGCTGCGCGACGAGGGCGAGGCCTACGCGGAGCGGCTGCGCGAGGCCGGGGTGCGGGTGGCGCTCAGCCGCCAGCCCGACCTGATCCACGGGTACATCAGCTACCTGGGGATCGGTCACCGGTTCCGCGAGGCCACCGCCGAGGCGGCCGGTGCGCTCCGGCTCGCGCTGAGCTGACCGGGCGTCGGCCGCGGCCGACGCCCGGTCAGCCCCGCACCTGAGGCCGGATCAGGGGCGGCGGGCCACCCAGACCCGGCGCTCGGCGCGCACCAGCAGGTCG
The DNA here is from genome assembly GCF_042869935.1 of Kitasatospora sp. NPDC006697. NCBI lineage: Bacteria > Bacillati > Actinomycetota > Actinomycetes > Kitasatosporales > Streptomycetaceae > Kitasatospora > Kitasatospora sp. NPDC006697. Next base: position 131,988 of record NZ_JBIAGU010000023.1, read on the forward strand.
GAGCGGCGCAGCACGTTCTCCGGGCCCGGTCCGTCGATCAGGGCGTCCAGCACCTCCAGGTCCGCCGCGCCGAGCTGGTCGCCGAGCCGTTCGCGGTTGCGGGCCAGCACCAGCCGCGCGTAACGGGCGGCCGGGTCCGGGAGCGGGGAGGCCAGCTCGACGGTGAACCGCCGCTCGGGCTCGACCTCGAACCCGGCCCCGGTGAGGATCGGCCCCCAGTCGGCCCCGAGGTAGGGCAGCTCCTCGGCCAGCCGGGCCGCCACGACAGCCCGGCAGCGCCGCTCCAGGCCGGGCTCGCCCAGCCCGAGGTCCTCGGGCAGGAAGCTGGGCAGGCCGTCGATCTCGACCAGGGCGAAGAGCCCGCCCGGGCGCAGCAGTGCGCGCAGCCGGCGCAGCGCGTCCTGCGGGTCGGCGACGTGGTGCAGGGCGGCGGCGGACCAGGCCAGGTCCACGGTGCCGAAGTCGGGCCAGTCGGCGTCCAGGTCGGCCTCGACGGTCCGCACCCGTCCGTCCAGGCCCGCCGCCGCGGCCTTGGCGCGCACCCGCTCCAGCATGCCGGCGGACATGTCCACCGCCGTCACCCGGGCGTCGGGGAAGCGCTCCAGCAGCGCGAAGGTGCCCGCGCCGGTGCCGGTGCCGAGGTCCAGCACGGACTGCACGGTCTGCCCGGTGGTGAGCTCGGCCAGCCACTCGGTGACCCCGGTGAGCGGCTGGTGCAGCAGCTCGGCGTCCAGGTCGAGCATCTCGGCCAGCTCGGCCTCGCGCGCCGGGTCGTGCTCGTGCTGGTGGCCGCCGTGGCCATGGCCGTTTCCGTGGCCGTGCTGGTGGCCGTGAGCCCGGTGGGAGTGGCCGTCGTGGTCGTGCGTGAGATCTGCCATGCCCCCGACCCTACGAAATCCTTGCGCCTGAGGCATAGCATCTTGCGTATGACGCAAGAAGACGGCGACCTGGACGCCCTGGTGCGCAAGCGCATCCGCGGACTGCGCTCGGCGATGGGCTGGTCGCTCGACGAACTGGCCGCCCGCTGCTACCTCAGCGCCTCCACGCTCAGCCGGATCGAGACCGGCAGCCGCCGGATCGGCCTGGACCAGCTGGTGGCGCTGGCCAAGGCGCTCGGCACCACGCTGGACCAGCTGGTCCAGACGGCCGGCGACGAGGACGTGGTGATCCGGCCGCGTTACGAGCCCGGCCGGGGCGTCACCAGCTGGACCTTCAACCGGGACACCGGAGTGATGGCGGCCCGGATGCGGATCACCCGGCCGGCCCCCACCGGCACCGCCGAGCTGAAGGCCCACCCGGGCCGGGAGTGGTTCACCGTGCTCTCCGGCACCCTGGTGCTCCAGCTGGCCGACCGGCGGATCACCGTGGAGGCGGGCGAGGCCGCCGAGTTCTCCACCATGACCCCGCACGCCCTCGGTGCCCAGGGCGGCCCGGCCGAGATCCTGGGCATCTTCGACCCCGACGGCCGCCGCTCCCACCTCGACGCCGCCGAGCTGCCGGACACCTCCCAGCCGAAGGCCGGGGGAGGCCCGGCCTGATCCGACGCGAGACGGCTAGACGCTCTGCTCCGCCCAGATCACCTTTCCCTCGCCGGTGTACCGGGTGCCCCAGCGGCGGGCCAGCTGGGCGACCAGGAAGAGCCCGCGCCCGCCCTCGTCCGTGGTCCGGGCGTGCCGCAGCCGGGGCGAGGTGGAGCTGCCGTCGAAGACCTCGCAGATCAGCGCCGACTGCCGGATCAGCCGCAGCCGGATCGGCGCCGCGCCGTACCGGATGGCGTTGGTGACCAGCTCGCTGACGATCAGTTCGGTGGTGAACGCCAGCTCCGACAGCCCCCAGTCGGCGAGCACCTGCGTCACCTTCGCCCGGGCCTCGGCCACCTGCGCCGGGTCGGCCGCCAGCTCCCAGGTGACCAGCTGGTCGGGCGCCAGCGGCCGGGGCCGGGCCAGCAGCAGGGCGATGTCGTCCTCGATCCGGTCCGGCAGCATGCCCGCCAGCAGGTCCGCGCAGGCGTTGTCCAGCCCGGGGCGGGCGGCGGCCAGGGTGCTGAGCAGCAGCTCGGCGGCCCGGTCCGGGTCGCGGGTCGCGTGGCCGAGCAGCCCGTCGGTGAAGAGCGCCAGCGTGGCCCCGTCCGGCAGCTCGAACTCGGCCGACTCGAAGGGCAGCGAGCCGACCCCCAGCGGCGGGCCGAGCGGCAGGTCCGCGAACCGCACCTCGCCGTCCGGCAGCAGCAGCGCGGGCGGCACGTGGCCGGCCCGGGCCATGGTGCACAGCCGGGTTGCCGGGTCGTAGACCGCGTAGAGGCACTTGGCGTTGTGCGCCTCGCCGACCGCCGGCTCGCCCGTCCCGGGCTCGCCGCCCGGCTGTCCGCCCGCCCCGGCCTGGTCGTCGGTCAGCCGCAGTACCAGGTCGTCCAGGTGGGCCAGCAGCTCGTCCGGCGGCAGGTCCATGTCGGCCAGGGTGTGCACGGCGGTGCGCAGCCGGCCCATCGCGGCCGCGGCGTTGATGCCGTGCCCGGCCACGTCGCCCACCACCAGCGCCACCCGGGCGCCGGAGAGCGGGATGACGTCGAACCAGTCCCCGCCCACGCCGCCGTGCGTGTCGCCGGGCAGGTAGCGGTGCGCCACCTCCAGCGCGGGGCAGGCCGGCAGGGTCTGCGGCAGCAGACTGCGCTGCAGGGTGAGCGCCGTGTCGTGCTCGCGGGTGTAGCGGCGGGCGTTGTCCAGGCAGACGGCGGCCCGGGAGACCAGCTCCTCGGCCAGCGAGACGTCACCCGCCTCGAACGGGTCGGAGCCGGTGGTGCGGATGAACAGCGCCACCCCGTGCACCACCCCGCGGGCCCGCACCGGCACGGCCATCAGCGAGCGCAGCGACCACGCCCGGACGGTGCGCTCGCGCCGCGGGTCCTCGGCCAGCCAGGCCAGCGAGTCGCTGTCGGTGTCGGCGTCCAGCAGGGCGGTGCCCTCGGCGAGGCAGCGCACCATCGGCGAGGAGGGCGGGTAGCCGGGGGCGCTGCCCAGCTCGGTCACCACCTCCGGGTTGCCGGGCCGGGCCGAGAGGTGCGCCATCCGGCGCAGGGCGGCGGCCGACCCGGCGGTGGGCGGCCCGGGCTCCTCGCCGCGCAGCACCGGCTCCAGCAGGTCGAGCGCCGCGAAGTCGGCGAACCGCGGCACCACCAGCTCGACCAGCTCCCGGCTGGTGGTCACCGGGTCCAGCGTGGTGCCGATCCGGGCGCCCGAATCGGTCAGCAGCCCCAGCCGCTGCCGGATCCGCCAGCGGTCGGTGATGTCCGTGCCCATGTAGCAGACGCCCAGCACCCGGCCGTCGGCGTCGTCCAGCCGCAGCATCGAGCAGGAGAAGACGTGTTGGCGGTCGGGGTCGGTGGGCAGCCGGCCGCGGTATTCCAGCTGACTGACCGGCCGGCCGGTCTCCAGGGTCTGGCGCAGCTTGCTCTCGACGATCTCCGGTGACAGGTCGGGCAGCACGTCGCCGAACCGGCGCCCCAGCCGCTCCGGCAGGCCGATGCCGCCCATCCGGGCCAGCGTCTCGTTCAGCCAGAGGTAGCGCAGGTCGGTGTCCAGCACGGCGATGCCGTAGGGGGAGTGGGCGAGGAAGCGGCCGAGCACCGAGTGGCTGGCGCTCCACCAGGGGGCGCCGGCCAGGTCCAGGGCGTTGAGCAGCCAGCGGTCGGCGCCGCCGATGTCGGCCAGCCGGGTGGCCTCGACGCCGACCGTGCGGGCGGTGCCGTCGCGGTGCCGCAGCCGGACCACCCCCGAGACCCCGTCCGCCTGCTGCGCCGGGTCGGCCAGCAGCTCGCGCGCCGGGCGGCCCAGCACCTCCGCCGCCGGATGCCCGAGCAGCTGTTCGGCGGCGGCCGACCAGCCGACCAGCCTGCCGTGCCGGTCCAGCACCGCGCTGGCCGTGGGCAGCAGGTCGAACGGGCGGGCCGCGCCGGGGTCGTCGAGCCGGTCGGGGTGCTCCGAGTGGCGCATCCGCGTGGCCTCCTGGGACGGGGGTGTGAGCTCGATTCTGCGGTGACCCGCGGTCGGCCGCCACCGAGCGTCATCGCACGGGGTACGGAGCGCTGCCCCGATCTCCCCCGGCCGCCGTCGGCCACCCTGGCAGGCGGCCGGCTGACCCCGTGTCAGGCACTCGTCCGGGGGACCAGCCGGGCCGCGTAGCGCCGCGGAGCGCCTCAGCCGGCCCGGCGGGCGCGGAGCCGCTCGATCCGCGCGGTCAGGTGGTCGCGGACCCCGGGCCAGTCCTCGGCCGTGATCGCGTAGATCGCGGAGTCCCGGAGCAGGCCGTCCTCACCCGGCGCCCAGGAGCGGGACCAGTTGCGCAGCACCCCCTCGAACCGGGCGCCGACCGACTCGATCGCCGCCCGGGAGCGGGCGTTGCGGGCGTCGGTCTTCAGGTCGAGCCGGGCCACGCCCCACTCCTCGAAGGCGTGCCGGAAGAGCAGGAACTTCGACTCCGTGTTCAACCCCGTGCCCTGCGCGGCCCCGGCCAGCCAGGTGAAGCCCACCTCGATGGCGAACAGCGTCCCGGTGTCGGGCAGCAGCCGGGGATCCCAGTACGCGGTGGCCCCCACCGGCTTGCCGGTCGCCAGGTCGATCTGCGCGTAGGGCGCGAGCTTGCCCTCGCGGTGCCGGGCCAGCTGCGCCTCGATATAGCCGGGGACCTGGTCCGGGTTCGGCACCCAGGTGTAGCCGAAGGACTCCCGCCGCTCGCCGACCACCTCCGCCAGGCCCGCCGCGTGCCGGTGATCCAGCGGCTCCAGCCGCACCGACTCACCCTCAAGGACCGGCCCCACCAGTTGGAAGCTCATCGCGCTCCACCCTCCAAGTTCGCTCGCCGACTGCTGCCGGGGACGTTAACTACCCCGGTGCCGGCGCCACGAACGAATTTCGGTCGAGCACACGCGGGGCGGGCGATCACGCGGGGCGGGCGGTCCGGCCGGGGAGCGCGGCCGCGGAGGAGGTGCTGCTCGGCGTGGGTGGACGGAGGGTTCCAGGATGAGATGATCTTCGGGTTGTCGGCGGAGTAGTGGCGCACCACCGGGGGAGACGGACGATGGACGAGCACCGGCTGACGGGGATCCTCGACCTGGCGGCCTACGGTCCGGCCGAGAAGCGGCAGGTCGTCGGCGAGAACGAGGACCCGGCCGGGGTCGCGGTGACCGGGCTGACCTGGCGGCTCAAGGAGCGGCACGTCGGCATCCGGGACGGCGAGCGGTTGGTGGCCCACGCCGGGTGGGTGGAGGTGCCGGTGCGGGTCGGCGCGGGTGAGCTGCGGGCGGCCGGGATCGGGGCCGTAGCGGTGGCGCCGGAGCTGCGCCGGCGCGGGCTGGCCGGCGCGGTGGTGACGGCCGCGATGGAGCGGGCGGGGGCCGAGGGGCTGGAGTTCGGGCTGCTTTTCTGCTGGCCCCGGCTGGTTCCGCTCTACGGCGGGCTCGGCTGGCGGCCGGTGGCGGGGGAGGTGCTGGTGGAGCAGCCGGGCGGCCCGGCGGTGATGCCGATGCGGACCATGTGGGCGCCGCTGGCCGACGGGGCGCAGTGGCCCGAAGGCGCGGTCCGGCTGTTGTCGCTGCCGTTCTGAGCGCGCTCGCCGCGGGGCAGCAGTGGATCATGGTGACCCGTTAAAGTCATATCATCACGCGATGTCACTGTGACTTCCAGGAGGCCCCCATGAGCACGGAGCCGGCTCCGGCCCCCACCGCCCAGCTCCCGGCGGCGGTCGACGGCGTGATCCAGCGGATGAAGCAGATCGACGGCTCGCTGGCCGCTGCCGACGGCGTGGCCTGCTTCAACCGGATGTACCTGACGGTCACCGAACTGGTCGCGGCCAAGCTCACCGAGGGGTTCTTCGAGGACGGCGCCTTCATCGAGCGGATGGACGTGCTCTTCGCGAGCCTGTACTTCCGCAACGTGGACGCCGGGTCGGCCGGGTGGCCGGTGAACCCGGCCTGGGGGCCGCTGATCGCGGCGCGCGGCGAGGGCGACCGGGTCCTGCCGATCCAGTTCGCGCTGAGCGGGATGAACGCGCACATCAACCACGACCTGGCGCTGGCCGTGATCCTCACCTGCCAGGAGCGGGGGACCACACCCGAGGCCCCGTCGGTGCACGCCGACTACCAGAAGGTGAACCAGCTGCTCTCCCAGGTGGAGGCGCAGGTGCGGGCCGAGTTCGAGCCCGAGCGGCTCAGGCTGGAGACGGCGGAGGCGGAGCCGCTGGAGCACATCCTCTCCAGCTTCACCATCGACGCCGCCCGCGATGCGGCCTGGCTCTCGGTGCAGTCGCTCTGGGCGCAGCGCGAGGTGAGGTTCGCCTACGACCTCTCCTGCGACGCGCTCGCCCGGGCCGTCGGGATGGCCGGCCGCCTGCTGCTGACCCCGGTGGTCCGCGCCGCCGCCTGAGCCCTCCGCACGGTCGGTGAGCGGCCGGACCGGCACCGTGACCAGCGGTGGGCCGGCGCGGGACAATATTCAACAGAGTGTTGACGTGATGTTGCCGAGGCGCTTAGCTGAACGCCAACACGGCAGCGAGGCCGGTCGCCACGAGCACAACCACCGCTCGCTGCTTGTCAGTTGAGAGTTGGCATCCGATCAGCACGGTCGGGCCCGGCGCAGCGCCGCGCCTCCGTCACACCACCACCACATCGCGCCCCCTTCCGCACCGTCCCTGCCAGGAGGCCGGCCGAGTGAGGAGGGGGAACCACCATGCCCGCATCCGCACCCGCATCCGACCAGCCCGTCCACCCCGTCGACGAACGGCTCCCGGCGCGCCGCCTGGTGCCGGCGGCGCTGCAGCACATCGCGGCGATGTACGCGGGCGTGGTCGCGCCGCCGCTGATCATCGGACCGGCCTGCGGCCTGGACGCCAGGGACCAGACCTATCTGATCGCCGCCAGCCTGCTGGTGGCCGGTGCCGCCACCCTGCTGCAGACCCTCGGGCTGGGCCGGTTCGCCGGCAACCGGCTGCCCTTCGTGAACGCCGCCTCCTCCGCGGGCATCGGCCCGATGCTGGCCATCGCCGACCAGTCGCACGGCACCCACCGGCTGCCGACCATCCTGGGCGCGGTGCTGGTCGCCGGTGCGTTCTGCCTGCTGGCCGGCCCGTTCTTCGGCCGGCTGATGCGGTTCTTCCCGCACCAGGTGATCGGTGTGGTGATCACCCTGATCGGCGTCACGCTGATCCCGGTGCCGGTGCAGTGGGCGCGCGGCGGGAGCGCGACGACGGCGGGCTTCAACTCGCCGTCCAACCTGGCGCTGGCCGCCTTCACCCTGGTGGTGATCGTCGCCATGCAGCGGTTCTTCACGGGCTTCCTCAAGCAGATCGCGCTGCTGCTGGGCATGCTGGTCGGCACGCTGGCCGCGATCCCGCTCGGCAGGGTGGACACCCACGCCTTCTCCACCGCCGCGGCGGTCGCGGTGCCGACCCCGTTCCGGTTCGGCGTGCCGGAGTTCCAGCCGGCCGCGATCGTCTCGATGGCGCTGGTGATGTTGGTGCTGATGACCGAGAGCTCGGCCGGCATGCTGGCGGTCGGGGAGATCTGCGACCGCCCGGTGGACCGCGCCACCATCACCCGCGGCCTGCGCACCGACGGCGTGGCCACCCTGGTCGGCTCGCTCTTCGGCTCCTGCGCGACCAGCGCCTTCGCGCAGAACGTCGGCGTGGTCTCGCTGACCCGGGTGCGCAGCCGGTACGTGGTCGCCTCGGCCGGTGCCGTGCTGGTGGTGCTCGGCCTCTTCCCCAAGCTGGGCACGGCGGTCTCGCTGGTGCCGATGCCGGTGCTGGGCGGCGCCGGGATCGTGCTCTTCGGCACCATCGCGGTGGGCGGGATCCGCTCGCTGGTCAAGATCGACCTGGACGACGCCCCGAACATCGTGATCATCGCGGTCTCGCTGGCCGTCGGCCTGATCCCGCTGGCCGCGCCGGAGGTGCACGACGCGCACGGGGTGCTGGTCACCCCCGGGATCTACCACGACTTCCCGTCCTGGGCTCAGACCATCCTGAACAGCGGGATCAGTGCCGGCGCGCTCACGGCGGTGCTGCTCAACCTGGTCTTCAACCACCTCGGCGCCCGCCGGATGGTGGCGGTGCGCTGATCCGGCCGCAGGCGCGCAACGGCCCCGGGCGCCGCGCGGGCGCCCGGGGCCGCGCCCCGGCGCTACGGCCGGAAATGCACCACCTGCGGGTCGTGGTCGCTGGCCTGGGCGGAGTACTCGGAGTTCACGTGCACCACCTGGTAGCGGTAGTCGCGGACCCCGGGCGAGACCAGGATGTGGTCCAGCACCTGGGAGATGCCGTCGTACACGTAGGTGTACTGCTGGTCGGCCGGCAGGGTGGTGATCAGGTCGGTGAGGACCCGGTCGCCGCTGCCGTCCGCGGTACCGGTGGTGAGGGCGTTGAGCGCCGGGCTGAACTGGTAGTCGTTCAGGTCGCCGACGGCCACCACCGCGGCCTTCTTGTCCACCGCGAGCAGCTGCTGCACGAAGTCGTGCTCGACCTGCGCCTGCCCGGCCCGCTGCACCTGGGAACTCTGCGCCGGGTACTGGTAGCGGCCGAACTGGTTCTGGTCGCCCAGCTTGGCGGTGAAGTGGTTGGCGATCACGAAGACGTCGTCGCCGCGGAACCTGAACTGGCCCACCAGCGGCTTGCGGCTGGCCGTCCAGACCGGGTTGGCCGGGTCGATCCGGCCCGGCGAGAGGGTCAGCGCGGGGCCGCCGTGCTGCTTGACCACCTTGGTGGCGGTGGCGCTGCGGTCCACCGAGGGGTCGCCGGCGTCCACGAAGGAGACCCGGGCCGGGTTGAAGAGGAAGACGGTGCGGATGTTGCCGCCGGGCTGGCCGCCGTCCTTGTCGTTGACCGGGTCGATCTCGCGGTACTGGTAGGCCGGGCCGCCGGCGGCCGAGATGGCGGCGGTCAGCTTGGCCAGCGTCTGGTCGGCGGCGGTGGTGCCGTCGTCGGTGGCGCCGCTGTTGTCCTGGATCTCCTCGACGGCGATGACGTCCGGCGAGGCCAGGTTGGTGACCACCCCGCCGGCCAGCCGCTGGTACTTGGCGTCCGGGTCGCCGGGGGCCAGGTTCTCCACGTTGTAGGTGGCGACCGAGAGGTCCTTCGCCCCGCCGGGCGCGGCCGTGACCGGCGCCAGGGTGTTGTGCACCGGGGTGCCCAGGGTGGAGGCGGCGACCAGGTAGCCGCCGTACTGCGAGTAGTCGATCGGGCCGACGGTGGCGCCGCTGAAGCGGTCGCCCACGTTCACGCCGGGGTTGCTGCCGTCGGCCGGGACCACCTCGAGCAGGCCGGAGGGCACCTGGTTCTCGCCGAGCAGCTCGGTGCCGCCGCGGTAGGTGGCGGCCTGGTCCGGACGGACCGTCACGTACTGCTCGCCGTACTTGTCGGAGGGGCCGACCACCCGGGCGTCGTCCACCTCGACCCGCATGCCCTCGATCGACTCGTAGAAGTCGAGCGCGGAGCGGGCCGGGGTCACCGGGGTGCTCTCGATGCTCGCGCCGCCCAGGTCGGGGGCGTAGACCGCGGGCACGTCGGCGGCACTCAGCACGATCGGCGCGGGCAGCGGGTTGCCCTTGCCGACGGTGCTGACCGTGGAGCCGGTCAGCTCGGTGACCGAGAGGTTGGAGGTGGTCGCGGCGGTGTCGCCGCTGGCCAGCGGGTAGTAGTCGGACACCTTGCCGGAGACCAGCACCGAGTCGCCGACCTGCACGGTCGGGGCGGAGCCGGTGTAGACGAACAGGCCCTCGCTGGTGGCCGGGTCGTTGTCGGGCTGCGGGTCCTGGATCCAGTAGCCCTTGGTGCCGCTGGTGCGCACGGCGGTGACGATGCCGGGCACGTCGGTGACGCTCTTGCCGTTCTGCGGGGATATCCAGCCGGCGCCCTGGATGTCGTGGATCCGCAGTGGGCCGGGCGTCGGGGCCGGCGTGCCGGTCGGGGTCGCCGAGGCCGAGGGAGAAGCCGAGGCGGAGGCCGAAGCGGAAGCCGAGGCCGACGGCGAGGCGGAGGCGCTCGGGCCGTCGGCGGTCCCGGGCTGACCGGGCGTCGGAGCCCCGGCCGTGAAGTCGGCGCCGTTCTGGTCGGTGTCCGTGCCGTGCGGGTCCCGGGCCACCGAGGTGGCGTTGCTCGCGGCCGGCGCGTCGGCGCTGCCCTCGTGCACCACGGCCGTGCCGTAGCCGACCAGGTCGTGGACGGTGGAGTCGGCCGCGCAGTCGGCGGCGGTCTTGCAGGTCAGCGCGGTGCTGCCGCTGACCAGCGCGACGGTGCCGCTGGTGCCGCCGAGGTTGATCGCACCGGTGGCGTCGGGGGTCGGCAGGTCCTGGGCGCCGCCCGTGCCGGCCGCCTCGGCGATCAGGTAGGTCGCACCCGGCGCCAGCGTGCCGCCGACCGGGGTCACCTGCCAGGTGGTGCTCGCGCCGGGGGCGGCGGGGAGGTACTGCACCGACCAGCCGTCCAGGCTGATCGGGGCGGTGCCGGCGTTGTGCAGCTCGATGAAGTCGTTCTTCAGCGTGGCGCCGGAGTTGCCGCCCCCGCCGTAGACCTCGCTGATCACCACGTCGGACGAACGGGCCGCCTGCGCGTTCGGCACCGCGGCGATCGCCGCGATCACCACCGAGGTGGCCCCGATGGCCAGCGACGCGCGTAGAGTTCTGGTCATGCCTCTCCCTGCTGATCAGGTATCAGAAGGATGGTGGGTGCAGGAGTTGAACCGCAAGAGGCCCGCACCTGAGGAGCCGGTGAACGCCTGTCCTCCAGAGGGCCCAGTCCCACGCGCGGACCGTCAACCGCCAATTGACGATGGCCGGGACGGCGGCCGCACCCGGGACGGCCCCGCGGCCCATCCGGGAGTGGCGAAGTGACGATCGATCGACGGCGGCTGCTGGCCGCACTGGGCGCCGGCGGCGCCGCGGTCCTGACCGGCGGCGGCCGCGCCGCCGCGCTGGCGGCCGGCCTGGACGCCTGGCCCGCCCGCACGGCGGGCCCGCGCACCCTGCCGCCGGACTGGCAGCGGCTGCGGGCCCGGCTCGGCAGCCGGCTGGTGATGCCCGGCGATCCGACCTACCCGACCTACCGCCTCGGCTACAACACCCTCTACGACGGGCAGCTCCCGGCGGCCGTCGCCCGCTGCGCCTCGCCCGCCGACGTGCAGGTCTGCCTGGACACCGCCCGCGGCCACGGCATCCCGATCGCCGCCCGCAGCGGCGGCCACAACTACCTGGGCTACAGCGTCCCGGACGCCGGCCTGGTGATCGACCTGCGGCTGATCTCCGACATCACCGTGGACCGGGACGGCACCGCCCGGGTCGGCGCCGGCGCCCGGTTGATCGAGGTCTACGCCGCTCTCGCCCAGGCCGGCCGGCTGCTCCCGGCCGGCTCCTGCCCCACCGTCGGCGTCAGCGGCCTGACCCTGGGCGGCGGCATCGGTGTGCTGACCCGCAAGTACGGCCTGACCTGCGACCGGCTGACCCGGGCCCGGCTGGTCGGCGCGGACTCCTGCCTGCTCGCCGCCTCCGGCGACGAGCAGCCCGAGCTGTACTGGGCGCTGCGCGGCGGGGGAGGCGGCAACTTCGGCATCGTCACCGGCTTCGAGTTCGCCACCGAGCCCGCACCCCCGCTGACGGTCTGTTCGCTCTCCTTCCCCGCCGGTTCGGCCGCCGCCGTGCTCGGAGCCTGGCAGGAGTGGGCGGCGGCGGCGCCCTTCGAGCTCTGGTCCACCTGCTCGCTCTCGGCCGGCAGCCCGCCGAGCAGCCGGGTGGTCGGCTGCCTGGTCGGCGACCCGGACACGATGAACCGCCAGCTGGACAGGCTGGTCGCGGCCGCCGGGGTGCGGCCGGCCACGCGCAGCGTGCTGCCGAAGAGCTACCTGGACGCGATGAAGTACATGGCCGGCTGCGCCAACGACACCATCGCCCAGTGCCACCCCACCTGGGAGGGCGGGGTGCTGCCCCGGGACGGCTTCGTCGCGGGCTCCCGGATGCTCGGCTCCCGGCCGCTGGACGCCGCGCAGGCGGTCGCGCTGGTGGACGGCCGCAGCGGGGTGGACGTGCTGTTCGACGTGCTCGGCGGCGCCGTGGCCCGGCTCGCGCCCGACGCCACGGCCTTCCCGCACCGCGACTCGCTGGCCAGCGTGCAGATCTACGCGAGCACCACCCCGGCCGGCCGAGACCGGGCCACCCGCACGGTCGGCGAGATCCGCGACGGCCTGGCGGCGCTCGGCGCGCGGGGGGCCTACGTCAACTACCTGGACGCCACCCAGCCGGACTGGGGCACCGCCTACTACGGCGGCAACCTGCAGCGCCTCAAGGCGGTGGCCCGGCGCTACGACCCGGACGGCGTCTTCGCCTTCCCGCGCTCGATCGCGGCGGCCTGAGCGGCCCGCTCGCCGACTGTTCCGATCGTCAGGTGACACGCTCAGCGGATTGGACGAAATCTGACGATAGGCCTGGTCAGCATCGGTCACCAGGACCCGGACGGGCTCGGAGGAGGTCGGTGCCCGCGGCAGAACCGCGCGAGGCCTGGCGGCGGCTGCACCGCTTGAGCAGCCTGGCGAGCCTGGTCGGCACCCTGGTGACGGTGGTGGCGATCGCGCTCGGCGTGCTGGTCGGCGCCGGCTTCCGGCGGCGCACCCACCTGGAGGTGGCGCCCGCGGGCGAGGAATGAGCCGTCCGGACGGCGCGGCACCCTGGCCGGGCCCGCCGCCGCGGGCGATCATGGGCGGGTGGAGATCGAGATTCGCGACGCCGAGGCGGCGCACCGGTTCGAGGCATGGGCGGGCGGCGAGTTGGCCGGGTTCGCCGAGTACCTGCGCAGCGACGGCCTGGTGGTCTACCCGCACACCGTGGTGGAGCCGGCCTACGAGGGCAAGGGCGTCGGCTCGGCGCTGGCCCGGGCGGCGCTGGACGACGCCCGCCGGCGCGACCTCCCCGTGCTGGCCACCTGCCCCTTCATCCAGGGCTGGATGCTGAGCCACCCCGAGTACACCGACCTCGCCTACCAGAACCGCAGCCGGGTGAGCGACTGATGACCGACCGTCCGGGCGTCAAGTCCTACCGGGCCGAGGGCATCACGGTGCACTACGAGACGGCGCTGTGCCGGCACGCCGCCGAGTGCGTGCACGGCCTGCCGGCCGTCTTCGACACCGCCCGCCGCCCGTGGATCGACCCCGGCGCCGAACCGCCCGAGCGGGTCGCCGAGGTGGTCCGGCGCTGCCCGACCAGCGCCCTCACCTACGAGCTGACCGGCGGCGCGCCGGAGCGGCCGGACAGCCCGACCACCGTGGCCCGCACCGCCGACGGCCGCCTGCTGCTCCGCGGCGAGCTGCTGCTGCGCCGCCCGGAGGGCGACCGGGAGCTGACCCGGGCGATGCTCTGCGGCTGCGGTAGCAGCGCCGACCAGCCGTACTGCGACCGCAGCGGCGCCTGCGGCCAGGCCTGACGGGCCGTCAGCCGCCGCGGGTGCCGTCGGCGGGCGGGGTGCCGGCGGTCAGGTAGGCCGCCGCGGCCTGGTCGATGCAGGCGCTGTGCCGCCCGACCGAGGCTGCCCTGGTCCAGCAGTCGTTCGCCCACGGGGCGACCGGTTTTCCGGGCCCGCGGGCGAACTGTGACCGGCCGTCGATCAGCGGTCCGTCAGGGCGACTCCTCCTGGAGCAGGGCGTCGATGTGGAAGGAGTCGTCGGCGATGTCGAAGAAGGTCTCGATGGTGGGCGTCCAGGCGCCGTTGACCCCGACGAAGAAGGTGTGCAGGCAACCGCTGTTGGTGATCAGGTAGCCCGCGGTGGTCTGGGAGCCGACCGCGAGGCGCTGGTTGAGGTCGTCGGGGCCGATGAAGACGCCGGGTTTGGTGAAGACCTTGCCCTTGGCGGGGCAGCCGCTGGTGCAGTAGAGGGCGCCGGAGCCGTCCACGCCCAGGATCGGCAGCGAGGTGCGGAAGGCGTCGGCGTCGGGGGTGCGCAGCCAGTAGGCGAGCAGGCGGGTGAGGCCGTCGGGGGTGACCCGGTCGTTCGGGTCGCCGCCGCGGCCGTCCGCGAGCTGGAACTCGGTCGGGTCCACCTGGGCGGTGTCGGCCAGGAAGTCGTGCTCGAGGCCGAAGGCGGTCGTGCAGTCGGTGAAGCCCCGGGCGGCGGCCATGTCGCACAGCGCCAGGTTGGCGCCCAGGTTGTGGCTGACCTTGAGGATCAGCTTGGCGTACTCGCGGTAGGGCGGGGAGGTGTAGGCGGCCAGCTGCGGCACGCCCTGGTAGCCGGCGGGCAGTTCGCCGACCGGGTCGGCGCCGGTGGGCGGTGCGCTGACGGTGACTCCGGCCCGGGCCAGCGCCTCGATCAGCGCGGTGCGGCCGAAGGCGTCCGGGTCCTGGACGGGGGAGGTGCGCAGGGTGGGCCGGGCGTCGGCGGCGATGGTGCCGGAGAGGGTGATCGCGGTGCCGTCGGGGGAGGCGGCGACCTGGATGTCGGTCTGGCCGCCGGCGGCCACCGTCCGCACGGTGGAGGTGACGTGGTACGGCGCCACCTGCGGGCGCCAGCTCAGCGCGGCCGGCTCGCCGGGGGTGGTCGGCGTGGAGAGCAGGTCGATCAGGTTGTCGTTGATGATCAGCGGGGTGGGCTGCGGGTCCAGCGCGGGGCGGGCGAACTTGCGGGAGTCCACCACCACGTCGCCGTTGACGGTGGTCACGCCCGCGGCGCGGACCTGCCGGGCGAGCTGGTCCAGGCCGGCCAGCGGGTCCTCGGGGGTGAGGGTGGCGCCGGGGGTGTCGTTGGCGTAGGTGTGGTCGATGACGGTGTAGTCGACCGAGCCGTCCGGCTTGGTGCGGCCGCCCATGGTGAGGTCGCCCTGGGCGACCAGGGCGAGGTCGCCGTCGAGCACGCTGCCGTGCCGGTCGCCGAGGGCGAGCACCGGGGTGGTGAAGACCGAGTCGGGGCCGAGGACGTGCCAGGCGGCCGACTCGGTGACGATCTTGGCGGTGGAGCCGGGGATGAAGTACCGGTCGGCCTGCTGCGAGTGCACCGCCTGCCCGCTGGCCGGGTCCACCTCCAGCAGGCCCCACTGGGCGTGCTGGTAGGCGGGTTTGGCCATCACCGCGCGGATCGCGGGGGAGAGCCCGTCGGACGGGGGCGGCGGCGGGTTGGCGGCGGCGGTGCCGGCCGTGGCCAGCAGCAGCACGCCGGCGACGGCCCAGCCGCGCAGCCGCCGGGGGTTCCTTACGCTCATTCGATCAGCCGTTCTGGAGTCGGATACCCGCTCGGCGGGCGCTCGGCCGCATCGTAGGGAGCGCGGGCACCCCGGTCGCCGGGCCCGCCCGGGGCGGTCCGAAACCCCACCCGGACAGCCCAGCGGGCGCGGCACCAGCATTGCCGCGCCCGCTGGGTGACCGATCGTCAGACGAGCGAGTGGACCCGCTCGCCGCCGACGAAGGTCTGCTCCACCCGGGCCAGGTGGATCTCCTCGGCCGGGGCGGCGAACACGTCCCGGTCCAGCACCACCAGGTCGGCGAGCTGGCCGGGGCGCAGGCTGCCGGCGTCGTCGTGGCCGTTCACGTGGGCCGAGCCGGCCGTGTACGCGGCGATGGCGGTGGCCAGGTCGAGGCGCTGCTCGGGCAGGAAGACCCGGCCGTCGGTGGCCTCCGGCTCCATCCGGTTGACCGCGACGTGCAGGCCGGCCAGCGGGTCCGGGCTGCTGACCGGCCAGTCGCTGCCCGCCGCCAGGGTCGCCCCGGCCCGGACCAGGGCGCCGAAGGGGTACTGCCAGGAGGCGCGTTCGGGGCCCAGGAACGGGATGGTGAGCTCGTCCATCTGCGGCTCGTGGGCGGCCCAGAGCGGCTGGATGTTGGCGATCGCGCCGAGCCGGGCGAACCGGACCAGGTCGTCCGGGTGGACCACCTGGAGGTGGGCCAGGTGGTGCCGGTTGCCCCGGCGGCCGTTGGCGGCCAGCGCCGCCTCGAGCGCGTCCAGGGCCTCGCGGACCGCGCGGTCGCCGAGCGCGTGGAAGTGCACCTGGAAGTCCAGCGCGTCCAGCTCGGTGACGTAGCCGCGCAGCGCCGCCGGGTCGACGAAGCTCAGGCCCGAGTTGGCGGTGGCGCAGCCGCAGGCGTCCAGGTAGGGGCTGCCGAGCGCGGCGGTGAAGTTCTCCGCGATGCCGTCCTGCATGATCTTGACCGAGCCGGCCCGGAACCGGCCGTGGGTCAGCTCGCGGCGGCGCTCGACCAGCTCGGTGATCTGCTCGGCGCCGCGCTCGCGCTGCCACCAGAGCGCGCCGGTCACCCGGGCGGTCAGCGAGCCGTCCCGGGCGGCGGCGAGGTAGGCGTCCGAGGGGTCCGGGTTGCCGTTGAAGGCGCCGAGCAGCGCGTCCTGCCAGCCGGTGATGCCCAGCGAGTGCAGCAGCCGCTGGGCCCGGAGCAGGGCGGCGACCCGGTCGGCCGGGGTGGTCGGTGGGATCAGCCGGGCGACCAGGCCGGTGGCGCCCTCCTGCAGCACGCCGCTGGGCGTGCCGTCGGCCTCCCGCTCGATCCGCCCGTCGGCCGGGTCGGGGGTCTCCCGGGTCAGGCCGGCCAGCTCCAGCGCCCGGGTGTTGACCCAGGCGCCGTGGTGGTCCCGGTTGGGCAGGTAGACCGGGCGGTCCGGCACCACCGCGTCGAGCAGCTGACGGGTCGGCAGGCCGCCCGCGAAGCTCTCCATCGACCAGCCGCCGCCGGTGACCCACTCCCGCTCCGGGTGGGCGTCGGCGAACTCGCGCACCAGGCGCAGGTACTCGTCCACCCCGGTGGTGCCGGAGAGGTCGCAGTCGGCCAGCTCCAGGCCGCCGGAGACGGCGTGCACGTGGGCGTCCTGGAAGCCGGCCAGCAGCAGCCGGCCGGAGAGGTCGACCACCTCGGTCTTCGGGCCGATCAGCTCGCGCACCTCGTCGTGGCCGACGGCGGTGATCCGCTCGCCGGTCACGGCCAGGCCGCTCGCCCGGGTGCGGGCGGGGTCGCCGGTGTGCACGGGTCCGTTGGTGAAGACCAGATCGGCCTTGGACATGGTTGTGCTCCAGGGAGGTGTCAGAGAGGGGTGGTCAGGAGGTGGCGTGGCGCTCGGTGAAGTACGGCGAGCGGCGGTACCAGCGCGCCCAGGCGGCGGCCAGCAGTCCGGAGCCGATCATCAGCACCGGCATCATCAGCTCGAACCAGCCGTTCTCCGCGGCCAGCGCGAAGTGGTCGGCGGAGTCGTAGAAGCTCCAGGCGAGGTAGCCGCCGACGGCCAGCAGCACCACGGCGCCGACCAGCGGGGCGACCACCACCCGCAGCCCCTCCAGCGGGGCGCTGCGCAGCAGGCCGCGGAACCGGACGGCGGCGGCGGTGGCGGTGAGCGCGTAGTAGAGGACGACCACGATGCCGATCGCGTTGACGGCGGCCGAGATCAGCTGGCCCACGGTGGGGATCACCAGCGCCAGCAGGGCCAGCGCCGCGGCGATCGCGGTGACCAGCAGGGTGCCGGCGGCCGGGGTCCGGTGGCGCTTGTGCAGCCGGGTCCAGACCGGGCCGAGGGTGCGGTCGCGGCCCATCGCGTACATGCCGCGGGCGGTCGGGATCACCGAGGCCTGCAGCGAGGCGGTGGCGGAGAACATCAGGGCGATCAGCGGCAGCGAGGCCAGCGGCTGGTGGGCCAGCTTGTTGCCGTAGTAGGTGAGGCCCTGGGCGCCGTTGTCGGCCAGCTCCTGCAGCGGCAGCACCCGCTGGAAGGCGACCGAGGCGAAGACGAAGAGCAGCAGCATCAGCACCAGCGAGCCGAACCCGGCCCGGGAGGCGTCCCGCGGGTCGCTGACCTCCTCGCCGATGCTGAAGACCGACTCGAAGCCCCAGTAGCAGAAGACCGCGAGCACCATGCCCTGGGCCAGCGCCTGCATCGAGGGGATACCGAACGGGTTGAACCACTCCAGCGAGAAGGACTGGGAGCCGGCGAAGAGGCCGTAGCCGAGGAAGCCGATCAGCACCACGTACTCGAAGACCAGCAGGTACTTCTGCAGCCGGGCCGCCAGGTCGACCCCGCGCACCGCGACCAGCGCGGCGGCGAACAGCACCACCAGGCCGAGCAGGGTGGACTGCAGGGTGGAGTTCGGGTCCAGGGCCACGCCGGCCAGGTGGTGGACGGTGGCCTGGCCGGCCAGCTGGATGATCGCCGAGCCGGTCACCGCGACGGTGTAGGCCATGAAGACGATGGTGCCGACCACGTTGACCCAGCCGGTCAGGAAGCCGAGCCAGGGGTTGAGCACCTGGCCGACCCAGCGGTAGCTGCTGCCCGCGTCCGGGTCGACCCGGTTGAGCCGGCCGTAGGCGCCGGCGATGCAGAGCACCGGCAGGAAGGCCAGCAGCATGATCGCCGGCAGGTGCAGGCCGACCACGCCCGCGATCAGGCCGAGGCCGATGCCGATGCTGCTGGTCGCGGCGGTACTGGAGGCCGAGATGACGATCGCGCCGGTGACGCCCAGGGATTTGCGCATCCCGGGCTGGTCGGTGCTGGTGGAGGCGACCGGGCTGCTGCCCGCGTCCCTGACTCTTGTTGCCAACGGATCACCACCGTGCTCGTGGGGTGTGGGGGAAGGGGGTGCTCCGGAACGGAGCGTGGGGGAGGAGCGCTCCGCGAGCGGAGCCGGGCCGGCCACCGGCCGGTTGGCTCGCCATGAAACCCGGCACCACTTCACACGTCAATGCCGTTGTCGTAAGCTCCGGCCATGGTAGACCGAGTGGTTCCCGGCCCCGAGCGGCGGCGCAGGCGCCCGACCAAGCAGGGCACCGTGCTCTCCGAGCAGCTGATCGTGGAGACCGCGCTGCGGCTGGTCGGCCAGCACGGCGCGGAGGCGCTGACCGTGCGGCGCCTGGGCCTGGCGCTGGGAGCGGACCCGAGCTCGATCTACCGGTACTTCCACAGCACCGACGACCTGCTGCTGGCCATCGCGGAGGAGCTGATCGGCCTGGCCCAGCACGGCTGGGAGGCCACCGGCGACTGGCGGGCCGACCTCGCCGAGATCGGGCTGCGGATCCACCGCTGCTACCAGGCGCACCCGCAGGCCGCGCTGCTCGCCGCGCACCGCACCACCGGGCGGGACAACGAGATCCGGGCGGTCGAGGCGATCCTCGGCATCCTGCGCCGGGCCGGGATGCCGGACCCTGAGGCGGTGCGGATCTACCATGCCTTCGTCGACCAGGCGCTGGCCTTCGCGGCGCAGGACGCGGCCACCCTGGCGATGCCCGCGCCGGCCGCCGCCGCCGACCTCGGGGTCTGGCAGCGGGCCTACGCCCGGCTCGACCCGCAGACCTATCCGAACATCGCGGCCACCGCCCCGCTGCTCGCCGCCGACATGCCGCGCAGCGGCTATCCGGTGGCGCTGGAACTGCTGCTGGACGCCGTCGCGGCCCGGCTGCCAGCGGCCTGAGGCCCTGGTCAGGGGGCCTTCCGGCCCCCTTATGTCAACGCCATTGACGTTGATGCGGGGAGCGGGTTCTGATGGCGGGAAGGAGGCCGGTCCTCCCCAAGCACCGAAGGAGTACCCCGCCATGCCCGACCCGGTCCGCTCGCTGCAGGACGCCAAGCCCGTGCCGTACTGGCTGGACGACCCCGGTCGGCCCGCCGCGCTGCCCGCGCTGGTCGGCGACGTGCGGTGCGACCTGCTGGTGGTCGGCGGCGGCTACAGCGGACTGTGGACGGCGCTGATTGCCAAGGAGCGCCACCCCGAGCGGGACGTGCTGCTGATCGAGGCGCAGGAGACCGGCTGGGCCGCCTCCGGCCGCAACGGCGGCTTCTGCGAGGCCAGCCTCACCCACGGCACCTTCAACGGCCACCAGCGCTGGCCCGCGGAGATGCACGCCCTGGAGCAGCTGGCCGAGCGCAACCTCCGGGGCATCGAGGAGACCATCCGGAGCTACGGCATGGACTGCGACTGGGAGCGCACCGGCTCCATCACCGTCGCCACCGAGCCCCACCAGCTGGCCGACCTCGAGGAGCTGCACCAGCTCGGCACCCGGTACGGCGGCGACCTGGCCGTGCTCGACCGCGAGCAACTGCGCGCCGAGATCGACTCGCCGACCTTCCTCGGCGGGGTCTGGGACCGCTCGGGCGTCGCCATGGTCCACCCGGCCAAGCTCGCCTGGGGCCTCAAGCAGGCCTGCCTCGACCTCGGGGTGCGGATCCACGAGAACACCAAGGCCACCGCGCTGGAGGAGTCCGGCCCCGGCATCGCCGTGCGCACCTCCTACGGACGGGTGCTGGCCCGCCAGGTCGCGCTCGCCACCAACGCCTTCCCCTCGCTGGTGCGCCGGCACCGCTTCTACACCGCGCCGGTCTACGACTACGCGCTGATGACCGAGGCGCTGACCGCCGAGCAGTTGGCCGCCGTCGGCTGGCAGCGCCGGCAGGGCTGGGCGGACGCCGCCAACCAGTTCCACTACGTGCGGCTCTCCGCCGACAACCGGATCCTGTTCGGCGGCTACGACGCCGTCTACCGGCCCGGCCAGGGCGTGCGGGCCGAACGCGACCAGCGGCCGCAGACCTTCGCCACCCTGGCCCGGCACTTCGCGCGGACCTTCCCCCAGCTGGACGGGGTCCGGTTCACCCACGCCTGGGGCGGCGCGATCGACACCTGCTCCCGGTTCAGCGCCTTCTTCGACCTCGGGTACCGGGGCCGGGTCGCCTACGCGGCCGGCTACACCGGCCTGGGCGTGGGAGCCACCCGGTTCGGCGCCGAGGTGATGCTGGACCTGCTCGCCGGGGAGCGGACCGAGCGCACCGCGCTGGAGATGGTGCGGCGCAAGCCGCTGCCGTTCCCGCCCGAGCCCGCCCGCTCGATCGGCATCGGCCTCACCAAGTGGTCGATGGCCCGGGCCGACGCCAACGGCGGCAGGCGCAACCTCTGGCTGCGCGCGCTGGACAAGGCCGGCCTCGGCTTCGACAGCTGACCGCCGCCGGGCACAGCCGACCACCCGTCAATCCGAGTACCTGAGAGCACGTCACCCCCCATGACCGACAGTTTCGCCGTCTACGTCCCCAACGCCGAGCTGGAGCCCGACCCGCTCGACCCGGCGCAGATCCTGGCCGGCACCCCCGAGGTCACCGGCAAGGTGCTCTGGGAGTCCCCGGACGGCCGCACCATCCGGGGCATCTGGCAGATCACCCCCGGCACCGTCACCGACACCGAGGCCGACGAGATGTTCGTGGTGGTCAGCGGCCGGGCCACCATCGAGATCGAGGACGGACCGGTGCTGGAAGTCGGCCCGGGCGACGTCTGCGTCCTGAAGGAGGGCGACCGCACGGTCTGGACCGTCCACGAGACGCTCCGCAAGGCGTACGCGATCACCCTCGCCTGACCCCGCCGACCGGGTCCCCGGGGGGGGGCGGGCGGGGGGGGGGGGGGGGCGGCGCCGGGGGGGGGGGGGGGGGCGGCGGGCCCCGCCCCCCCCCGGGGGGCCCGGCGCGGGGGGGGGGGGCGCCGCGGCCCGGGGGCGCGGGGGGGGGGGGGGGGGGGGGGTTGGGGTCGGGAAGGCATCGGTGTCTCCCTGAGTCGATGTGAGCGGATTCAACTCCTGGAGTAACAGGCCGTCAAGACTTGGCGCAGCGTTGAGGTTTT
>NZ_JBIAGU010000024.1:0-142972 GCF_042869935.1 Kitasatospora sp. NPDC006697
CGGGGGGGGCCCCCCCGGCCCCCGCGGGCCCCCCCCCGGGGGGGGGGGCCCCCACCCCCCCCCCCCGGGGGGGGCCCGGGGGGGGCGGGGGGGCCCCCCCCGGGGGGGGCCCCCCGGGCGGCCACCGCTAGCCGGGGCAGCGGCTTGGGGGCCTGGCTGTACCGGCGCTTCGGCAGACCCTAGGCCCGGTTGCCGCTAGAAATAGCCCTTCGCGCCGTCGAGGAGCTCGCGGACGATGTCCGCGTGCCCCGCGTGTCGCCCCGTCTCCTCGACGAGGTGGATCAGCATCCAGCGGAGGTTGGCGCCGGCGGTGCGGTAGCCGGTGTGGCGGCCGACGTCGTCCAGGGAAGCCGCGGCGACGATCTCGTTGCTGCGGGCGCACTGGGCCTCGTACTCCGCGAGGAGCTCGGCGATCGGGCGGCCGTCGGTGTGCCAGTCGGCGTCCTCGCTCGACTCGTCGAACGCCGGGTTCTGCTTCTCGTCGCCGCCGAGGAACAGCACCTCCAGCCACAGGTGTTCGGTCCAGCGCATGTGGGAGATGAGGCCGGCCATCGTCATGGCCGGTGAGGTCGGGATGACCGGGCGGTGCGCGTCCTCGCCGTCCAGCCCCTCGCACTTCCAGCGCAGGATCTGCCGCTGCAGGTCCAGCCAGCCGATGAGCGCAGTCCGTTCGTCCGCTTGGAGCGGGGGGCGTTCCAGTTTCGATGCCATGTCGGCGCAGGCTACCGGCGCCGCCAGGAGAAGGCACCTGGATTTCCGGGCCGGCCCCTCATCCGGGCCTGCGCGAGATGACCATGAGGTATTCGCAGGGGGCGTCCGCCCGGTTGGCGAAGCCGTGGTCCGCGTCCGCCTGGAAGAACAGGGAGTCGCCCGCCTCCAGGGCCTCGCTGATCCCGCCGACCGCGACGGTGAGGGTGCCCCGGAGGACCACGATCTGCTTCTCGGTGCCCGGCGGGTAGGCGGGCAGTAGGCCGGTGGAGACCTGTGCGGGCAGGTGGTGGGCGACGATCTCGGAGCGCCCGGCGCCCGGGGCCGCCGAGACGATGTGCCGTTCGAAGCCGGTCTCCGGGTCGCGGAAGACGGGGCGGTCGGCCTTGCGCATCACGATGGCCGTGCCGGAGGCGGCGCCGGCCGGAGTGCCGATCAGGTCGGAGAGCGAGACGTCGAGGGCGTGGGCGATCCGGGAGGCGATGCCGATCGTCGGGCTCTTCTCGCCGCGTTCGACCTTGGACAGCATCGCCCGGCTGACCGAGGACCGCGTGGACAACTGCTCCAGCGTCAGGCCCGCCTCCTCGCGGTGCCGCCGGACGGTGGCGCCGAACGCGCCTGCCAGATCGTCACCGTGTTCCTGCTCGACCACCGTGCTCCTCGATCGATGGGGATTCCGCCGCCCACAGTGTAGGGTTTCTTCCATAGAAGACCTGATCTTCTATGGAAGACGACGGAGGGGGTTCCATGCGTCTCATCTCGACCGGCCGGCTCCACGCCACGTTCGACTTCGGCGGCCTACAGGTGGTCTCGCTGCGGGACGGGTACATCGACATGCCGCCGACCCGGCTCCGCGACGAGCACGGCTGCCCGCTGGAGCCGCTGCCGGCCGCGGTGCCGCTGGTCGGGGAGAACCTGCGGCTGGCGGTCAACGCGTTCTTCGTGACCGACGGCGCGCGGTCGGTGCTGATCGACACCGGCGCGTCCAATGCCTGGCACGACCCCACCATGGGGCTGATCTACGACGCGCTGGCCGAGGCGGGCGTCGACCGCGCGCGGATCACCGACGTGGCCATCACCCACCGGCACGAGGACCACGTGAGCGGCCTGATCGCGCCGGACGGGTCGGAGGCGTTCGCCGGGCTGGAGCGGGTGTGGATCGGTGCGGGGGACGCCTCGGTGTTCACCGGGCGCCTGGAGCCGATCCGCGACCGGGTGGTGCCCGTGTCGGGGGAGGTCGCGATCAACGACTGGACCACCGCGGTTCCGACGCCGGGACACACACCCGGGCACACCGTGTACGAGGTCAGGAGCGGCGGCGGCTGCCTCCTGGCCTGGGGCGACACGGTTCACGTTCCCGCGCTCCAGTTCGAAAAGCCCCGCGTCTCCTGGGAGTTCGACGGCGACCAGCCCCAGGCCCGGGCCGCACGGGCGGGCCTCCTGGAGCAACTGGTCCGGCCCGGCCACTTCGTGGCCGGCGCCCATCTCGACTCACCGGGCATCGCCCGGGTGGCGCGCTCCGGGGACGGGTACGCGCTGGAGTACCTCGCGCCGCCGATCGGCTGAGCCGGCCCGTTGGCGGTGAACTCCCCGGGGAGCGCCCTGCCGTGCCCGGCTGCTGCTCAGCTCCTGCGGCTGCTCAGGATGCAGAACTCGTTGCCCTCCGGGTCGAGGAGGGTCACCCAGTGCTGCTCGCCCTGCACGGTGTCGGCGCGCCGGGCGCCGAGGGCGAGCAGCCGGGCGACCTCGGCCTCCTGGTCGTCGGGGCGGAAGTCGGGGTGGAGCCGGTTCTTCGACGCCTTGCCCTCGGGGACGGGCACGAAGAGCAGTCCCGGCATCCGGTCCGGCTCGGGCCGGATCTCGATGATCTCCTCGGTCTCGTCGACCACGACCCAACCGAGAGCCTCGGCCCACCAGTGCCCGAGAGCGACGGGGTCGGCGGAGTCGACGATGATCTGTTCCCATTCCAGTGCCATGGGTCTGAGCATAGGCAGACCTGCGGCTTGGTCTCCAGGACGGGCGGGACCCACGATCGGCCGGGGCTTCTCGGGGAAGGCCGGGGAAGGAAGGCGGTGACGATGGGCAGGGGCACGGAGATGTGAACCGGTGGGCGAGTTGGTCGATTGCGGGGCGATCGGCGGGCTCGCCGGAGGCATCCGGTAGGCGGACGGATCCGGCACGCGCGGCCACGGAGCGTGTCCGCTCCCTTGAAGGGGTAGCCAAGTTGGCCGATCATCGGGCGATATGACGATGCCTCAGCCGCCGGACCCGAACTACCCGCCGCCGAACTACCCGCCCCCGAACTACCCGCCAGCGCCCGGGTACGCCCAGCCCGGATATCCGCCGCCCCCGAACTACGGCCCGCCCGGCTACCCGCCCACCGGCTACGCGCCGCAGCCCCGGTACGGCGGGATGCGGGCCAACGCGTTCATCGTGCTGATCCTCGCCGCCCTGGTGCTGGGCACGCTGGTGATGCCGTGGGCCGGGTACAGCGGCGAGAGCGGCGACCTGCAGTGGTCCGCCTCCGACTTCCTGAAGCACCCCGACCGGTTCGGCGACATCAAGTCCGCCGTCACGGGCATGGAGGTGATGCTCTGGGTGGGCCTGGGCCTGGTCGTGCTCTCGCTGCTGCGCCTGATCGCCCCGGCCGTCCGGCTCGGCTGGCTTGCGTTCACCGTCGCCCTGGCCCTGCTGATCGCGACCATCGCCACCGTGGCGAACTTCGCCCACGCACTCAGCCAGGGCGAGTACGCGCCGACCCTGCAGAGCGGCGCGGTGCTGTCCGTCGTCCTGGCGGTGCTCTGCGCGGTCGCCGCCGTCTTCGGGCCGGTCGCCCAGCGGCGGATATATCGCTGAACCCTTGGGGGTGCTCATGGCAAGATCGCGGATGTCCGAGTCCGTCCGCCCTGAGGAGTGCCCCCCGTGACGTCGATAGCCCTGGTGACCTGCAACGGTGCGCCGGACCAGGACCTGCCGCTGCTGCGGGAGGCGGTGGGCGCCGAGGTGGTGATCTGGGACGACCCGGCGGTGGCGTGGGAGCGGTTCGACCTGGTGGTGCTGCGGTCCACCTGGGACTACACCGCGCGGGCGGCGGAGTTCCTGGCGTGGACGGAGCGGTGCGCGGCCGTGACCCGGCTGGCCAACCCGGCGCAGGTGGTGCGCTGGAACGCCGACAAGCGGTACCTGGGTGAGCTGGCGGCCGCCGGGGTGCCGGTGGTGCCGACCCGGTACCTGGCGCCGGGGGAGGACGGGGTCGAGCTCCCCGCCGACCACGAGTTCGTGCTGAAGCCCGCCACCAGCGCCGGCGCCCGGCTGTCGGCGCGCTACCGGCCGGAGGAGCGGGAGCAGGCGCTCCGCCACCTGGCCCGGCTGCACGAGGAGGGGTACACGGCGCTGCTGCAGCCGTTCGTGCGGCGGATCGACAGCACCGGCGAGCGGGCCCTGGTGCACTGCGCGGGAACGTTCTCGCACGCCATCCGCAAGGGCAGCGTGCTGGAGCCCGGGGTGCGGTACGACGAGCAGAAGAACGCGCACCCGGGCGTGTCCCGCTGGGAGCCGACCGAGGCGGAACTGCGGGTGGCGCGGCAGGCGCTGGCCGCCGTGCCCGGCTCCCCGGAGCTGCTCTACGCCCGGGTCGACCTGGTGGACGGCGAGGACGGCGAGCCGCAGCTGATGGAGCTGGAGCTGATCGAGCCGCAGCTCTTCCTGACGGTGGACCAGGACGCGCTGTCGGTCTTCGCGACCGCGATCAGGAAGTCGGCGGAGTCGACGCGCTGAGCACCTCCGCCAGCCTTCGCGGCGGTGTCCACTCTTCTACTCTCCGTCAGACCGGTACCCGAGAACAAGACTGCAATTCTCCCCGGGGATTCGGGACCCTTGGTCTCCCAACGGGAGGGAGCCACCATGACCGGGACCTGGGATCCGCACGGCAGCCTGCGCCGGATGCTGTGGATCGGCGGCGCGCAGTGGGCCGGCAAGACCACGGTGTCCGAGCTGATCGCCCATCGGTACGGACTGACCGCCTACCACTACGACTACCACGACGCGCGCGGCCACGAGGACCGGCGGATCGCCCGCCGGGTCGCCCTCGGCGAGCCCGCCGCCGGGCCCACGCCGGAGCAGCGGTGGCTGAGCGGCACGCCGGAGGAGCTGGCCGCCGAGACGCTGGCCGGGTTCCCGGCGCGCTTCGCGTGGGTGCTCGACGACCTGCGGGCGCTGACCACCGGACGGCCCGCCCTCGCGGAGGGGTGGGGGCTGCGGCCGGAGCTGGTGCTGCCGCTGGTCGACTCGCCGCGCCGGATGGTGGTGCTGGTGCCGACCGAGGAGTTCCGCCGGGCCCGGCTGCGCGCCCTGCCTCGGGCCGGCGCGGTGCACGGCCCGGTGAGCGATCCGGCGCTGGCGCAGCGCAACCGGCTGGAGCGGGACCGGCTGGTCGGGCGGGACGCGGTGCTGCGGGCGCGGGAGCTGGGCGTGCGGGTGATCGAGGTGGACGGGAGCGCGGACGCGGAAGGGGTGGCGGGGATGGTCGCCGAGCACTTCGGGGAGTACCTGTGAGCTGGGAGGGGCTGTTCGAGGGGGAGCTGTCCGCCCTCGCGGTGCAGGGGTGGCTGATGGGGCTCGGGTACAACCGGGCGGCGCCGGCGCAGGTGCTGACCGCGCTGTTCGACGTCGGCCGGGCCGACTTCCTGATGCGGCGAACGGAGCTACCGGAGGGGGTGATGGATGCGGCGGCCGTGCACCCGCTGAAGAAGGTCTGGGGCAGCGCGGTGGACTCCTGCCGGTTGACGGAGGAACAGTGGGAGCGGTTGCTGACGGCCCGTGGGCGGCCGGCGCAGCTGGTGGAGCTGGCGGAGGAGCAGCGGGCTGCCAGGGGAAGGCCGCCGGGTGTGAGGGGGGTGGAGCAACCGCCGTCCCCGGAGGCCCGGCCGCCCGCGACGGCTGAGGAGCTGGCCGCGTTGGTGGCGGACGTGCCCGAGATCGACTCACGCGATCACACCCGTGCGCTCTGGTGGGTCGCCGCCCTGTTCGACGACCCGGAGGCGATGCGCCTGCTGGCCGCCTCCTCGAAGACCTGGGTCCGCCGCAGCGTCGCCCGTGCCCCGCACCTGCCGCGGGACGTGGCCGAGTTGCTGGGCCACGACGAGGACCGGACGGTGCGGCTCTTCCTCACCGAGTCCTGCGAGGACGCGCCGGCGGAGACCCTGCTCGAGGTCTGGAGCTGGTGGCAGGGCAGCCTCTCGTTCCCGGACCGGCCGCGCGGGCACCCCAACTTCCCGCGCGACGGTCTGCTCCGCTTCGCCGAGGACCCGCGGCCGCGGATGCGGGAGCTGGCGTTGGACGATCCGGAGTCGACGCCCGAGCTGGTGGAGCGGTTCGCCCGCGACCCGGCGGTCGAGGTGCGGCTGCGGGCCGCCGGGGATCCCCGGCTGTCGCCCGCCACGGCCGTGCGGCTGCTGGAGGACGAGGAGGAGAGCGTCCGGCGGCGGGCCCGGATGAATCCGGCGCTGCCGGTGGAGGTGCTGGTGGCGCAGCTGCGAGGGCCGCAGAGCGCGCGGGCGGCGGTGGAGAACCCCGCCATCCCGGTGGAGGTGATGACCCAGATGGTCATGAATATGATCATCCCGCGCACCTGACCATCCCAACGGGGGAGACCAGCATGATCGAGTTGTCCTCGGACCCCATGACCTGGGTGTTCACCGGAGACAGCATCACCCAGGCGGTGCTGCACACCCACGGTGAGCGCGGCTGGGTCGAGCACGTGCACGAGCGGATCCGCTGGCAGCTCGACCGGATCACCGACATCGTGGTCAACACCGGAGTCTCCGGCTGGCGGGCCCGCGATGTGGTGCCGCACTTCGACCACCTGATCGGGCGGTTCCAGCCCGACGTCGTGTCGATCTCGCTCGGCACCAACGACGCGCGGGCCGGGCGCGACGGGCTGGACGAGTTCCGGCAGTCGATGCGGGAGCTGGTGAAGCGCAGCGCCGGTGCCCAGCTGGTGCTGCACACCCCCGTACTGGTCAGCCAGGAGGGCAAGGCCGCGCGGGGTGCGATGCCCGCCTACTGCCAGGCGGTGCGCGAGCTGGCCGGGGAGACCGGTGCGCTGCTGGTGGACCACGAGGCCCACTGGCTGGCCGCCTTCCCAAAGTCCGACCCGATCCCGTGGCTGGACGACCCGGCGCACCCCAACGCCGTGGGCCACCGCAAGATGGCCGACCACACCCTGCGCGCCCTCGGCCTGGGCGAGCTGGACGAGCTCTAGGGTCTCAAGGCCTCAGGGCTGGACCAGGCCCGACTGGTAGGCCAGCACCACCAGCTGGGCCCGGTCCCGGGCGGCCAGCTTGGCCATCGCCCGGTTCACATGGGTCTTGGCGGTCAGCGGGGTGATGAAGAGCCGGTCGGCGATCTCCTCGTTGGAGAGGCCGGCCGCGACCAGGCCGACCACCTCCAGCTCACGGGCCGTCAGCACCGAGAGCTCGGCGGGCGGCCCGGCCGGGGCGGCCGGCTGCGAGAGGAACCGGGAGATCAGCGAGCGGGTCGCGGTCGGCGAGAGCAGTGCCTCGCCGCCCGCGACCACCCGGATCGCGCTCAGCAGCTCGCCCGGGTCGATGCCCTTGCCGAGGAACCCGCCCGCGCCCGCGCGCAGCGCCTCGGCCACGTGCTCGTCGTTCTCGAAGGTGGTCAGCACCAGCACCTTCACCGTGCCCAGCGCCGGGTCGGCGGTGATCTCCCGGGTGGCCGCGATGCCGTCCAGCTCCGGCATCCGGATGTCCATCAGCACCAGGTCCGGCCGCAGCGCCCGGGTCATCGCCACCGCCTGACGCCCCGTCCCGGCCTCGCCCACCACCTCCAGGTCGGGGGTGGAGTCGATCAGCAGCCGGAAGGTGCCGCGCAGCAGGGCCTGGTCGTCGGCGAGCAGCACGCGGATGGTCATCGGTCGGCCCCCAGGAGGTCGGTCACGGGTTCAGCTCTTGGGCCGCAGCGGGAGTTCGGCGTGCACCCGGAAGCCGCCGCCCGGGCGGGGTCCGGCCGTCAGGGTGCCGCCGGCCGAGCGCGCCCGCTCGTACATGCCGATCATGCCGTGGCCGGTGCCGGCCCCGCCACCGCGCCCGGTGCCGTCGTCGGTCACCGTCACCGCCAGCACCCCGCCGCCGTTGGCCAGCTCGACCAGGGCCGAGCCGGCGCCGGCGTGCTTGTGGGTGTTGGTCAGCGCCTCCTGGATGATCCGATAGGCCGTCAGCGCGGTGAGCTGGGCGGGTTCGGCGGGCGGGCCGTCCTGGCGCAGTTCGACCGCGAGCCCCGCGTGCCGGAAGGAGTCCAGCAGGGCCGGCAGCTCGGCCAGGCCCGGGGCGGGCTCGCGCGGCTCCTCGCCGTCGTCGCGCCCGCGCAGCAGGCCGACGGTGGCGCGCAGCTCGTCCAGCGCCGTCCGGCTGGTGTCCCGGATCCGCTCCAGCGCCTGGTAGGCGTGCTCCGGGTCACTGCCCATCAGGTGGTGGGCCACCCCGGCCTGGGCGTTCACCAGGGTGATGTGGTGGGCCACCACGTCGTGCAGCTCGCGGGCGATCCGGATCCGCTCCTCGGTGACCCGGCGCTGGGCCTCGGCCTCCTTGGTGCGCTCGGCCCGCTCGGCCCGTTCGCGGTAGGAGTCCAGCAGTTCGCGGCGGCTGCGGATGGCATCGCCGAGCGCCACCGCCGCCGAGCTCCAGCCGATCACGGCCAGGTTCTCCGGCAGCGGCGCCAGGCCGGGCCGGAAGACCAGCCCGGTGACCAGCAGGATGCCGGCCGCGCCCGCGCCGGTCCGCCAGGCCGTCTCCCGGTCGGTCTGCACGGCCACCGAGTAGAGCGCGAACATGGTGGCCGCGTTGGCGGGCGCGCCGGCCGGCCGGATCAGGTAGCTCAGCTCGGCCACCAGCACGCAGGCCGCCGCCACCGGGATCGGCCACCGGGAGCGCACGGTCAGCGGCAGCACCGAGAGCGCGGTCAGCAGCACGGTCACGGTGACCGACTTGTGCTGCTGGTAGGCGGAGGCCAGCGCGACCGGCAGCCCGATCAGCAGGCAGAGCAGTGCGACGGCGACGTCGGTCGCCCAGGTCCGGGCCCGCAGCCACCGCCGGCACTCCTCGATCATCGCCATCCTCCTACCGTAGGGCCGCGGGCTAGCGCACGGCCGCGAGCTCGCGGTCCGGCTGCTCCTCGTCGACCGGGTCGGGCTCACCCTCCACCGAGACGTGCGGCAGGAGCCGGTCCAGCCAGCCGGGCAGCCACCAGTTGGCCCGCCCGAACCGGTGCATCAGCGCCGGGACCAGCACCAGCCGGACCAGCAGCACGTCCAC
This sequence comes from Kitasatospora sp. NPDC006697, assembly GCF_042869935.1. Taxonomy (NCBI): domain Bacteria; kingdom Bacillati; phylum Actinomycetota; class Actinomycetes; order Kitasatosporales; family Streptomycetaceae; genus Kitasatospora; species Kitasatospora sp. NPDC006697. Next base: position 9,042 of record NZ_JBIAGU010000024.1, read on the forward strand.
CAGCACCGCCACCGCCAGGCCGAGGCCGAACTCGGCGATCATGCGCTGGCCGCCGAAGACGAAGCTGGCGAAGACGGAGCCCATGATCACCGCCGCGGCCGTGATCACCAGTCCGGTCTCGCCGTGGCCGACCCGGACCGAGCGGTGGTTGTCGCCGGTGCGGTGCCACTCCTCGTGCATCCGGCTGATCAGGAAGACCTGGTAGTCCATCGAGAGGCCGAAGAGGATCGCGATGATCATCGTCGGCGCGAAGGCCTCCACCGGTCCGGCCGCGCCCGCGCCCAGCGCCTCCGAGCCCCAGCCCCACTGGAAGACCGCGACGATCACGCCGAAGGCCGTGCCCATGGTGAGCAGGTTCATCACCGCGCCGAGCAGCGGCACCAGCAGGCTGCGGAAGGCGATCATCATCAGCAGGCAGCCCAGGCCGACGATGATGCCGACGAAGAGCGGCAGCTTGGAGGTGAGCACCTGGGCGAAGTCCGCCGAGATCGCCGTCGTCCCGCCGACCAGCACCTTCAGCCCGGTGCCCTGCTCGGCCTGCGGGATCACGTCGTGGCGCAGGTGGTCGATCAGCGCGGAGGTCTGCGCGGACTGCGGGGAGGTGGTCGGGACGACCGTCACCGGGATCACCGGCTGGCCGGGCTGGGCCGGCATCTCGGCGACCCGGGCCACGCCCGGGGTGCTGCGCAGCTCGGTGACCAGGTGGTCCAGGGCCGCCTTGTCCTGCGCCTGGTCTGCGCCGGTCTGCGCGACCAGCAGCAGCGGGCCGTTGGAGCCCGGGCCGAAGCCCTCGGCCAGCAGGTCGTAGGCCTGCCGGGTGGTGCTGGTCCTGGGGTTGTTGCCCGCGTCCGAGGTGCCCAGGCGCAGCGAGGCGACCGGCGCGGCCACCGCGGCGATCAGCGCCAGCGCGACCACCGCCTTGCCCAGTGGCTTGGCCTCCAGCCGCTGTGCCCAGCGGGTGAAGAAGTCCCCGCGGGCGGCGGCCCGCGGCCGCCTGCCGGCCAGTTCGGCGCGCTGGCGGCGGCTCAGCACCCGGTGCTTCAGCAGCCCGAGCAGGGCGGGCAGCAGGGTGACCGCGGCGAGCACGGTGAGCGCCACGGTGACGGCGGCGCCGATCGCCATGCCGTTGAGGAAGCCGATGCCCAGCACCAGCATGCCGAGCAGGGCGACCACCACGGTCAGGCCGGCGAAGACCACGGCCCGCCCGGAGGTGTTCAGCGCCCGGACCACCGACTCCTCGACGCTCAGCCCGGCCATCAGCCCCTTGCGGTGCCGGTTGACCACGAAGAGCGCGTAGTCGATGCCGACCCCGAGGCCGACCAGCATGGCCAGCGTCGGCGCGGTGTCGGCCAGGCTGATCCCGTGGCTGAGCAGGCCGATGCTGAGCACACCGGCGCCCACCCCGGCCACGCCGGTGAGGATCGGCAGCACGGCCGCCCAGACCGAGCGGAAGATCAGCAGCAGGATGACCAGCGCGGCCACCACGCCGACCAGCTCGCTGGTGCCGCCCATGTGCCGCTCGGAGTTGGCGATCGCCTGGCCGCCCAGTTGGACGTCGAGCGAGGAGCCGCGGGCCTGCTCGGCCAGCTTGACCACCTTGTCCACGTCGCCCGCGGCCACGTGCTGGGCGTCCTGGGTGAAGGCCACCGAGGCGTAGGCGGTGCTGCCGTCCTTGCTGATCTGCGCGGCGCCGTGCGGGCCGTACGGGCTGGTGACGGAGGACACACCCGGGCTGTGCGCGATGGCGTCCAGGGTCTGCGTCATCCGCTCCTTGACCGCCGGGTCGGTGACCGGGCCCGCGGTGCTGTGCCAGACCACGGTGTCCGAGTCGCCCGCGGCCGCCGGCATGCTCGACTTCAGCAGGTCCAGGGCCTTGCTGGAGTCGGTGGCGGGCAGCGTCAGGCTGTTGCTGTACGCGGTGCCGAGACTCCCGGAGACGGCGCCGAGGCCGAGCAGCAGCCCGAGCCAGAGCAGCACGGTGACGACCCGGTGCCGGTGGCACCAGCGGGCAAGGACGGACATCTGACCTCCAGGATCCAGGTTCCGTCCCAGCCTGTCCGCCGCGGCCCGTCCCGTCGTCCGCCGTCCGCAGACTCCTGACCTGCTGCGTTCGCAGTACGCCGGGCCGCCGCGTACCGCGGGCGCGGACCCGCTGCCGCCCGCTGTCGGTGCGGCCGGGCAGACTGGGCCCCATGGTGCGCAGGAGCGAGAACCCGACCGCCGACGAGCTGAAGGCAGCCTGCCTGGAACTCACCGGTGCCGAGGAGACCTTCCCGTTCGGTCCGGAGACCTCGGTCTTCAAGGTCGGCGGCAAGGTGTTCGCGATCAGCGCGCTGGACGGGGAGCCGCTGCGGATCAGCCTGAAGTGCGATCCGGACCTGGCGGTGCGGCTGCGCGCCGACTATCCGGCGATCACCGGCGGCTGGCACCTCAACAAGCGGCACTGGAACACCGTGCTGCTGGACGGCTCGGTGCCGCGCCGGCTGGTGGACGAGATGATCGAGGACTCCTACGACCTGATCGTGGCCAAGCTGCCGCGCCGTCAGCAGCTGGCGCTGGACTGGCCGGGGCTGCGCGCCGGGAGCCAGCCGGGCTGACGGCCGGTCAGGCCTGGCGGGGCCGGGGCCGGCTCCGCCACTCGCCGGAGCCGAGCGGCAGCCAGCCGGCGCCGTCGCAGCCGGTGCAGTGCTCCGGCAGGTGGTAGCTACCGGTGGTGAGGGTGCCGTCCTCCTGGCGGCGCACGCCGCCGGTGGCGCGGTGCCGCACGCCGCCCAGGCAGCACGGGCAGAGCAGCCGGAACTGGAGGAAGCCGGGCGGTCGGTGGCGCGGGCTCTGGTCGGGCATCTGCTCCTCCGGCGCTCTGGTGCTCGGATCGTACCCGTCGATCGATGAGTATCACGGGCGGATGTCCGGCGGGCGGCCGGAGGCCGTGGATCGAGCGAACCTGCGCGGGATCGACGCATTCGGATCCCCGTGCGTCGGAAACCGACGGGGTTTCAGTCGGCGGCGGCCGCCCGGGTGCGGGCCAGGCGCTCCTCCAGGCCGTCCAGTACCAGCTCCAGGCCGAAGCGGAACCGGGCCTCCATCGCCGGGCCGCTGATCGCGTCGGCCATCGCCACCAGGTTGGGGAAGGTCTCCGCGGGCAGGCCGCGCAGCTGTTCGCCCGCCGCGGCGGCGATCTCGCCGCGGCCGGTGCCGGTGGTCTCGGCGGCCGCCAGCGGGGCCTGCTCCTGGAGCACCATGCCCTGGACGTAGCTGCTCAGGGTGTAGGTGGCGAGCGCCGCGTCCTCGGGGGTGAAGCCCGCCTCGCGCAGCCGGTCCAGCTGCTCCTCCAGCAGCCGCAGCACGTTGGGCCCGAGCACGAAGCGGCCGCCGACCACCTTGGCCGCGTCCCGGACCGAGAGCAGCAGGCGGCGGTGGATCAGGCAGTACTCGCGGAACTGGTCCCGCCAGGGGCCCTCGCGCGGCGGCGGCTCGGCGCCGGTCAGCAGCTCGTCGGTCAGCAGGTCGAGCAGCTCCTCCTTGTTGCGCACGTGCCAGTAGAGCGAGGCCGCCTTGACGTCCAGCTCCGCCGCCACCCGGCGCATGGAGAGGCCGGCGAGGCCCTCCCGCTCCAGCACCCGCCGGGCGGCCCGGGCGATCGCCGCCCTGGTCAGAGCCCCATCCATCGGCACCTCCAGCACCCGTCGAGAAGAACGCACTTGCCAATCTAACAGTGTTAGGTGCACGCTGGGCGCGCCGAATCCGGACTAACACCGTTAGGGAACCCCGATGGACCTGCCCGCCGGGCGCCGCCGAGCCGTGCTCGCCTGCCTCTGCGCCACGATGTTCATGGCGATGCTGGACAACGTCATCGTCAACAACGCGCTGCCGCGGATCGGCGGCGACCTGCACGCCGGGGTCAGCAGCCTGCAGTGGGTGGTGGAGGGCTACAGCCTGGTCTACGCCGCCCTGCTGCTCACCGGCGGCAGCCTCGGCGACCGGTTCGGGCGGACCCGGACCTACCTGGCCGGCCTGGCCCTGTTCACCGCCGGCTCGGCCGCCGCCGGCCTGGCCGGCGGCATCGGCGAACTGGTCGCCGCGCGCGGGCTGCAGGGCGTCGGCGCCGCACTGCTCACGCCCGGCAGCCTGGCCATCCTGCGGCACGTCTTCACCGACGAGCGGGAGCGGGCCAGGGCGATCGGCACCTGGTCCAGCGTCTCCGCGCTCGGCCTGGCCGCCGGGCCGGTGATCGGCGGCCCGATCGTGCAGCACGTCGGCTGGGCCGGGGTGTTCTGGGTGAACGTGCCGATCGGCCTGCTCGCGCTGCCGTTCGCCGCCCGGGCGCTGCCCCGCATCCCGGGCCGGGAGCGCCGGCTCGACCTGCCCGGGCAGCTGCTCTCCGCGCTCGGCACCGGCGGACTGGTCTACGCGCTGGTGGAGGGCCCGGCCCGGGGCTGGACCGACACCCGGGTGCTGGCCGGCGCGGTGCTCGCGGTGCTCGGCCTGGCCGCCTTCGCGCTGGTCGAACTGCGCACCGCCGAGCCGATGCTCGACCTGCGGCTGGTCCGTGACCCGGTGCTCGGCGGGGCCTGCCTGAGCGGGTTCATGGTCAGCTTCGGGGTGTTCGGCGCCGCCTTCTTCCTGCCGCTGCTGATGCAGGGCGTGATGGGCTGGAGCCCGTCCGCCGCCGGCATCGCCGGGCTGCCCAACACCGTGATGATCGTGCTCGCCGCCCCCGTCGCCTCCGCCGTGACCACCCGGTTCGGCCCGCGCGCCGCGATCGTCACCGGGCTGGCGCTCACCGCCACCGCGCTCGGCGGCCTGTCGCTCTACGACGGCCACGCGCACTACCCCGCCTACCTGTGGGTGCTGCTGGTGCTCGGCCTCGGCATGGGCCTGACCTTCACGCCCGTCTCGATCGCCGTGCTGCGCCGGGTGGAACCGCAGCAGGCCGGGATGGCCTCCGCCACCATCAACACGCTGCGCGAGCTGGGCGGGGTGGTCGGGGTGGCCGCGCTCGGCGCGGTGCTCAGCAGCCGGATGACGACGGTGCTGACCGGCGGGCTGGACCGGCTCGGCGGCACGCCCCGGCAGGCCGCCGAGATCTCCCGGGCCTTCACCGGCGGGGCCGGCGCCGCCCTGCCCGGGCCGGTCCGGGCCGCCGCCACCGGCGCCTTCGTCGACGGGCTGCACCTGGCGCTGCGCTGCGGCTCGGCGGCGCTCGCGGTGGCCGCCGTGCTGGTCGCGGTGCTGCTGCGGCCGGCCCCCGCGGCGCCCGCCGGCGCGCCCGCCGACCCGCGCCGCGCGCCTGCCGCGACCCGCTGACCGGACCCCGCGGATCCCGGCCGAACCGGTGAGCGCGCTGGTCAGCCGGGGTCCGTGCCAGCAGCCGAACACCCGCTCGGTAGCATGGGCGCATTGCCTGGCTACCCTCGAAAGATGAACTTGTGACTGTCAACGAAGACGTGTTCACGAACTGGATGCACCGCGAGGAGATCGCGGAGTCGATGATCCCGATCATCGGGAAGCTGCACCGCGAGCGGGACGTGAACGTTCTGCTGCACAGCCGCTCCCTGGTGAACAAGTCGGTGGTCAGCATCCTGAAGACCCACCGCTTCGCCCGCCAGATCGACGGCGAGGAGCTGTCGGTCACCGAGACCATGCCCTACCTGCAGGCGCTCACCGCGCTGGACCTGGGCCCCTCGCAGATCGACCTCGCGCTGCTCGCCGCCGGCCACAAGGCCGACGAGCGCGGCCTGAGCGTCGCCGAGTACACCGCCGAGGCGGTGGCCGGTGCCACCGGTGCCAACAAGCTGGAGCGCGGCGGCGCCCGCGACGTGGTGCTCTACGGCTTCGGCCGGATCGGCCGGCTGCTCACCCGCCTGCTGATCGAGAAGGCCGGCTCCGGCAACGGCCTGCGGCTGCGGGCCATCGTGGTCCGCCGCAGCGGTGACGAGGACCTGGTCAAGCGCGCCTCGCTGCTGCGCCGGGACTCCATCCACGGCCAGTTCCAGGGCACCATCACGGTGGACGAGGCCAACAACAAGATCATCGCCAATGGCAACGAGATCACCGTGATCTACTCCGACGACCCGTCGACGGTGGACTACACCGCCTACGGCATCAAGGACGCGATCCTGATCGACAACACCGGGCGCTGGCGGGACCGTGCGGGTCTCTCCAAGCACCTGCGCCCCGGCATCGCCAAGGTCGTGCTGACCGCCCCGGGCAAGGGCGACGTGCCGAACATCGTGCACGGTGTCAACCACGAGGACGTCAAGCCGGACGAGCAGATCATCTCCTGCGCCTCCTGCACCACCAACGCGATCGTGCCGCCGCTGAAGGCGATGGCCGACGAGTACGGCGTGCTGCGCGGCCACGTGGAGACCGTCCACTCGTTCACCAACGACCAGAACCTGCTGGACAACTTCCACAAGGCCGACCGCCGCGGCCGCTCGGCCCCGCTGAACATGGTGATCACCGAGACCGGTGCCGCCTCGGCCGTGGCCAAGGCGCTGCCGGACCTCAAGGCGAAGATCACCGGCAGCTCGATCCGGGTGCCGGTGCCGGACGTCTCGATCGCCATCCTCAACCTGCAGCTGGCCCGCGAGACCAACCGCGACGAGGTACTGGAGTACCTGCGCGAGGTGTCGCTGACCTCGCCGCTGCGCCGGCAGATCGACTTCACCAGCGCGCCGGACGCGGTCTCCAACGACTTCATCGGCTCGCGCCACGCCTCGATCGTGGACGCCGGGGCGACCAAGGTCGAGGGCGACAACGCGATCCTCTACCTGTGGTACGACAACGAGTTCGGATACTCGTGCCAGGTGATCCGGGTCGTGCAGCACGTCTCCGGCGTGGAGTACCCGACCTTCCCGGCGCCGGCCGTCTGATCCGGACGCCGCGCTGCCGGACCGGGCGGTCCCCCTTCGCGGGGGCCGCCCGGTCCGTTTTCAGTTGAGCGCCATCAGCAGGAGGACGAGGAGCGTGCCCAGGGCGGCGAAGAGGGCGATGGCGAGCCAGCGCTGATCGCGCTCCGGGGGCTGGTGGGGCTTCAGCGGCTGGAAGGACGGGGCCTGGAAGGCGGGGACGGGCTTGCCAGCGGGCTCGTCGGCGGGTTCTTCAACGGGCTCCTCGGCGGGCTCGACGGGCGCGGGCCCGAGGTCGCGGAGGTCGCGGAGGAGCTGCTGCCAGAGCACGGGCGGGAGGTCCGGGGGAGCGACGCCCGGCGGGGTGTCGAGGACCAGGCGCTCGAGCAGGGCGCGGGTGTGCGCGGAGCCGTGGCGGGCCAGCTCGTGCAGCAGCCCGGACAGGCCCGGCTGCTGGGCCGGATCGCGGACCAGCGGGGAGACCGCCCAGTCGAAGAGCCAGGCCGCGCGCAGCGCGTCGTCCTCGTCGGGCAGGTCCAGGCGGAGGTAGAGCCGGTGCCGCAGCAGGTGGGCGCAGAGCTCGGCGGCGAGCCGGTCGCTGCGGGGGCGGGTGTGCAGCACGGTGAGCGCGTCCCAGGCGGCGTGGGCGTCCCCGCCGGCGGCCAGCACGGTGTCCAGCAGGCCGCGCTCGACCGGGGGCTCCGGGGCCGGCCGGTGCTGGGCGGTGGCCTGCAGCCGGTGGGCGAGGGCGTCCAGACGGTCCGTCAGCGGGGCGTCGGCGGTGCCCGGGCAGTGGGCCAGCACCAGGCCCTCGGTGCCGTCCGGCAGCCGGTCCAGGAAGCGGGCGACCAGGGCGGCGGCCAGCTCGTCGGCGCGCTCGCCGGCCGGCGCGGCCAGGTCGACCAGGTGCGCGGCGCCGCCGGGCGGCTCCGGCACCGCCGTCACCCAGAGCCGCGGGGCGGTGTCATAGGTGGCGAAACTCCAGAACCTGTTCAGCCAGTTGAAGGTGATCCCGCGCAGGCCGAAGGCGACCAGGGCGGTCGGGTTCCGCTCGGGCCAGTCGGGGAGCGAGCTGCCGAGCAGGGCCAGCGGGCGGCGCGGGTCGGTCAGCAGGGCGGCGGTGGCGGCGGCCAGCACCGGCTCGACGGCGCGGAGTTCGTCCTCGCCGGGGAGCTGGCGGCGGGCCGCCTCGCGCAGTTCGCCGACCGGCACGGCGGTCAGCCGGCCGGTCGCGCGGGCGGCGAAGTCGCGACCGCGCAGGGTCAGTTCGTGCAGGCTGACGCAGGTGCCCATGCTCAGCGCGGCGACCGGGCCGATCAGCGCGTGGCTGATCGTGCCCGGGTGCCCGTCGGGGTCGAGCGCGGGCCAGCGCTGGATCAGGGCCGCCGCGCCGGAGGCGGTCCGGCAGCGGACCAGGCTCGGCTGCCGCCCGCCGTCCTCCGCGCGCAGCAGCGGGGTGAGCTGACGGGCCAGCAGCTCGGCGTCCTCCCGGTGGAAGGAGGCGGCCGCCGGTATCAGGTCACCGCCCTGCCGGCGGAAGACCACCTGATCGACCAGACCGGGATCCTCGCCGAGCCGCCGGCCGTGGTTCATCCGTCCCCCTCCTCCGCCCGGGATCGTCAGCAGAGGGTTCAATACCCGCTGTGCGCACACTCGTTCGCGATTTCGGCGGACGAATCGGTGATCGGATCGCCGAATAGCGGACCTGGAGCGCCGCACCCGTGTACGCTGACCGGCGTCCTCGGTTGTCAGGGGGGCGTCACCCGGGGCGGCGGAGACAGGTCCGGCCCCAGCACAGCCGAGAGCCGTGAGGGGCCGGTGCGAGTGGGAGCGGTGGGGCCGGCGCGGTCAGGCGCAGTCCGGGCAGAGTCCGCGGTAGGTGACCTCCACGGCGGAGACGGTGAAGCCGAACCGCTCCTCCGCCGGCAGGTGCGCCATCGGGTCGCCCGCCGGGTGCACGTCGCGGATGGTGCCGCAGCCCGAGCAGACCAGGTGGTGGTGCGGCCGGTGCGCGTTGGGGTCGTAGCGCCGCGCGCGGCCGTCGGTGGAGACCTCTATGACCTCGCCGAGCGAGACCAGCTCGCCCAGGGTGTTGTACACGGTGGCGCGGGAGATCTCCGGCAGCAGCTGTGCGGCCCGGGCGTGGACCTCGTCGGCGGTGAGGTGCACGTGGTCGCCGTCGAGCACCTCTGCGACGACGCGCCGCTGCGAGGTCAGTCGCCAGCCGCGCCCGCGCAGTCGCTCCAGCAGGTCGCTCATCTCAGTTCACCTATTCAGCCGCAGAGAGGTTCCGGAAATTTTAACAGCGAGTGTCCGAGCTCCGATCGGCTCCGGTACTGGTGTTCTTCTTGACTTGGACTCTGTCCATCGTAGGATCGGTTCCAGCGATAGCCAAGGGGTAGAGCGCCGTCGGTGCGGCCCAGGCGGTGAGCCGACCGCACCGGCACAGAGGAAGACAGAGGAAGGACTCCCATGTCTGAGAACCATGAAGCGAATGCTGCCGAGGGCCGTTGCCCGGTCGTGCACGGCCGAGCGGCCCACCCGACCCAGGGCGGCGGGAACAGCCAGTGGTGGCCGGACCGCCTGAACCTGAAGATCCTCGCCAAGAACCCCGCGGTGGCCAACCCGCTCGGCGCCGACTTCGACTACCGGGCCGCGTTCAACGCGCTGGACCTGCCGGCCGTCAAGCGGGACATCGCCGAGCTGCTGACCAGCTCGCAGGAGTGGTGGCCGGCCGACTACGGCAACTACGGCCCGCTGATGATCCGGATGGCCTGGCACAGCGCCGGCACCTACCGGATCAGCGACGGCCGCGGCGGCGCCGGCGCCGGCCAGCAGCGGTTCGCCCCGCTGAACAGCTGGCCGGACAACGCCAGCCTGGACAAGGCGCGCCGCCTGCTCTGGCCGGTGAAGAAGAAGTACGGCCAGAACCTCTCCTGGGCCGACCTGCTGATCCTGGCCGGCAACGTGGCGCTGGAGGAGATGGGCTTCGAGACCTTCGGCTTCGCCGGCGGCCGCGAGGACGTCTGGGAGTCGGAGGAGGACGTCTACTGGGGTCCCGAGACCACCTGGCTCGGCGACGAGCGCTACACCGGCGACCGCGAGCTGGAGAGCCCGCTCGGCGCCGTGCAGATGGGCCTCATCTACGTCAACCCGGAGGGCCCCAACGGCAACCCGGACCCGCTGGCGGCCGCCCGCGACATCCGCGAGACCTTCCACCGGATGGCGATGAACGACGAGGAGACCGTCGCGCTGATCGCCGGCGGCCACACCTTCGGCAAGACCCACGGCGCCGGCCCGGCGGACAACGTCGGCGCGGCCCCCGAGGGCGCGCCGCTGGAGGAGCAGGGCCTGGGCTGGAAGAGCGGCTTCGGCACCGGCAAGGGCGCCGACGCGATCACCAGCGGCCTGGAGGGCGCCTGGACCCCGACCCCGGTCGCCTGGGACAACAGCTTCTTCGAGACCCTGTTCGGCTACGAGTGGGAGCTCACCAAGAGCCCGGCCGGCGCCCACCAGTGGAAGCCGAAGGGCGGCGCCGGCGAGGGCACCGTGCCGGACGCCTTCGACCCGGCCAAGACCCACACGCCGATCATGCTCACCACCGACCTCTCGCTGCGGATCGACCCCGCCTACGAGGTCATCTCGCGCCGGTTCCTGGAGCACCCCGACCAGTTCGCGGACGCCTTCGCCCGCGCCTGGTACAAGCTGACCCACCGTGACATGGGCCCGATCGCCCGCTACCTCGGCCCCGAGGTCCCGAGCGAGGTGCTGCTCTGGCAGGACCCGATCCCGGCCACCACCCACCAGCTGGTGGACGCGGCGGACGTCGCGGACCTCAAGGCGCGGATCGCCGCCTCCGGTCTGAGCGTCGCGCAGCTGGTCTCCACCGCCTGGGCCGCCGCCTCCTCGTTCCGCGGCAGCGACAAGCGCGGCGGCGCCAACGGTGCGCGACTGCGGCTGCAGCCGCAGGCCGGCTGGGAGGTCAACGAGCCCGACGCGCTGGCCGTCGTGCTGCGGGCGCTCGAGGGCGTCCAGCAGGCCTTCAACTCGGCTCAGGCCGGGGACAAGCAGGTCTCGCTGGCCGACGTGATCGTGCTGGCCGGCGGCGTCGGCGTGGAGCAGGCCGCCAAGGCGGCCGGCTTCGAGGTCGAGGTGCCGTTCCACCCGGGCCGCGGCGACGCGACCCAGGAGCAGACCGACGTCGAGTCCTTCGCGGCGCTGGAGCCGACCGCGGACGGCTTCCGCAACTACCTCGGCAAGGGCAACCGCCTGCCGGCCGAGTACCTGCTGCTGGACAAGGCCAACCTGCTCACCCTGAGCGCCCCGGAGCTGACCGTGCTGGTCGGCGGCCTGCGGGTGCTGGGCGCCAACCACGGCGGTTCGGCGCACGGTGTCTTCACCGAGACCCCGGGCGTGCTGACCAACGACTTCTACGTCAACCTGCTCGACCTGGACACCACCTGGTCGCCCACCTCGGCCGACTCCACCACCTTCGAGGGCCGCGACGCCAGTGGCGCCGTGAAGTGGACCGGCACCCGGGCCGACCTGGTGTTCGGCTCCAACTCGGAGCTGCGCGCGCTGGCCGAGGTCTACGCGAGCGACGACGCCAAGGAGAAGTTCGTCACCGAGTTCGTGGCCGCCTGGACCAAGGTGATGGAGCTGGACCGGTTCGACCTGGTCTGATCCCCGCCCCTGGCAGCTGCCGGGCCGGCTCCCGTTCGCGGGGGCCGGCCCGGTCGGTTTTCTCATGACGGCGGCTCAGGCGAGCCGGCGCCGGACCGCCCGGGTCGCGGCGCGGACGGTGGCCGCCGCCGCGATGCCGAGCAGCGCGCCCGCCAGCACGTCGCCCGGGTAGTGCACGCCGGTGTGCACCCGGGAGCAGCCGACCGCCGTGGCCAGCAGCGAGAGCGGCAGCGCCGTGCTCGGCAGCTCCCCGCCGACCGCGGAGGCGAAGGCCACCGCGGCGGCGGTGTGGCCGGAGGGGAAGGAGGCGGAGCCGGGCATCGGCACGTGCCGGCCGGGGAACGGCGCGTCGGCGGGCCGCAGCGGCCGGGGCCGGCTGACCAGCTGCTTGCCGACCAGATTGGCCGTGAACGAGGCCAGGGCGAGGGAGGCCACCCCCTGCACGGCCGCCCGGCGGGGGCGGCCGGGCCGGACGGCGAGCAGGCCGGCGACGGTGAGCGAGATCTTGGAGTGGTTGGCGGCGGCCGAGAGCCGGCGCATGCCGACGTCCAGCGCCGGGGTGGGGGTGACGGTGACGACCTGGTAGACCGCCCGGTCCAGGGCGTCCAGGTCAGTGCTTAGCCGGGTCATGCGGGGCCTCTCCGTGGATGGCCAGGCGGACGATCTGCCGCCAGCGGACGGGCGGGGGAGCGGTGGCGGCGGCGCCCGGGCGGTGCCGGGGGACCCGGACCCGCAGGGCGGCGGGGCGGATCCGGCAGCGCACGGGGGTGGGCAGGGTCAGCGCCTCGCCGTCGACGGCCACCGGGAGCTCCGGCTGATCGGCCGTCACCTCCACCTGGCGGACCGTGAGGGCGTCGAGGCCGCGGGCCTGGGTGCCGAGCAGGGCGAGCCGGGCGGCGTCGGCGGCGCTCGCCACGGTGATCGCGAGCAGGCCGAGGGTGCCGCCGTCCAGCCGGGGGCGGCGGGCGCCGCCGAGCGGGTCGTCGGCGCCCGCGTAGGGGTTGTTGCTGACCAGCAGGGCCTGGGGCGCCGTCAGGGTGGTGCCGTCGGCGCTGGCCCGCAGGCCGGAGCCGTCGCCGATCAGACCCGGCAGCTCGGCGAGGGCGGTGCCGGCCTTGGCCTCGCGGTACTCGGGGCTCTGCACGATCGCCGCGTAGAGGCCGAAGGAGACGGTGTTCACGAACGGGCGGCCGGCCACCTCACCGAGGTCCACCAGCAGCTCCACGCCGTCGGTGAGGGCGTCCAGGCAGCGGGCGGGGTCGGCGCGGTCCAGGCCGAGGTCCATGGCGAAGTGGTTGCGGGTGCCGGCCGAGACGACCAGGAAGGGCAGGCCGTGCTCGGCGGCCACGGCGGCGACCAGCGCCTGGGTGCCGTCGCCGCCGGCCACGCCGAGCAGGTCGGCGCCGTCGGCGACGGCCTGGCGGGCGAGCGCATCGACGTCGGTGGGGCGGGCCGGGTCCAGGAGGTGCACCTGGGCGCCGAGGGCGCGGGCGCGGTCGGCGAGGCCGAACTTCTCGACCTTTCCGCCGCCGGACTCGGGGTTCATGATCAGCACCGGGCGGCGCGGCGGCGGGGTCTCGCGCGGGGCCATCGGGCGGGGGCGGGGGAGCCGGCGCACGGCCAGTCGGGCGCAGGCGAGCGCGAGCGCCCAGAGGGCGAGCACGGCGACGGCGAAGACCCACAGGCCGGTGAGGATGTAGAGCGCCAGCACGGCGGCGGGGGCGCCGACGGCGAGGACGGCGCCGCCGAACCGCTGGAGGCCGTGGCGGCTGACGGCCCACCAGACGCCGGCGGCGCCGAGCGCGAGGCCGAGGATGCCGATCAGCAGGGCGAGGACACTGCCGTAGCCGGCGGCGGCGAGCACCAGGAGGACGGCGGCGAGCACCGCGACGAGGGCCAACTGCGCCCAGCGGCGGGCCTGGTGGGTCGCCCCGCTGCCGCTCTCTGCGCGCATCCGCCCTCGCTCGGTGGTCGATCGGCCGTCCGGTCGATGCTCGCGCCGGTGGGCGGGGGCGGCAAACGGGGGTGGGCCGGGCGGGTGAGGGGGAGGGGCCGCCGGGGCGGCGGTCGCCTGGTGGACGGGCGTTGACGGGGTCCGTTCGGGTGACGTACGTTCGAGAACATGGCGCGTCCCCTCCGGCTCATCGTCCGAGGCCACATCGACTTGCTGCGAGTGGCCTCCGCGGCGTGTCCGCTGCCGCTGCCGCGCGGCTGACGCACTGCCAGTTCCTCCCGCACTCCGACGGCCCCCTCGACGGGCCCGGGCTGCGCTTCCACCAGCACGGCCGGTCCGCCCCGTTCGCCGGGGCGGAGCCTGCCGTGACGACCTGCCAGGAGAGCCGCCGCGATGACCTCGCGCCCCGCCGACACCTCTGTCGCCATCGACCCGCTGTTCGCCGAGCGCTGGAGCCCGCGGTCCTTCGACCCCGCGCACCAGCTCTCGGAGCTGGAGTTCGCCCAGCTGCTGGAGGCCGGGCGCTGGGCGCCCTCGGCCCGCAACCTGCAGCCCTGGCGGTTCCTGGTCGGCCGGCGCGGCGATGCCGCGTTCAAGCTGCTGTTCGACGCGCTGATGCCCGGCAACCAGCTCTGGGCGGGCAGCGCCTCGCTGCTCTTCGCCGGGGTGGCCGAGGAGTCTGCCCACCCCGGCGCCGCCTACGACCTCGGGCTGGCCGTCGCGCAGATCACCCTGCAGGCGCACGCCCTCGGCCTGCACGCCCACCAGATGGGCGGCTTCGACGCGGCGGCCGTCCGGGCCTCGTTCGGCGTGCCGGAGGGCTTCCGGCCGGTGTCGGTGGTCGCGATCGGCGCCGCCGCCCCGGCCGAGCTGCTGACCGACGAGGGGCTGCGCGAGCGCGAGGGCGCCGCCCGTGAGCGGCGCGAGCTCGGCGCGAGCTTCTTCGCCGAGTCCTGGGGCCAGCCCGCTATCTGACGGCACATCAGGTCATCTGGCGCAGCGTCGGATCCGAGACAGGGAAGGAGGTGCAGGGGTGAGGCGGTCCGCGCAGCATGCGCAGGTGCCGAGCCGCGGGGTGCTGTTGCACTCGCGGCCGGTCATCGACTTGGTGCGGGTTGCCGCCGGGCTCTGTCAGGACTGATCTCCGCGCCGCCCGGTCCCCCGACCCGGCGGCTCCGCACCGCAGATCAGGAAGGAACCCGCACGTGTCCGTGAACGACGCACCCCTGCACCTCGCCGCCGCCCTGGACGGGGCCGGCTGGCACCCCGCCGCCTGGCGCGAACCCACCTCCCGGCCCGGCGAGTTGTTCACCGCCCGGTACTGGGCCGACCAGGTCGCCGAGGCCGAGGCCGGCCTGCTCGACTTCGTCACCCTGGAGGACGCGCTCGGCCCGCAGTCCTCGCACTTCTTCCGGCTCGACGAGCGCACCGACCAGGTGCGCGGCCGGCTCGACGCCGTGCTCACCGCCGCCCGGGTGGCCCCGCTGACCCGGCGGATCGGCCTGGTGCCGACCGTGGTCTCCACCCACACCGAGCCGTTCCACGTCTCCAAGGCGATCGCCACCCTGGACTACGTCAGCAAGGGCCGGGCCGGGCTGCGGATCCAGATCACCGCCCGCTACCACGAGAACGGGCACTTCGGCCGGCGCACCCTGCCGCCCTTCAACCCCGACCACCTGTGGGACATCGAGGGCGAGGGCGTACGGGAGCTGAGCGAGGAACTGTTCGGCGAGGCGGCCGACCACGTGGAGGTGCAGCGCCGGCTCTGGGACAGCTGGGAGGACGACGCGGTGATCCGCGACGCCGCCACCGGCCGGTTCGTGGACCGCGCCAAGCTGCACTACATCGACTTCGAGGGGCCGCACTTCAGCGTCCGCGGCCCCGCCATCACGCCGCGCCCGCCGCAGGGCCAGCCGCTGGTCACCGCGCTCGCGCACTCCACCATCCCGTACCGCCTGGTGGCCAAGGCCACCGACCTGGGCTACGTCACCCCCTTCTCGCCCGAGGAGGCCCGGGAGACCGTCGCCGAGGTGCGCGGCTACCGGGAGGCGGGCGAGCGGGCCGGCGAACCGCTGCACCTGTTCGGGGAGTTCACCGTGGTGCTGGGCGCCAGCGCGGGCGCCGCCGCCGACCGGCTGGCCCGGCTGGACGAGCTGGCCGGCCAGGCCTACACCAGCGACGCCCCGGTCTTCACCGGCACCCCGGCCGAACTCGCCGACCTGCTGCTGGCCTACCGGGCGGCCGGGCTCTCCGGCTTCCGGCTGCGCCCGGCCGTGCAGAGCGTGGACCTGCCCGCGATCACCCGCGGCCTGGTGCCCGAGCTGCAGCAGCGCGGCGCCTTCCGCCGCGGCTACGAAGCCGACACCCTGCGCGGCCACCTGGGCCTGGACCGGCCCGCCAGCCGCTACGCCGCCGCCTGAGCCGGAGAGGACGCACCGAGCAATGAGCAAGCCCCGCAAGCAGATCCACCTCGCCGCGCACTTCCCCGGTGTCAACAACACCACCGTCTGGAGCGACCCGGCCGCCGGCAGCCAGATCGAGTTCGACTCCTTCGCGCACTTCGCCCGGACCGCCGAACGCGCCAAGTTCGACTTCCTCTTCCTGGCCGAAGGCCTGCGGCTGCGCGAACAGGGCGGCGAGATCTACGACCTGGACGTGGTCGGCCGCCCCGACACCTTCACCGTGCTGGCCGCGCTGGCCGCCGTCACCGAGCGGATCGGCCTGACCGGCACCATCAACTCCACCTTCAACGAACCCTACGAGGTGGCACGGCAGTTCGCCTCGCTGGACCACCTCTCGGCGGGCCGGGCGGCGTGGAACGTGGTGACCTCCTGGGACGCCTTCACCGGGGAGAACTTCCGCCGCGGCGGCTTCCTGGCGCAGGACCGGCGGTACGCCCGGGCCCAGGAGTTCCTGGCCACCGCGCACGAGCTGTTCGACTCCTGGAGCGCGGGCGCGGTGGTCGCCGACCGGGCGAGCGGCACCTTCGTCCGGGAGGGCACCGAGGGCGCCTTCCGGCACCAGGGCGAGGAGTTCGACATCGCCGGGCGGTTCAACGTGCCGCGCGGTCCGCAGGGCCGGCCGGTGATCTTCCAGGCCGGCGACTCCGACCAGGGCCGGGAGTTCGCGGCCGCCAGCGCCGATGCCATCTTCGGCCGGCACGGCACCCTGACGGAGGGCCAGGCCTTCTACCGGGACGTCAAGTCGAGGCTGGCCAAGTACGGCCGGCGCGAGGACCAGCTGCTGATCCTGCCCGCCGCCACCTTCGTGCTCGGCGACACCGACGAGGAGGCCGCCGAGCTGGCCCGCGAGGTACGCCGGCAGCAGGTCAGCGGCGCCACCGCGCTGCGGCACCTGGAGTTCGTCTGGAACCGCGACCTGTCCGGCTACGACCCGGACGGGCCGCTGCCGGAGATCGACCCGGACCCCGGCGAGCACACCGTGGCCCAGGGCCGTGCCCAGGTGCGGATGTACCGGGACCCGCTGGCCACCGCCCGGGAGTGGCGGGAGCTGGCGGCGAAGAACAACTGGTCGATCCGGCAGCTGGTGATCGAGACCGGCAACCGGCAGACCTTCGTCGGCTCGCCCGCCACCGTGGCCGAGAGCATCGACGCCCTGGTGCAGGCCGACGCCTCGGACGGCTTCATCCTGGTGCCGCACCTGGTCCCGGCCGGGCTGGACCGGTTCGCCGACCAGGTGGTGCCGCTGCTGCAGGAGCGCGGGGTGTTCCGCACCGACTACCAGGGGACGACGCTGCGCGAGCACCTCGGGCTCGACCACCCCGACGCCTGAACCGACGCCCGGCCCGAAGCCCGGCGCCGCGGCGGTCAGCCGCCGCGCCGGGCTTCGGCCCGGTAGCCGTCCAGCACGTCCTGGCGCAGCAGCAGGCCGAACCCGGCCGACTCCAGCCGCAGCCCGAACTGGGCCGCCGTCACCCCGAACTCCTCGGCCGTGCGGCCGAGGTGCCAGTCGTGGGCGGCCAGCCGGGCGAGCAGGTGGGCCCGGCGGGTCTGCTTCTCGGAGAGCCGGAAGGTCTTCAGGTAGGCCAGCCGGCCGTCCTGGTGGGTGATGGTCTCGCCGAGGTGGTTCTCCCGCTTGGGCACCAGCGAGGGCAGCAGCCGCCGCAGGGTGAACGGGCCCATCCGGTAGACCCGGCGGGCGGTGTACTCGGCGTCCAGCAGGCCGGCCGCGAGCAGCCCGTCGTGCTGCTCGCGCCAGTCGGCGGCCACCCGCTCGGCGGCGGCCCGCAGGTCGGCCAGCGAGGCGATGCCCGGCCCCTCGATCCGGGCCCGGAAGTCCGCCACCGGCGGCATCAGCACCGCGTAGTGGTAGACCAGTTCGCCGTAGAGGTCGTGCACCAGGCTGCCGTGCAGCGCCCGGTAGTCGGCCGGGTGCGGCACCACGAAGGCGCCGGCCAGCGCGTCCGCCAGGTAGACCAGCACCCCGCACTGGCCCGGGTGGATCTCGAACACCCGCAGTGCGTCGGCCAGTCCGCGCACCGACAGGCCCAGGTAGGCCTCCTCTGCGCGCGGCGACAGGCCGTTCCGGATCGCCCGCTGCGACCACTCGGCCCAGGCGATCGTCGGGCCGCCGAAGTGCAGCGCCAAGTACCCCTCCAGCGACAGGTGCTGGGGCAGGAAGCGGAGCCGGCCGGCGCCCTCGCGCCTGGCCGTGCGGCGGTGCAGCCGCAGCGGCAGGGCGGCGGGGGCGGGCAGATCGGCCTTGGGCGGGGCGAGTTGGGTGCCGTAGGAGGCCGCCGGGCTGCCGTCGCCGGTCCAGTCGGCCACGAAGGCGTGCGGGATGTAGGAGAAGTAGGAGGTGTCCCGGCCCAGTTCGACCAGACCGCGCTCCTGGCCGGGGAAGAGCCGGCGGTGCAGCCGCAGGTCGGTGATCGGCTGCTCGCGCAGCAGCGGCACCAGCCGCACCGAGCCCCAGACCTGTGCGGGGCCGGCGGTGAGGCCGGCCAGGTCCAGCCGGGTCATCGGGCGGCCTCCGGAGCGCTCAGGAAGGCGGCCACCCGGGCGTCCAGGTGGGCGCGCAGCTCGGCCAGCCCGGTGCGGCCCTCGGCGAACCGGGCCAGCTCCACCAGCGAGGGCAGGTCCTCGGCATCGCGCAGACCGGCCGTCGGCACGGTGGGCGCCAGCCGGTGCACGTCGAACCCCTCCGCGTCGTAGACCGGGTTGAGGTGGACGACGGCCGTCCGGCCGTCCGGGTCCAGCCGGGTGCGCCAGGCGCGCAGCACCTCGGCGGCCAGGCCGGGCGGTGCGTTGTCCCAGCCGTCCGAGACGATCACCAGCCGGTCCGGCCCGCCCTCCAGGGCGTCCAGCACCCGCAGGCCGAGCGGGGTCGGGCCGCTCGGGTGGGCCAGCAGCGGATCGCGGCGGCCCGAAGTCCAGTAGGCGCGGTAGTCGGTGGCCAGCGCAGCCAGCAGGTGGTGGCAGGCCAGCGCGGCCGCCAGCGGGCGGCGGCGCTTCTGGCCCGAGCCGTAGCTGGAGTAGCTGTCGTCCAGCACCGCCGCCACCCTGCCCCAGCTGCCGCGCAGCGGACCGGCGGCCCGCTCGGCGGCGGCGGTCAGCGCGGCCGTCAGCTCGGCGCGGCGCTGCTCGCGCTCCGCCGGCGGCAGGCCGAGCAGGTAGGAGGCGAGGCGGGTGAGCGGCATCCGGGCCAGGTCGACGGCCACGGCGCCGTCCGCCGACTCGCGCAGCCGCAGCCGCTCCAGGCGGGTCAGCCGCGGCTCGATCCGCTCCAGGAACTCGGTGCGGGCGATCCGGTGCTTGGCGGCGAAGCCCTCGGCCACCGTGTACGGCAGCTCGTAGACCGCGCCGCGCTCGTAGTGGGCGCGCCGCCAGGCGTCCAGCAGCGGCTCCGCGAAGGCGGCCTGCCGGGCCGCGCCGGAGAACAGGAAGCGCCCGAACTCCGGCTCGCGGGGCGGCAGATGGGCATGGCGCACGGTGGCCTTCAGGCCGCCGCGGTACTTCACCGCGTCCAGCGCCGGGTTGGGGCGGGCAGCCAGCCAGCCGCGGACGATCGCCCGGGTGCGGCGGTTGTTCACCCGCTCCCGGGCCAGCCGGGCGAACAGCTTGTAGACCCGCTGCGGCGGCAGCAGCGCGAGCCGGCGGGCGATCAGCCGGCCCTCGGCGCGGCGCTGCTCGGGCGAGGCCTCGGCGGCGGTGGCCAGCAGGTTGCGCACCATCAGCGCGGCGTTGTGGTCGTTCACGTCCAAGGCCAGGACGGCGGCGTAGAGTTCGCGGTAGTTGCCGAGCACGTACTCGTGCAGGAAGCCCAGCGAGAAGCGCTGCGCGGCGGCATCGTCGCGGAACTCGCGCTGGCCGGTGGCCGTGATGGCCGCGTTGACGAAGAGCAGCACGTCCTCGGCGGCGATCAAGTCCTCGTACGTGTCCACACCCGCTCCCCTCCAGGTCGGCCGGCCGGGGAGTAACGGGCACGAACTGCGAATCCATGCTGAAAAGGCATCTCCCGGAAGTCGCACCACAGTCCCGCGGCCGGCCGCCACGACGCTAACACGGAGCCGCGCCGGACCTGGGGGAATATCGGCCGCCCCGGAAGGCGGCGCCTTGAGGGGCCGTCAAGTGGACCGCTGGGTAGGCCGCCGACTGGTATGGCGACGGCGCGGGGGGCTCTGGTGGAGTGGGTCGGGCACCGCCACCCCGACGCCCGGCGTTCCGCGATCGTCACCCGATCCGATGCGGCGATCCCGGCGCGGCGACCCGGCCCCGGTGCCGGCCCACCCCACCGAACCCCGACAGGAGGCAGTTCCCCATGCCCTCAACACGTGCGCCCGCCGCCGCCGGCACGGTGAGCTGGAGCGCGGGGGACGGCGACCGGCCGCTCGGGTCCGCCGCCGGCATCCCGGTCCGGGTCGAGTCCCGCGAGGTGGCGGCGCCGGATCCGCTGCAGCTCTTCGAGGCCCTGCAGCGGACCCGGCCGCCGGGCGACAGCTACCTGCTGGAGAGCCTGGACGGCCCCGAGCAGGACCGGCACGCGGCAGTGGTCGGCTGGGGACGGCTCGCCGAACTGCGCTGCCACCCCGACCGCCTGGAACTGCACGGCAGCGAGCCGCTGCTGGCCCGGCTGGCCGAGGTGGTCAGCGAGGCGGTCGGCCGGCCCGCCGAGCCCAGCGGCGACGGCCACGGCTGGCCGCTGGCCGGCGGACCGGCGCTGTGGCGGGTGCTGCGCGCCGTGCAGCGCGGCTTCCGGGTGGAGACCGACGTCCCGGCCGGGCGCTTCGCCTTCGGCTTCCTCGCCGCCTTCACCTACGAGGCGGCCTGGGCCATGGAGGAGCTGCCGCAGAACCAGGTCCCGGCCGACCAGCCGCTCTGCACCCTGGCGCTGTTCCGGCACACCGTCTGGTACGACCTGGACGGCGGCGGCGCCCGCCACCTGGTCGCCTCCGGCCCGCAGCTGCCCGCCGCCCGGGACGGCGCGGACGCGCTGCCGCAGGCCCCCGCCGCCCCGGCGGCCGAGGTGCCGGCCGCCCCCGTGCCGCGTGCGGTGCGGGACAGCGCGACCGCCGAGGAGTACCACGCCTGGGTCAAGCGGTGCCTGGGCCACATCGAGGTGGGCGACAGCTACCAGATCCAGATCGGCCACCGGATCGAGGTCGAGACCGAGCTCACCCCGCTGCAGGCCTACCGCCGGCTGCGGCACCGCAACCCGTCCCCGTACATGTACGTGATCCCGTGGGCCGGCCGGACGGTGGTCGGCGCCAGCCCCGAGCTGTTCATCCGGATCGAGGACGGCCGGATCTCCATGCGGCCGATCGCCGGCACCGCCGTGCGCGCCGCCGACCCGCAGGAGGACGCCCGCCGGGTCGCCGGGCTGCGGGCCAGCGAGAAGGAGCGGGCCGAGCACATCATGCTGGTCGACCTGTGCCGCAACGATATCGGCCGGGTCTGCGTGCCCGGCACGTTGGCCGTGGACGCGATGATGGACGTGGAGCCGTTCGCCTACGTGCACCACCTGGTCTCCACCGTCTCCGGCACCTTGCGCCCGGAGGCCGACGTCTGGGCCGCGGTCTGCGCCACCTTCCCGGCCGGGACCATGACCGGCGCACCCAAGCTGCGCGCGATGGAGATCATCAACGGCATCGAGAGCACCCCGCGCGGCATCTACGCCGGTGCGCTCGGCCTGCTCGACGTCCGCGGGTTCACCATGCTCGCGCTCTGCATCCGCACCGCCGTCCACGAGGGCGGCCGCTACACCATCCAGGCCTCCGCCGGCGTGGTCGCGGACTCCGAGCCGGCCGCGGAGTGGCGCGAGACGCTCGCCAAACTCAGCGCCACCTACTGGTCGTTGACCGGAGAGGAACTGCTGCCGTGAAGATCCTGCTCGTCGACGCGTACGACAGCTTCAGCCACATCATCGACCAGTACCTGCTCACCCTGGGCGCGCGGACCGAGGTGGTGCGCTCGCGCACCCGCAGCACCGGGGAGCTGCTGGCCGCCGCGCCGGACGCGGTGGTGCTGGGGCCCGGCCCCGGGCACCCCGCCGACTCCGGCCACGTCGAGCTGGTCCGGGCCTTCGCCGGCCGGGTGCCGGTGCTCGGCGTCTGCCTGGGGCACCAGGCGATCGGCCTGGCCTTCGGCGCCGAGATCGCGGTGGCCAAGCACCTGATGCACGGCAAGGTGAGCCGGATCGAGCACGACGGCGCGGGCGTCTTCGAAGGCGTCCAGACCCCGCTGGCCGTCACCCGCTACCACTCGCTGATCGTCACCGAGCCGCTGCCCGCCGAGCTGGCGGTGACCGCGCGGGCCACCGACGACGGCTATGCGATGGGCCTGCGGCACCGCGAACTCGCGGTGGAGGGCGTGCAGTTCCACCCGGAGAGCGTGATGACCGAGTCCGGGCTGCGGCTCTTCGAGAACTTCCTGGCCGGGGTCCGCACGCCCGCGATGGCGGGGCGGTGAGCATGGACGGGGCCGCCGACCGGCTGGCCGTGGTCACCGGCGCGGCCGGCGGCATCGGCCGGGCGATCACCGCCGCACTCACCGAGGCCGGCCACCCGGTGGTGGGCCTGGACCTCAGGGCCGAGGCGGACCGCTCGGCGGTGGCCGCGCTCGCCGCCGACCTGACCGACCCGCAGCAGATCGAGGAGGCGTTCGACTGGATCGAGGAGCGGTACGGACTGCCCGCCGTGCTGGTCAACAACGCCGGCCGGTACGACGCCCGGGACTTCCTCGACTACACGCCCGAGAGCTACCGGGCCGTGCTGGACGCCAACCTGGGCTCCGCCTTCTTCTGCACCCAGGGCCTGGCCCACCGGCTGATCGCGGCCGGCCGGCCCGGCGACGTGGTGAACATCGCCTCGATCAGCGGCCAGACCGGCAGCCCCGACACCGCCTACTGCGCCTCCAAGGGCGCCGTCATCGCGCTGACCCAGGGGCTGGGCCGCTCGCTGGCCGCCCACCGGATCCGGGTGAACGCGGTGGCGCCCGGCGTCATCGACACCGCCATGGCGGCCGCCATCCCCGCCGAGCGCGCCCAGGAGTACCGCGAGCGGATCCCGCTCGGGCGCTTCGGCCGCCCGGAGGAGATCGCCGCCGCCGTCCGCTACCTGGTCTCGCCGGCAGCCCGGTACGTCACCGCCACCGTGCTGGACGTCAACGGCGGCCTGCACTAGTTCCGCACGCACCCTCCGAGAGGAAACGATCCGTCATGTGGCTGCCCAGCAGTGGCCCCGCCGTCGAGTTCGCCACCCGCTACCTCGACCTGCACCAGGCGTTCTACGACCGGAGCCTGCCCGCCGAGACCCTGGCGGCCTGGCGCGGCGAGCAGCTGCGCGCCGTGCTCGACCAGGTCTCCACCGGCTCGGCGTTCTACCAGCGGCACCTCAAGGACGTCGACCTGTCCGCGGTCACCCCCGACACGCTCGACCTGCTGCCCTTCACCACCAAGGCCGACCTGCGCCGCGAGATGCTGGACGTGCTCAGCCGCCCGCTGGCCGAGGCCGTCTTCTTCTACGAGACCACCGGCACCACCGGCCCCGCCACCCCCTGCCCGCGGGACGCCCGCGAGGTGATCGCCAGCAACGCCCACGTGACCGAGTCCTGGGCGTCGATCTTCCGCCACCACTTCGGCGAGCACGCGCCGCGGATCGGCCTGATGGGCCCGACCGAGGTGCACTCCTTCGGCGACACGCTCGGCGACGTGGCCCGCAACACCGGCTCGATGAACGCCAAGATCTGGCCGTACTCGCCGGTCATCGGCTTCCCCAAGGCGCTGCAGCTGATGCAGGAACTGGAGCTGGAGGTGATCTGCTGCACCCCCGGCGTGGCGCTGACCCTCTCCAAGGCCGCCGAGCACTACGGCTACGACCTGCGCAAGGACTTCTCGGTCAAGCTGCTCTTCGTCACCGGCGAGATGTGCACCCCGGCGCTGGCCGCCAACCTGGAGTCGGTCTGGGGCGCGGACGTCTACAACATCCTCTACGGCTCGCAGGAGGCCTTCGTCATCGCGACGGCCTGCCGCAACAAGCGGATGCACCTCTCGCAGACCAACTACCTGGTCGAGGTGGTGGATCCGGCCGGCGAGCAGTCCCACGGCCCGCGCGGTGAGGGCGAGCTCACCGTCACCATGCTGATGGACGGCGTCAAGCCGCTGGTCCGCTACCGCACCGGCGACGCCGTGGTGGTGGAGGAGTCGGACTGCGACTGCGAGCTGCCCGGCGACCTGGTCCGGATCGTCGGCCGCACCCTGGACCGGATCGACATCGGCGGGCGGCTCTTCACCGCCGGCCAGATCGAGCTGGCCGTGCTCACCGGCGTCACCGGCTCGGCCGGCTACCAGGTGCTGATCGAGCGCGACGAGGACGGGCAGGACCGGCTGACGGTGCGCCTGGAGTTCCTGAGCCACGTCACCGGGCGGCAGGAGATGGCCGACCAGGCCGCCGAGCGGGCCACCCGGGAGCTGGGCGTCCCGGTGCTGGTGGAGCTGAGCGACGGTCTGGACCCGATCGTCAGCACCGGCGCCTTCGTCAGCTGGAAGGCGGCCCGGATCGTCGACCGGCGCACCGCCCCCGACCACGAGACCCAGGTGGCGCAGCGGATGGCGGCGAACCGTGGTTACTAGCGCCGGCGCGGCGGCGGTGGAGCTGCCGGCCCTGCTCGGCGCGGACTACCAGGCCCGCTGGTCGCAGCTGTCGCGCCGGTGGGCCGAGCGGCCGGGCACCCGGCTGGGCACCCTCGGCCCCGAGGGCACCTCCAGCGATGTGACGGCCCGTTACCTGGCCGAGCGCTTCGACCTGCGGCTGGCCCTGCTGGGCAGCTTCGACGAGGTGCTGGACGAGCTGGTCCGGGGCGGGATCGACTCCGCCCTGGTGCCCAGCGCCTCGCAGGGGATCACCCGGTTCCACTGGCACCCCGCCGTCCGGCTGCAGGCCTTCTTCCCGCACCCGACGCCGGAGTACGGCATCGCCCTGCCGCGGACCGCCGCCGGCCCGCCGGCCGGGGAGGGGCCGGTGCGGGTGGCCACCATCTGGGAGGTCCGCCGGGTCTACCACGAGGTGGTGCCCGCCGCCCTGGCCGGCCGGCCGGTGGACTGGGTGGACGCCGCCTCCACCCAGCACGCCGCCGAACTGCTCGCCGCCGGCCAGGCCGACCTGGCCGTCACCAACTCCTCGGGCGTGGCCGCCCACGGGCTGCGCTGGCTGGCCCGGCGCCCCGGCGCGGAGATCGTCTGGACGGTCTTCGGCGGACCCGAGGACCTCGATGCACGCTGACCGGAACGGAGCCGCCACCATGCCGCGCAAGACCCTGCTGCACCGGGTCACCGTCCAGGAGGGCCTGGGCGAGGACTCGCGCCCCGAGCAGAGCGTGCTGCTCGACGGGGACCGGATCGAGGCCGTGCTGCCCGCCGGCCAGGCGCCCCTGCACGCGCCCGGAGTCGAGGTCGTCGAGCTGCCCGGACGCACCGTCATGCCGGGCATGACGCTGGGGCACACCCACATCGCCTACCTCGACGTGGTCGACGGCCGGGAGATGCTCTTCAAGTACTCCGTGCCGGACCTCGCGCTGGCCGCTGCCGAGAACACCAGCCGGCTGCTCTCGCTGGGCTACACCGCCTTCGTCGGCGCCGGCTCGGTCGCCGGGATCGACATGGCGCTGCGCCGGGCGGTCGACTCCGGCCGGCTGGCCGGCCCGCGGATCACCCCGTGCAGCCGGGACCTGATGGTCTCCGGCCCGCCCGAGCGGCGCAATCCCGAGGTCGGCAAGCGGATCCCCTCGGACCTGATGCGGCTGGCCGACACCCCCGAGGAGCTGATCGCCTACGTCGCCAAGGAGATCGCCGAGGGCGCCGAGATCGTCAAGGTGTTCTCCTCCGGCGACGACACCTTCCCCAATGCCCGCTCCCACGAACTGCTCTTCACCGCAGAGGAGTTGGTGATCGCGGCGCGGACCGCCCACGAGCACGGCGCACGGGTGCGGGCGCACTCGCGCGGGCTGGCCGGCATCCGCAATGCGATCGCCGCGGGCGTGGACGTGATCGACCACGCGACCTACGCCGACGACGCGGCGCTGGAGGCGATCGCCGAGCGCGGCATCTTCGTGGTGCCCAGCCTGCACCAGCCGCACCGGCTGCTCACCCGCGGCACCGAACACGGCAAGACCCCGGAGTACCTGGAGGGCATCGAGTTCCAGGCCGAGGTCGACAACACCCTGCGGATCCTGCCGCTGATGGTGGAGATGGGCATCCCGGTGGTGGCCGGCGACGACTTCGGCTTCGCCTGGACCCCGCACGGCAGCTACGCCGAGGAGCTGGAGACCTACGTCGGCATGGCGGGCATCCCGGCCCGGACCGTGCTGCAGTGGGCCACCGCCAACGGCGCCAAGCTGGCCGGCCGCGGCGACGAGGCCGGCACGGTGCAGGCCGGGCGGCTCGCCGACCTGGTGGTCACCACCGCCGACCCGGCCGAGGACATCACCGTGCTCAGCCGCCCCGGCGGCATCGAGACCGTGCTGCTCGGCGGCCGGGTCGTGGCCGGGACCCTCGCCACCCACCCCCTGACCCCGAACGGAGAGCTCTGATGAACGACAAGCGGGCGCTGATCCCGCCGCTGCCCCTGCTCGCCTTCGGCGCCTTCGCCATCGGCACCGACACCTTCGTGGTGGTCGGCGTGCTGCCGCGGGTCGCCCACGACCTGCACGTGAGCGTCGCCGACGTGGGCTGGGTGAGCACCGTCTTCGCGCTCTCCTACGGCGTGCTGGCCCCGGTGCTCGGGGCGCTCACCGGCAAGGTGGACCGCCGGACCCTGATGGTGCTCTCGCTGCTCGGCTTCGCGGCCGGCAACGTCCTCTCCGCGCTGGCGCCGAGCCTGACCACCCTGCTGCTGGCCCGGGTCGCCACGGCCGCCGCCGCCTCGCTCTACATCCCCTCCGCCTCCGCCACCGCGGGCGCCACCGCGGCGCCCGAGCGGCGCGGCCGGGCGCTGGCCGTGGTGCTCGGCGGGCTCTCCGCGGCCACCGTGCTCGGTGTGCCGTTCGGCACCTGGCTGGCCAGCGACATCGCCTGGCGGGCCACCTTCTGGCTGCTGGCCGGCCTCGGGGTGCTCTGCGCCGCGGCGGTGGCGCTGATGCTCCCGTCGCTGAAGCTGCCGACCGCGCCCAGCCTGGCCGTCCGGCTCGCGCCGGTGCGCGACCTCGGGGCGCTGCTGACGGTGCTCACCACGCTGCTCTTCATGACCGGCGGCTACACCGTGCTGACCTACATCGGCGCGGTGCTGGCGCCCGCGACCAAGGGCAGCGGCAATGTGCTGGCGCTGCTGCTGCTGGCCTTCGGCGTGGCCGGGTTCCTGGGCACCAACCTCGGCGGGCGCGCGGTGGACCGGTTCAAGCCGGTGCCGGTGCTGCTGGTCTCGCTGGTGCTGCTCGGCGCCGTGCTGGCCGTGGTGCCGCTGGCCCGGGACCGGGTCTGGACCGCCGCGGTGCTGATGGCGCTCTGGGGCCTGGCCGCGATGGCGACCCAACCCGCCCAGCAGCACCGGATGTTCGCGATCGCCCCGGCCTCCGGGCCGCTGCTGATGTCGCTGAACTCCTCGGCCACCTTCCTGGGCATCGCGCTCGGCGGCTACCTCGGCGGCCAGGTGGTGCACCAGGCCGATGACGCCAGCCTGCGGCTGCTCGGCCCGATCGGCGCCGGCCTGGTGCTGCTCTCGCTGGTGGCCGGGTACCTCGGCACCCGGGCGGGGGCGGCCGCCGCGCCGGCACCCGCCGCGGTGCCGGCCCGGACCGAGGCCGCACCGGCCCGGAACTGACGGAAGGGGGAGAGCGTGCCGACCAACCGCCCGATCATCCTGGGCATCTGCGGCTCCGAGCGGGCCGGCGGCAACACCGATCTGGCGCTGGAGTACACCCGGACGCTGGTCGAGCAGCGCGGCGCCGAGTTCCGGGTGATCCACCTGCGCGAGCACCGGATCTCGCCCTGCAGCCCGTGCGGCGACTGCAACTACCGCACCGAGCCGTGCGGCCTGCGGGACGACATGCCCGCCGTCGTGGAGCAGATGCGGCAGGCGGACGGCATCATCTACGCCGTGCCGGTGCACGGGTTCGGGCCCGCGCACCTGATGCAGGTCTTCATCGAGCGGGCGGGCGTGGGCTACCTGCGGTTCCAGCGCCCGCTCGCCAACAAGGTCGGCGGGATCGTGATCACCAGCCGCCGGTACAGCGACAGCGCGGTGCACAGCCAACTGGTCGACAACCTGCTGCTGAACCGGATGATCCTGGTCGGCAGCGGCTTCCCGGCCCTGCTTCGCAACACCGCCCCGCAGCCCGCGCTCACCGACCGGGAGGGCCTGGACGCGCTGGACCGCATGGTGCACCGGATGGTGGACATGGTCGGACTGCTGCGCCACCACGCGCAGGAGACCGGCCTGCCCCCGCTGCCGGTGGACGACCGCAACGAGCGCACCTCGCGCCCGGCCCGGAACTCCGTTCCGGCCACGGAGGACGAGGGTGCGGTGGCACAATCCCTCGCATGACAACTGATCAGGACGCCGCCGCACTGGCCGAGCTGCGGGCCGTCATCGACGGGCTGGACGGGCAGATCGTCGCGCTGCTCGCGGAGCGCACCCGGGCCGTCGGCCGGGTGGCGGCGTACAAGCACGACGCGGCGGCGGTGCAGGCGCCGGACCGGGTCCGCCAGGTGGTGGACCGGGTCCGGGCGCTGGCGGAGCAGCACGGGATGCCGGCGGAGATCGCCGAGGCGGTGTACCGCACGATGATCGAGGAGTTGACCCGGTACGAGATGGTGCACGCCGGACACGCCTAACCGTGCTGCTCCCGGCGGAAGGCGCCCGGGGTGCGGCCGGTCTCGCGGGTGAAGAACTTGCCGAAGTTGGTCGCCTCCGCGAAGCCCAGGGCCCGGCCGACCGCCGCCACCGGCAAGTCGGTGTGCGCGAGCAGGCGCTGGGCCTGCAGTGCCACCCGGGCGTCGGCCAGCTGCTTGGCGGTGCGGCCGGTGGCGGCCAGGCAGGCCCGGGTCAGGGTGCGCGGCGAGCAGCCGATCAGGGCCGCGTACTCCTCCACCGAACGGGTGGAGCCGTGCCGCTGCTCCAGGGCGCGGCGGAAGGCCCGGTAGAGCTCGCCGCTCGGGGCCGGCGCCCCGCCCAGCCGGGCCAGCCGGAGCAGCAGCGCCGCCAGCAGCTGGCGCAGCAGTTCGCCGGTCAGCCCGTCGGCCGGTGCGGTGCGCAGGGCCCGGTACTCCGCCGCGATCTCGGCCACCGCCCGGTCCAGCGCCGCGAACCCCTCGGGCGCCGGCTGACGGGCCACCGGGCCGAAGCCGTCCAGCAGCTCGCGCACGGCCGGCAGTGGCGGCGGGAAGTCGGCGGTGAAGAGCAGCAGCACCGCGTCCAGCCGGGCCGGCTGCCCGTCCGGGCCGGACGGCAGCCGCTGCACCTGGCCGGGCCGCAGGTGCAGCAGGGTGCCCGGTCCGCACGGGTGGGTGACGAAATCGACCATCGTGGTGCCGGTGCCGCCGCGGATGAGGATCAGCTGGTGGAAGTCCAGCCGGCTCGGGCGCTGGGAGACGGATCTCCTGAGCCGTCCGGTCAAGGCGTCGAAGCTCAGCACTTCGATGCCGGCCTGCCGCTGGTCGGGGTTGTCGTAGGCGATCTCGACGATCCCGGGCTGCTGTCCACTTTCGACCATCACGCGTCGTGACTGTACCTCGTCCGCGGGGCGGCCGCCGGGAGATCGTGGAGCCATCCGATCGACCCGATGGAGGGACCACCCCATGACCACCGTGAACCCTGTGATCCCCTTCCCCGAGCAGCTGCCGGTGCTCTTCCAGGACGCGCTGAACGCCGGCGACGTCGACGGACTGCTCGCCCTCTTCGCCCCGGAGGCCGGGATGCGGACCGTCCACGGCGAGTACCTGACCGGCGAACCGGCGCTGCGGGCCGAGCTCGAAGGCACCGTCGGCCGCCACGGCCGGCTGACGAATGTTCAGCGGCACACCCTGCCGGGCGCCGGAACCGCACTGCTGGTCACCGAATGGACCATGGAAATCGACGGCGAGGACGGCGAGCGACTCACCGCGACCGGCGCCACCGCCAACATCGCCCGCCGCGGCGGCGACGGCGGCTGGCGGTTCGCCCTGCTCAACCCGCTGGGATTGGACTGAACGTGTAGTGCCACTGGACCGGGGCTGCGTCGGCAACCCCTACTCGGCCCTGGTCCTTCTCATACGAACTTCCAGGAGGTCAAGCTCACACTTCTAGGGGTTGCTGTGATCCCCTTACCGGGCGTTAACCTCCGCACATGACGGTCTCGCCCGAAAGGCTCCCCCTGGCCGCCGAGTTCCCGGAAGCAACCCGTGAGCAATGGCAGCTCCTGGTCGAAGGTGTCCTGCGCAAGTCCGGCGCACCGGCGGCTGACGGTGCGTCGGCCGAGGACGCCCTCGCCACCGACATCGAGGACGGGCTGCGCGCCCGCCCGCTCTACACGGCCGAGGACACGGCGGCCGACCCCGGCCTCCCGGGCTTCGCGCCGTTCACCCGCGGCAGCCGGCCCCAGGGCGCGGTCGTCGGCGGCTGGGACGTGCGCCAGCGCCACGCCCACCCCGACCCCCGGTCGGCCAACGAGGCCGTGCTCGCCGATCTGGAACACGGCGTCAGCTCGGTCTGGCTGACCGTGGGCGAGGCGGGCCTGCCGGTGGACGGACTGGCCACCGCGCTGGACGGCGTCTACCTCGACCTGGCGCCGGTGGTGCTGGAGGCCGGGGCCGAGACCGCGGCCGCCGCCGAGCGGCTGTTCGCGCTGCACGCCGAGCGCGAGGTGCCCGCCGAGGCCGCCCGGGGCAACCTCGGCGCCGACCCGCTGGGCCTGCTGGCCCGCACCGGCCGGGACGACCGGACCGAGCAGCAGCTCGCCGAGGCCGCCGCGCTCGCCGTCCGCTGCGCCGCCGGCCACCCCGGCATCCGGGCGGTCACCGTGGACGCCCTGCCGTACCACGAGGCCGGCGCCTCCGCCGCCGAGGAGCTGGGCTGCTCGCTGGCCACCGGCGTCGCCTACCTGCGCACCCTCACCGCCGCCGGGCTCGACGTCGAGGCGGCCTGCGGCCAGCTGGAGTTCCGCTACGCCGCCACCGCCGACCAGTTCCTCACCATCGCCAAGTTCCGCGCCGCCCGCCGGCTCTGGGCCCGGGTGGCGCAGGTCGGCGGAGCCGCGCCCGCGGCCGCCGCGCAGCGCCAGCACGCCGTCACCTCCAGCGTGATGATGACCGAGCGCGACCCGTGGGTGAACATGCTGCGCACCACCGTCGCGGGCCTGGCGGCCGGCGTCGGCGGGGCGGACGCCGTCACCGTGCTGCCGTTCGACCACGCGCTCGGCCTGCCCGACGCCTTCGCCCGCCGGATCGCCCGCAACACCCAGGCGGTGCTGCTGGAGGAGTCGCACCTGGCCCGGGTGATCGACCCGGCCGGCGGCTCCTGGTACGTCGAGCAGCTGACCGAGGAGCTGGCCCGGTCCGCCTGGGCCTGGTTCCAGGAGATCGAGCGGGCCGGCGGCCAGCGCGCCGCCTTCACCGCCGGCCTGGTGCCCGAGCGGATCGCCGCCACCTGGGCCAAGCGCTCGGTGGCGCTGGCCCGCCGGCGCGAGCCGATCACCGGCGTCAGCGAGTACCCGAACCTGGCCGAGCAGCCGGTGGCCCGGCCCAGCGCCCCCGCCCCGCTGAGCGGCGGCCTGCCCCGGGTGCGCCGGGCCGAGGCCTTCGAGGCGCTGCGCAGCCGCTCGGACGCGGAACTCGCCGCCCACGGCGCCCGGCCCAAGGTCTTCCTCGCCTCGATCGGCCCGACCGCCGCGCACAGCGCCCGCACCTCCTTCGCCGCCAACCTGTTCCAGGCCGGCGGGATCGAGACCGTGGCCGCCGCCTCCGGCGAACCGGCCGAGCTGGCCGGGCAGTTCGCGGCCAGCGGCGCCACCGTCGCCTGCCTCTGCTCGAGCGACCCGCTGTACGCCGAGCACGCCGAGCGGGTGGCCGCCGAGCTGACGGCCGCCGGCGCCGCCAAGGTGCTGCTGGCCGGCCGCCCCGGCGACCAGCGCGAGGCCTACCAGCGGGCCGGCGTCGACGAGTTCGTCTACGCGGGCGGCGACGCGATCGCCGTCCTCACCTCGGTGCTGGACCTGATCATCAGTCAGAACGGAGCGGCGCAGTGATCCCCGACTTCACGCAGATCGGGCTCGACGACGAGGCCGCCGACACCGGGGCCACCGCCGAGCAGTGGCGGGCGGCCTGGGAGCAGGCCACCGGCAAGGCCGCCGAGGAACTGGTCTGGGACACCCCGGAGGGCATCGGCGTCAAGCCGCTGTACACCGCCGAGGACCTGGCCGGCGCCGACTTCCTGGACACGTACCCGGGCATCGCGCCCTACCTGCGCGGCCCGTACCCGACCATGTACGTCAACCAGCCGTGGACGATCCGGCAGTACGCCGGCTTCTCCACCGCCGAGGAGTCCAACGCCTTCTACCGCCGCAACCTGGCGGCCGGTCAGAAGGGCCTCTCGGTCGCCTTCGACCTGCCGACCCACCGCGGCTACGACAGCGACCACCCGCGGGTCACCGGCGACGTCGGCATGGCCGGCGTGGCCATCGACTCCATCTACGACATGCGCCAGCTGTTCGACGGCATCCCGCTGGACAGGATGTCGGTGTCGATGACCATGAACGGCGCCGTGCTGCCGGTGCTGGCGCTCTACATCGTGGCGGCCGAGGAGCAGGGGGTGCCGCCGGAGAAGCTGGCCGGGACCATCCAGAACGACATCCTCAAGGAGTTCATGGTCCGCAACACCTACATCTACCCGCCGCAGCCCTCGATGCGGATCATCTCCGACATCTTCGCGTACGCCTCGCAGAAGATGCCGCGGTACAACTCGATCTCCATCTCCGGCTACCACATCCAGGAGGCCGGGGCCACGGCCGACCTGGAGCTGGCCTACACGCTGGCCGACGGCGTGGAGTACCTGCGGGCCGGTCTCGCGGCCGGGATGGACGTGGACGCCTTCGCGCCGCGGCTGTCGTTCTTCTGGGCGATCGGCATGAACTTCTTCATGGAGATCGCCAAGCTGCGCGCGGCCCGGCTGCTCTGGGCCAAGCTGGTCGCCCAGTTCGAGCCGAAGAACCCCAAGTCGCTCTCGCTGCGCACCCACTCGCAGACCTCCGGCTGGTCGCTGACCGCCCAGGACGTCTTCAACAACGTCACCCGCACCTGCGTGGAGGCGATGGCCGCCACCCAGGGCCACACCCAGTCGCTGCACACCAACGCGCTGGACGAGGCGCTGGCGCTGCCCACCGACTTCTCCGCCCGGATCGCCCGCAACACCCAGATCCTGCTCCAGCAGGAGTCCGGCACCACCCGGGTGATCGACCCCTGGGGCGGCAGCGCCTACGTGGAGAAGCTGACCCAGGACCTGGCCGAGCGCGCCTGGCAGCACATCCAGGAGGTGGAGGCGGCCGGCGGCATGGCCAAGGCGATCGACGCCGGCATCCCCAAGCTGCGGGTGGAGGAGGCCGCCGCCCGCACCCAGGCCCGGATCGACTCCGGCCGCCAGCCGGTGATCGGCGTCAACAAGTACCAGGTCGCCAGCGACGAGCAGATCGAGGTGCTCAAGGTCGACAACTCGGCCGTGCGCACCCAGCAGATCGAGAAGCTGCGCCGGCTGCGCGCCGAGCGCGACGAGCAGGCCTGCCAGGCGGCGCTGGCCGCGCTGACCGCCTCCGCCGAGCGCGGCGCGGCCAACGACGGCTCGCTGGACGGCAACCTGCTCGCCCTCGCGGTGGACGCCGCCCGGGCGATGGCCACCGTCGGCGAGATCTCGGACGCGCTGGAGAAGGTGTACGGCCGCCACTCCGGCCAGATCCGTACCATTACCGGCGTGTACCGAGACGAAGCCGGCCCCTCCAGCGCCGTCGAGCGCACCCGCGCCCTGGTCGAGGCCTTCGAGCGCGCCGAGGGCCGCCGCCCCCGGATCCTGGTCGCCAAGATGGGCCAGGACGGCCACGACCGCGGCCAGAAGGTGATCGCCACCGCCTTCGCCGACCTCGGCTTCACGGTGGACGTCGGCCCGCTCTTCCAGACCCCGGCCGAGGTCGCCCGTCAGGCCGTCGAGGCCGACGTGCACATCGTCGGCGTCAACTCGCTGGCCGCCGGGCACCTCACCCTGGTGCCGGCGCTGCGGGCCGAACTGGCCGCGGCGGGCCGGGAGGACATCACCATCGTGGTCGGCGGGGTGATCCCCCCGCAGGACTTCGAGGCGCTGCGCGAGGCCGGCGCCGCCGCCGTCTTCCCGCCCGGCACGGTGATCCCGGAGGCCGCCCACGACCTGCTGACGGCGCTGGCCGCCGAGCTCGGTCTGGAACTCTGAGGCGCCGATGGCCCGCGTGATCGACCTCGACCAGTACGTCCAGGGCGTCCTCGACGGCTCGCGCGCGTACATCGCGCGGGCCATCACCCTCGTCGAATCCAGTCGGCCCGACCACCGGGAGCTCGCCCAGCGGCTGCTGGTGGAGCTGCTGCCGCACTCCGGCAAGGCGGTGCGGGTCGGCATCACCGGCGTCCCCGGTGTCGGCAAGTCCACCTTCATCGAAGGCCTGGGCACCATGCTCACCGGGCAGGGCCACCGGGTCGCGGTGCTCGCCGTCGACCCCACCTCCAGCCGGACCGGCGGCTCCATCCTGGGCGACAAGACCCGGATGGAGCGGCTGGCCGTCGACCCGAACGCCTTCGTCCGCCCCTCGCCGACCGCCGGCACGCTCGGCGGCGTCGCCCGGGCCACCCGGGAGTCCATGGTGGTGATGGAGGCCGCCGGCTACGACGTGGTGCTGGTGGAGACCGTCGGGGTCGGGCAGTCGGAGACCACCGTGGCCAACATGGTGGACACCTTCCTGCTGCTCACCCTGGCCCGCACCGGCGACCAGCTGCAGGGCATCAAGAAGGGCGTGCTGGAGCTGGCCGACCTGATCGCCGTCAACAAGGCGGACGGCGAGTACGAGCTCGCGGCCCGCGGCGCCGCCCGCGAACTGGCCGGCGCGCTGCGGCTGCTGCGGGCGCCGGACGCCGCCTGGACCCCGCCGGTGCTCACCTGCAGCGGCCGGGAGGGCAAGGACCTGGACACCGTCTGGGACCGGGTCCAGCAGCACCGGGCGATCCTCGACGGGACCGGCGCGCTGGCCGCCCGGCGGCGCGACCAGCAGGTGGACTGGACCTGGGCGATGGTCCGGGACCAGCTGCTCGCCGCGCTGCACGAGCACCCCGTGGTGCGGCGGATCGCGCCGGAGCTGGAGCGCGAGGTCCGGGCCGGCACCCTGACGGCGACGCTGGCCGCCGACCGGATCCTGGCCGGATTCCGCTCCGAGCCCCCGGCCTGAGGGCCTGCTGACGGCACTTCGGAAGCATTTCGATAACGAAGTGTCAAGATCCTTTCCAGCCGCTTTCGAAGACTCCCGATCAGGCCCATACTGTCCCGCGCGGCCCCGCGCGCGCGACAGGGCCAGACCGGACCCGGCGCGCCCGAGCCGTGAAAGCTGGGGGAATCGAGTTCCATGGTTGTCGGAATCGTCGTCGCCGTCGTGGTGGTCCTGCTGCTCTGGCTGGCCACCGGCGTGCGGGTGGTTCAGCAGTACGAGCGCGGAGTGGTGTTCCGGCTCGGCCGGGTGCGCGGCCGGGTCCGCCAGCCGGGCCTGACCCTGCTGGTGCCGGTCCTCGACCGGATGCGCAAGGTCAACGTCCAGACGGTCACCATGCCGGTGCCCGCCCAGGAGGGCATCACCAAGGACAACGTCTCGGTCCGGGTCGACGCGGTGCTCTACTTCCGCGTGGTCGAGGCGGTCCGGGCCACCGTGGAGGTGCAGAACTACGCCTTCGCGATGCTGCAGCTGGCGCAGACCTCGCTGCGCTCCACCATCGGCAAGAGCGAGCTGGACGACCTGCTCTCCGGCCGGGAGAACCTGCACCACGGCCTGGAGGTGATGCTGGAGACCGCGGCCGCCGCCTGGGGCGTGCACATCGACCGGGTGGAGATCAAGGACGTCACCCTGCCCGACTCGATGAAGCGCTCGATGGCCCGGCAGGCCGAGGCCGACCGCGAGCGGCGGGCCCGGATCATCACCGCCGACGGCGAGTTCCAGGCCGCCACCAAGCTGGCCGAGGCGGCCGCCCGGATGGCCGAGAACCCGGCGGCGATGCAGCTGCGCCTGCTGCAGACGGTGGTCGAGGTGGCGGCGGAGAAGAACTCCACGCTGGTGCTGCCGTTCCCGGTGGAGCTGCTGCGGTTCTTCGACTCGCGCAGCGGCGGTGCCGAGGCGGCGCCGGCGCAGGCGTCGGCGTCGGCGCCGGCCGAGACGGTGATCCCGGCGCAGGGGCCGGCCACCGGCGCCTGAGCCCGCGTCACCCGAGGAGCCGGCCGCTGCGGTGGCCGGCTCCTCCGCGTTCGGTGGAGGCGGGCTTCGGAGGCGGGCTTTGGAGGCGGTTTAGCGCGGGGCCGGATACTCCGGGGTGCCACCCACTCACGGGAGACGACACCCATGTACCGCGTTCTGTACGCCGTGGCCCGGCGCTGTGCCCGGCGGCTGCTGGCGGAGCTGGTCGCCTTCGGGCTGCTCTGGATGCACGTGCCCGACCCGCCCGCGCCGGCCGGCTCGGGGCCCGGGCCCCGGCACCCCGAGCGGCTCTGCCCTGAGGTGCCGCTGTCGGCGGTCGAGCTGCAGCTGGCGCGGGAGCTGGGGCTGCTGCCGTACCGCACCGGTTAGGGAGTGACGGTCCAGCCGCCGGTGGTCAGGTGGCGGGACAGCTCGGCCGTGGTGTCACGGGGGACCAGGAGGTCGACCTGGCCCTGACGGGCGGTCGGGGCGTGCTCGATCCGGATGTCCTCGATGTTGACGCCGAGTTCGCCGACCGCGGCGAAGAGGCGGGCCAGTGCGCCCGGGCGGTCGGAGATGGTGACCCGGACGGTGGCCGGGGCGGTGTCCGGGGCGACCCGGGTGCGGCCCTGGTCGCCGCTGCCCAGCAGGTCGTCGAGCTCGTCCATGGCCAGCTTGCGGGCGGTGTCCGAATCGCCGGCCAGGGCGCGCAGGGCGCTGATGGTGGCGTCCAGGTCGGTGGCGTAGTCGGCCAGCACGTCGGCGACGGCGTCCGAGTTGGCGTGCAGGATGTCCCGCCAGGGGACCGGGTCGCCGGCCGAGACCCGGGTCAGGTCGCGCAGGCCCTGGCCCGCCACCCGCATGCTCGACTCGGCGGCGTGCTCCAGCCGGGCCGCCATCAGGGCGGAGATCAGGTGCGGGGCGTGCGAGGTGAGGGCCACCGCGCGGTCGTGGTCGGCGGCGTCCATCACCACCGGGGTGGCCCCGCACATGGTGACCAGCTCCAGCGCCCGGTTGAGCGCCATCGGGGCCGTGCGGTCCGAGGGGGTCAGCACCCAGGGGTGGCCCTCGAACAGGTCGGCCCGGCCGGCCAGCGGGCCGGAGCGGGCGGGCGTGGTGAGCGGGTGGCCGCCGATGTAGCCGACCGGGTCGGCGCCGGCCGAACTCACCTCGTCGTGCGGCAGCGCCTTCACGCTGGCCACGTCGGTGTAGGTGCGGGCCAGCCCGCTGCGCTGGGCCAGGGCCAGCGCCCCCGCCACCTGGGCCGGGGGCACGGCCAGCACCGCCAGGTCCACCGGTCCGTCCGGGAGCTCCAGCGAGCCCGCGCCCATCGCCTCGGCGGTGCGGACGGCCGTGCTGCTGACGTCCTGGAGGTGGACCGACACGCCCTGCCGGACCAGCGCCAGGGCGACGGAGGTCCCTATCGCGCCGGTACCCACGACGGCCGCGCTTCTCATACCGCGATCTCCCGGAGTCGGTGAACGGTGAGCTGGTGCCGGGCCGGTGGTCCCGCGCTCCTGATCCTATGGGGCCCGCCACGGTTTTCCCAACCAGCCAAGAGTGAACGGGAATTGACGATCGTGGCAAGCGACCGCCGATTTCCTGACGGTGCGTCGGCGATCGGGTGGGGAGAGAAATGGCGGGCCGATTGCCGGAAGGCGGGGAAATGCGGCCGCACCTGGGCATGGCGCCCGTTCAACCGGGTACCGAACGGCGGTTGAACGCGCTGGTCGAACGGTGGATCGGCGGCCGCCCGCCGGCCTACGGTGGGGGCGTCCATGTCCTGTTCCGGCAAGGCGGTTGGTGCTGGTCCGATCCACCGGCGGACGGCGGCCGGCGCGATATCCCGTGCCGTTGATGAACCGCGGGTCGGGCGCGGAGCGCTCCGCACCCGACCCGCGGCTCGTCCAGGTCCGGTCGGTCTAGGATCGCCTCATGTCTGTGACGATGGACGACGTGCAGCGGTTCGAGGCCTTCCGGCCACGCCTGGAGGCCATCGCCTACCGGCTGCTCGGCTCCTCGAGCGAGGCCGAGGACGCCGCGCAGGAGACCTACCTGCGCTGGCAGGCCGCCGACACCGGGCTGATCGAGGTCCCGGAGGCCTGGCTGACCAAGGTGGTCACCAACCTCTGCCTCAACCAGCTCGGTTCGGCCCGGGCACGGCGCGAGACCTACGTGGGCCAGTGGCTGCCCGAGCCGCTGCTCGCGGGGGACCCGATGCTCGGCCCGCTGGACACCGCCGAGCAGCGCGAATCCGTCTCCTACGCCGTGCTGGTGCTGCTGGAGCGGCTGACCCCCGCCGAGCGGGCGGTCTACGTGCTGCGCGAGGCGTTCGACTACCCGCACCGGGAGATCGCGCAGATCCTGGACATCTCCGAGGCCGCCAGCCAACAGCTGCTGCACCGGGCGAAGAAGCACGTCGCCCAGGGCAGGGTGCGGGCCGAAGTCGAGGCGGCCACCGCCCGGCGAGTGGTCGAGGAGTTCCTGGCCGCCGCCACCAGCGGCCGGACCGAGCCGCTGGTGCGGCTGCTCACCGAGGACGTGGAGGCGATCGGCGACGGCGGCGGGAAGATCCCGGCCCGGGCCAGGGCGGTCCAGGGTGCGCTGGAGGTAGCGAAGTTCATGCGCGGCCTGTTCAAGCCGAGCCCGGCCAAGCTGGGGCTGGTGGGCGGCGCGGTCGAGTTCCACCTGGCCGCCGCCAACGACCGGCCCGCCCTGGTGGCGGTGGTCGACGGCCGGGTGGTCGGCGTGATGTGCCTGGAGATCAGCGCCGGGGGCATCGCCGCGTTCCGCAACCAGGTGAACCCCGACAAGCTGGAGCGGGCCACCGGGATCTGGGCCGCCACCGAGCACGATGAGCCGCTGGCGACCCTGGGCTGATCCGTGTGACGCAGGTCACTTCCTGCTCCTGTCAGGGAACGGCGGGCCGTCCGGTTCAGAGGACGACACCGCGAAAGACAGGAGCAGGATCATGCAGCACCGCGTCATCGTCCTCGGAGCCGGATACGCCGGAGCGGTCGCCGCCGGGCGGCTCGCCAAGCGCCTGCACCGCCAGGACGTCGCCATCACCCTGGTCAACGCCGAGCCCGACTTCGTCGAGCGGGTCCGGATGCACCAGCTGGCCGTCGGCCAGGAGCTCAGGACCCGCCGGTTCAGCGAGATGTTCGCGGGCACCGAGGTCGAGCTGAAGCTCGCCCGGGTCACCGCGGTCGACGCCGACCGCCGCACCGTCGCCCTCGCGGGCCCGGACGGCGGCGTGGAGGAGCTGGCCTACGACACCCTGGTCTACGCCCTGGGCAGCAGTTGGAACGACCACGGCGTGCCCGGCGCCGCCGAGCACGCCTACCAGATCGCCGGCCGGGCCGGCGCGCTGCGGCTGCGCGAGCGGCTGGCGGGCCTGGCGGCCGGCGAGCCCGTGGTGGTGGTCGGCGGCGGCCTGACCGGGCTGGAGGCGGCGACCGAGATCGCCGAGGCCCGCCCCGACCTCGAGGTCGCGATCGCCGCCCGCGGCGGACTCGGGGACTGGCTCGGCCCCAAGGGCCGGCAGCACCTGCGCAAGGTCGTCGACCGGCTGGCGATCACCGTGCACGAGCACACCGCCGTCACCGCGGTCGCGGCGGACCGGGTCGGCACTGCCGACGGCAGCGGGCTCCCGAGCGCGGCCACCGTGTGGAGCACCGGGTTCGCCGTCCACCCGATCGCCGCGGCCAGCGGCCTGGAGGTCGCCGAGGACGGCCGGATCGCGGTGGACCCGACGATGCGCTCCGTCTCCCACCCCGAGGTCTACGCCATCGGCGACGCCGCGCTGGCGATCGGCCCCGGCGGCAGGCCGCTGCGGATGTCCTGCGCCTCCGGCGTGCCCACCGCCTGGCAGGCCGCCGACGCCATCGCGGCCCGGCTGACCGGCGGCAAGCTCCCCAGGACGCCGATCCGCTACTTCAACCAGTGCGTCTCGCTGGGCCGCAAGGACGGCGTGATCCAGTACGTCACCGCCGACGACCGGGCCCTGGGCGCCGCGCTGACCGGCCGGCTGGCCGCCGTCTACAAGGAGTTGGTCTGCAAGGGCGCCGCCTGGGGCGTCGCCAACCCGACCATGGGCGTGCCGGTCCGGCGCCGCCGCACCACCGGGGAGCCGGCCCGCTCCGCGCAGGCCGCCGGCGCGACGGCCTGACGCGGGCCCCGGGCCGGTCAGCCCCGGCGCTCCAGCCGGCCCGCCAGGGTGGAGAGCGCCGTGTTGATCAGCACGAAGCAGGCCGCGGCGACCAGGTAGGTGGGCAGCACGGTGTGGTAGTACTCGCCCAGCACCTGTGCCTTGTGCAGCAGTTCGAGGTAGCTGACGACGTAGCCCAGGGTGGAGTCCTTGAGCAGCCGGACCAGCTGGCTGACCAGGGTCGGCACCAGCCGGCGGACCGCCTGCGGGATCACCACCCAGGCCATCGCCTGCCAGTAGGTCATGCCGAGGCTGTGGGCGGCCTCGGACTGGCCGCGGTCCAGGGCCAGCACGCCGGCCCGGAAGATCTCGCTGAACACCGCCGCGTTGCCCAGCACGATCGGGATGACCAGCTGCCAGAAGACCGGGAAGGTCAGCCCGGCCCGGGGCAGCCCGAAGAGGAAGGCGTAGAGCAGGAGCAGCAGCGGCACCGCCCGGAACAGCTCCGCGTAGCAGCGGGCCAGCGCCCGGGCCGGGCGGTTGCGGCTCAGCCGGACCAGCGCGACCGACGCGCCCAGTGGCAGCGCCAGTCCGGCCGCGACCGCGGTCACCAGCAGGGTCTTCTCGACGCCGTCGAGCAGGAACCGGATGATCGGCCACTCGGTGAACATCCGCCACTGACCGGCGGCCAGCTGGCCGTGCCGCTCGAACTGCCAGAGGGCCAGCGCGAGCAGGGCGGCGAGCAGCCCGGCGGAGAGGACGGTGGCGAGCAGGATCCGGCGCCGGCCGCGCGGGCCGGGGGTGTCGAACAGCTGGTACTCGTCCTGCCGTCGCCCGCTCACCGGGTGATCGCCACCTTCCGCTCGATCCGGCCGGCGATCAGGCCGGAGCCGAGGGTGATCACCACGTAGACCGCGGTGGTCACCGCGAAACTGGTCAGCGGGTTGTCGTACTTGAGCGTCACCAGCTGGGCCTGGCCGGTGAGTTCGGGCACCCCGACGGCGGCGGAGAGCGAGCTGCCGAGCGCCAGGCCGATGAAGACGCTGCCCAGCGGCTGCACCATCGAGCGCAGCGCCTGCGGGATCACCACATGGCGCAGGCACTGGGTGAAGGTCAGACCGAGGGCGCGGGCCGCCTCGATCTGCCCGCGCGGCACCGTGCGCACGCCCGAGCGCACCACCTCGCAGACGAAGGCCGCCCAGTAGAGCGCCATGGTCAGCGCCACGGTGGTGAACAGCGGGTAGAGCAGCCCGACTTCGGGCATCCCGAAGACGAACAGCACCAGCAGCACCAGCAGCGGGACGTTGCGGAACACCGTGACGTAGACCGCGCCGGCCCAGCGCAGCGGGGGCACCGGGCTGATCCGGCAGACCGCCAGCAGCACTCCCAGCAGCAGCGCGCCCGCGCTCGCCAGCGCGGTCATCTCCAGGGTGGTCAGCAGGCCGTGGGCGAGCTGCCCGAGCACTCCCGTCGGCGGCACCGGGCTCAGCTCCCGGCCACCGAGCCGATGGCGGGCGGCGTCGGCGCGTCACCGGTCAGGGTGGTGCCGATGGTCGCCTTCCACAGCTTGGCCCACTCGCCGTCCGACTCGATCAGCTTCAGCCAGTTGTTCACGAACTCCTTCATGGCGGGGGAGTCGAGCGGCACCCCGATGCCGTAGGGCTCGTTGGTGAACGGCTCGCCGACCACCTTGACGGCCTTGTCCCGGGCCGCGTCGCCCAGCAGCAGCGCCTGGTCCAGCACGTAGGCGTCGGTGCGGCCCTGCTCCACCGCCTGCTGGCACTCGGCGTTGGTCTGGAAGAGCACCACCTTGGCGCTCGGCGCGAACTGCTTGATGTCGTTGGCGGCGGTCGAACTGGTCTCGGTGCAGACCGACTTGCCGTTCAGGTCGGCGGCCTTGGTGATGCCGGTGTCGGAGGCCTTGACCAGGATGGCGTCGCCGGAGGAGTAGTACGGGCCGGCGAAGGCGACCTTCTGGGCCCGGGCCGGGGTGATCGTGTAGGTGGCCAGCACGGTGTCCACCGTGCCGTTCTGCAGGAGGACTTCGCGGGTGGTGACGTCCACCTGGACCCGGTTGGTGGTGGGCTTGCCGATGATGTACTTGGCGAGCATGTCGGCCAGGCCGGCGTCGAAGCCGGTCACCTTGCCGCTGACCGGGTCCTTGAGGGCGAACAGGGCGGCGGCGTCGGTGCCGCCGACGTTCAGGGTGCCGCGGGCCTTGATCGCGGCCATCGGGCTGCCGGCCGGGATGTCCGAGGCGGCGGCCACCGGCGCGGCGTCGATCACCTGCTGGTAGCTCTCGGCCGAGGCCGTGCCGGACCCGCTGGAGCCGGCCGGCGGCGGCAGGGTGCCGGAGGAGCCGCAGGCGGTCAGGCCGGCCGCGAGGGCGGTGGTGAGCAGCAGCGCCGGGACGGTGAGCGAGGAGCGAGGGGTCATGCGGGAGCCTCCCTGCGGTCGTGGGCGGAGGGTGCGTCGAACGGT
The DNA here is from genome assembly GCF_042869935.1 of Kitasatospora sp. NPDC006697. NCBI lineage: Bacteria > Bacillati > Actinomycetota > Actinomycetes > Kitasatosporales > Streptomycetaceae > Kitasatospora > Kitasatospora sp. NPDC006697. The sequence goes on from NZ_JBIAGU010000024.1 coordinate 52,026, forward strand.
GCGTCAGGGTGCGTCAGTGCCGGAGGATCTTGGCGAGGAAGTCGCGGGCGCGCTCGGTGGCCGGGCGCTCGAAGAAGGCGTCGGGCGTTGCGGTCTCCAGGATCCGGCCCTGGTCCAGGAAGGCGACCCGGTCCGCGGCGCGCCGGGCGAAGCCCATCTCATGGGTCACCACCAGCATGGTCATGCCCTCGGCGGCCAGCTCGGACATCACCTCCAGCACCTCGCCGATCATCTCCGGATCGAGCGCGGAGGTCGGCTCGTCGAACAGCAGCAGCCGCGGATCCATCGCCAGCGCCCGGGCGATCGCGACCCGCTGCTGCTGGCCGCCGGAGAGCTGGGCCGGGTGGGCGGCGGCCTTGTCGGCCAGCCCGACCCGGTCCAGCAGCTCCCGGGCCCGCGCCTCGGCCCGCTCGCGCGGCAGCCGGCGCACCCGGAGCGGGGCGAGCGTGATGTTCTCCAGCACGGTGCGGTGGGCGAACAGGTTGAAGGACTGGAAGACCATGCCCACCTGGGCGCGCAGCCGGGCGAGTTCGCGCCCCTCGGCGGGGATCGGCACGCCGTCCAGGGTGATCTCGCCGGAGTCGACGGTCTCCAGCCGGTTCACGCAGCGGCAGAGCGTGGACTTGCCCGAGCCCGAGGCGCCCAGCAGCACCACCACCTCGCCGGCCGCCACCTCGAGGTCCACATCGCGCAGCACGTGCGCCGGCCCGTAGTGCTTGTTGACGCCGCTGAGCCGCAACAGCGCCGCCGCACCGCCTGGTTCACCCGTCTCGGACACCTCGCACCCCGTCCCGCCCGCGGTTCCGGCCCGCGGGTCGCGGGGCCGGACCGGGTACCTACCCACAACGGGGCGCCACCAAGGCGGCGATGAGAGACCGTTATGTCGAGGGAGCGTCAGGAGTCGGGCTTCAGGCCGTCATCAGGGCGGTGATCTCCTTGGCGAGCTGCGGGCCGAGGGCGCCCCAGCCCTCCTTGTAGCCGTAGACGCCGGCCAGGGAGCGGGCCTCGTAGTCGCCATTCATGATCTCCACGTCGTCCGGGCTGATCAGGCCCGGGTGGGCGACGCCGACGGCGGAGGAGACCTTGAGCAGCTCGTGGCGCAGGGTGCGCAGGTAGACGGCGGCGCGGGTGGACTTGGAGGCCGGGTCGAGGCCGCGGGCCAGCCAGGCGTTCTGGGTGGCGATGCCGGTGGGGCACTTGTCGGTGTGGCACTTCTGGGCCTGGATGCAGCCGATCGACAGCATCGCCTCGCGGGCCACGTTGACCATGTCGGCGCCCAGCGCGAAGGCCACCGCCGCGTTGTCCGGCAGGCCGAGCTTGCCGGAGCCGATGAAGGTCAGCTCGTCGGTCAGCCCCAGCTCGGCGAAGGTGCCGTAGACCCGGGAGAAGCCCATCCGGAACGGCAGCGCCACCGAGTCGGCGAACATCCGCGGCGCCGCGCCGGTGCCGCCCTCGCCGCCGTCGACGGTGACGAAGTCGACGCCGCGGTCCCCGCGCGCCATCAGGGCGGCCAGCTCCTGCCAGAAGCCCAGCTCGCCGACCGCGCTCTTGACCCCGACCGGCAGCCCGGTCTCGGCGGCCAGCAGCTCCACGAAGTCGAGCATCGAGTCGACGTCGCCGAAGGCGGTGTGCCGCGAGGGCGAGGCGCAGTCCCGGCCGACCGGGATGCCGCGGATCGCCGCGATCTCCTCGGTCACCTTCGCGCCCGGCAGCATCCCGCCCAGGCCGGGCTTGGCGCCCTGCGAGAGCTTGATCTCTATCGCCCTGACCGGCGCGCTCGCCACCACGTCCTTGAGCTTGGCGAGGTTGAAGCTGCCGTCCTCGTTGCGGCAGCCGAAGTACGCCGTGCCGAGCTGCAGCACCAGGTCGCCGCCGTTGCGGTGGTGCGGGGAGAGGCCGCCCTCGCCGGTGTTGTGCAGGGCGCCGGCCTGCGCCGCGCCCTTGTTGAGCGCCGAGATCGCCGCGCCGGAGAGCGAGCCGAAGCTCATCGCGGAGACGTTGACCACGCTGGCCGGCCGGAACGCCCCGGCCCGGCCGCGCGGCCCGCCCAGCACCTTGGCGGAGGGCAGCGGCGCCTGCGGGTCGTGCGCGTCGGGCAGCGGGCCGGCGAAGGTGCGCTGCTTGAGGTAGGCGTGGCCCTGCACGTGCGCGACGTCGACCTCGGTGCCGAAGCCGGAGTAGTTGTTCTCCTGCTTCGCCGAGGCGTAGATCCAGCTGCGCTGGTCCCGGCTGAAGGGGCGCTCCTCCTCGTTGGAGGTCACGATGTACTGCCGCAGCTCGGGCCCGATCGTCTCCAGCAGGTACCGGGCGTGCCCGACCACCGGGAAGTTGCGCAGCAGTGCGTGCCGCTTCTGCAGCAGGTCGCGGGCGGCAAGGACCGCCACCGCCGTCGCGGCGACCGCGCCGATCTTCCGGGCGTGCATGAACGTTCCTCCTGGGTGCACGGCGGCCGCCCTCGTGGGGCGCTGCCGTGGTGCTCTGGTGCCTGGTCCGTCGTGGCGCGGGCGACGGCCGCGGCCGATCGGGCACCGGCGTCCCCTGGGAAGTGCGCCTCGATAGTAGGAGGCGCCCCGGGCGGGTCGGCGGCCAGGGTGGGCGGCCAGGGTCGGGCCCGGGGCCGCGGCGGGGGCCGGGGGAGGCCGGACGGTACGTCAGAAGGCGGCGGCCGGTGCTCTGGTAGGGTAATTCCGGCAGGGTTCCGCCTCTTGCTCGCCGTGACCCGGGCTGACAGGCTCGGTCCCGTGATCGCTGACAGCGCGTTCGCCGCAGTGGAGTCGCCTGCCCCCCCGATCGGGGCGCGGGCCCTCGAGGCGGCAGGGAATCCAGAGGTGCGGGACGCCGAGGCGGCGGAGTTCGTCGCGGCGGGGCTCGCGCTCGCGCCCGTTCGGCCGCCGGTGGTGCCGGCGGGGACGACCGGGTTCGCGGTGGTGCTGGCGCCGTTCGCCGAGCTGGCCGGGCGCCGGCTGGCCGCGCTGGTCGGCCCGTGCGCGGAACTGGACGGGATCCTCCAGGAGTTCACCACGACGACGGCGGCCGCGCTCGGCGCGCTGGCGGCCCGCACCCTGGTGCTGGAGCTCGGGGTGGCCCGGGTGGAGGGGCGGCTGGCCGGGGCCACGCCCGAGGAGCGGTTCCGCGGCTTCGCGGCCGCCGCCGGCACCCGGGACGGGCTGGCGCGGCTGTTCGCCGAGTACCCGGTGCTGGCCCGGCTGGTCGGGCGGGCCGGGGTGAACGCCGCGGCGGCGACCGGCGAACTGCTGAACCGGTACCGGGCCGACCGGGCCGAGCTGGTCGAGAGGCTGCTGGAGGGCCGCGACCCCGGCCCGCTGACAGTCGTGCGGCGCAGCGCCGGCGACGCCCACCGGCGCGGGCGCCGGGTGGCCGTGCTCCGCTTCGCCGACGGCCGGCAGGTGGTCTACAAGCCCAGGCCGCTCGCGGCCGACCGGCACTTCGGCGAGCTGGTGGACTGGTTCAACTCCCGGCCCGGCACTCCGGGGCTGTGCACCCCCGCGCTGCTGGAGCGGCCGGCCTACGGCTGGGTCGAGTTCGTCGAGGCCCGGGCCTGCGGCACGCGCGGCGAGCTGGACCGCTTCTACCGGCGGCAGGGCGCCCTGCTCGCCCTCGCCCACCTGCTCGACCTCACCGACCTGCACCACGAGAACCTGATCGCCTGCGCCGACCACCCGGTGCTGGTGGACCTGGAGACGCTGTTCCACCCGCCCCGGCCCGCCGAGGCCGGCGCCGAGGACCCGGCCTGCCGGGCGCTGGGGGAGTCCGTCCAGCGGATCGGCCTGCTGCCCCAGCTGGTGCTCGGGGAGGACGGCGCGCTGGACCTCTCCGGGCTCGGCGGCGGCAGCGACCGCCGCTCGCCGATCGAGGCGGCCTGCTGGGAGGACGCCGGCACCGACACGATGCGGCTGGTCCGCCGGGCCGGCGAGCTCCAGGGCGGCGCCAACCGGCCCCGCCTCGGCAGCGCCGACGCCGAGCCCGCCGCCCACGCCGAGGCGCTGGCGACCGGATTCCGCGAGGGCTACCTCGCCCTGCTGGCCGGCCGGGCGGAGCTGGCCGGGCTGCTGCGCCGGTTCGCCGCCGACGAGGTGCGGGTGGTCACCCGGGCCACCCAGGTCTACGCCACGGTGCTCGCCGAATCGACCCACCCCGACGTGCTGCGCGAGCCGGGCGACCGCGAGGGACTGCTGCACCTGCTCGGCACCGACGCCGTGGACGACCAGGGCTGGCCCGGACTGCTCGAGCACGAGGTGGCCGAACTGCGGGACGGCGACGTGCCGGTCTTCACCACGCGGCCGGACTCCACCGACCTGTGGAGCGGCACCGGCGCCCGGATCCCCGGCGCCCTGGAGCAGCCCGGGCTGGCCCGGGCGGCACAGCGGCTGGCCGCGCTGGACGAGGCGGACCTGGCCGCGCAGCTGCGGATCATCCGCACCGCGCTGGCCTGCCGGATCGCGCGGCCGGCCCACCCGCCCACCGCGCCGGGCACCGACCCGGGCGAACCGGTCGGCGACCTGCTCGCCGCCGCCCGCGAGATCGGCGACCTGCTGACCGAGCGGGCCCACCGCGGCCGCGGCCGGGCGAACTGGCTGGGCGTCGACCTGATCGACGACCGCTACCGCCGACTGGCCGCCTGCGGTGCCGACCTCGGGCACGGCTACACCGGGATCGCGCTCTTCCTGGCCCAGCTGGCCGCGGTGACCGGCGAGCAGCGCTACGCCGAGACGGCGTGCGACGCGCTGCGGCCGCTGCCCGAGCTGCTGGAGCGGCTGGCGGCGCTGCCGGACGAAGACCTGGGCGCGGTCGGCTCCGGCGGCTTCGCCGGGCTCGGCGGCATCCTCTACGGCCTCAGCGCGGCGGCGGCCGCGCTGGACGACGCGGGGCTGCGCGCCCTGGTCGGGCCCGCGGCCGCGCTGACGGTGCGGGCCGCCGCGGCCGAGCAGCCGGCCGGAGTGCTGGACGGCACCGCGGGCGGGCTGGCCGCGCTGCTGGCCGCGCACCGGGCGCAGCCCGGCGACGGGCTCTGGCACGGCGCGCGGCAGTGCGCCGACCGGCTCGCCGCGCTGCCGGTGCCGGCCGCGCCCGGGTTCGCCACCGGCGCCGCCGGGATCGGCTGGGCGCTGCTCGGCTTCGCGGCCGAGGGCGGCGGCGAGCGGTACGCCTCGGCCGGGACGGCGGCGCTGCGCGCGGCCGTGGCCGCGCTGGGCCCGGGCGAGTCGGACCTCTCCTGGTGCTCGGGCGCGGCCGGCGTGGCGCTGGCCCTGGCGGACCGGGCGCCGGGGCTGGACGGCGGGGCGCTGGCGCGCACCGTCGCCGCCGCCGGGCCGGTCGCGGAGCAGGGCCTGTGCCACGGCGCCTGGGGACTGCGGGAGCTCACCCGGCCGGCCGTGGTGCGGCACGGCGGCCCCGAGCGGACCGAGGCGCCGGGACTGCTCACCGGGCTGGCCGGCCACGGCCACGGGCTGCTGCGGCTGGGATTCGCCGACCGGGTGCCCGCGGTGCTGCTGCTCGCCACATAGCCGCCGCACTCCACAAGACCTCTTCACCTCAGCACAGACCACCAGCAGTGAAAGGGACAGTCACATGAACACCACCGACCTCGTGCAGCTCTGGAAGCAGCCCACCACCCGCCCCGGCACCGCCGCCGCCGACCACCCGGCCGGCCAGATCCGGCTGCGCAGCGCGGGTGGGCTGGGCCGGCGCTCCCAGCTGCTCGGCGAGGCGTCCTCGTTCCGGAACACCAGCCCGTGGACCTCGGTCAGCTCCCCGATGACGATGGAGCTCGGCTGACCCGCCCGGCCGGCCGGGCAATCCGTTGATCATTTCTCAGCTGAGCTCACTATTCATGACAAGTGAGGCACAGTAGCCTGCGGAGGTGCGCACTACAGCTCCGACCACCATCGGCCGCGAGAGCGAACTCGGGCTCTTCCGACGTGTACTGACCGGGCTTCAGGCCAAGGCGGGCCACACGGTGCTGCTGGTGGGCGAGGCGGGGATCGGCAAGTCCCGGCTGGCCGCGGACTGTGCCGCGCAGGCCGAGGAGCTGGGGCTCCCGGTGCTGCGCGGACGGGGGAGTCCGACCAGCGCCGGGATGCCGTACCGCCCGCTGATCGAGGCGCTGAACTCCCGATTCCGGGTCACCGGCGTGCCCGCCGATCCGGAGCTGGAGCCGTACCGGCCCGCGCTCGGCCGGGTGATCCCGGAGTGGCGGCACACCGCCGTGCCCGGGTACCCGGAGAGCGCGGTGGAGCTGGCCGAGGCCGTGCTGCGGCTGCTCGCCGTGCTCGGCCGGGGCCGCGGCTGCCTGCTGGTGCTGGAGGACCTGCACGAGGCCGACTCGGAGACCATCGCCGTCGTCGACTACCTGGTCGACAACCTGGCCGGGCTCCCCGTGCTGCTGGTGGCCACCCTGCGCTCCGAGCCGGGCGCCGCGCTGGAGCTGGCCCGGGGCGCCGAGCGGCGCCGGGTCGCCTCGCTGGCCGCCCTGGAACCGCTCGGCGCGCCGCAGGTCGGGGCGCTCGCCGCCGGCTGCCTGGAGCTGACGGCCGACCAGGTGCCGGCCGCCGTCGTCGAACGGCTGAGCACGCTCAGCAACGGCAACCCGTACCTGGTCGAGGAGCTGCTGGCCGAGATGGTCGGCTCCGGACTGCTGCGGCAGGACGTCGACGGCTGGCGGGTCACCGGCGACCTGGCCACCGCCGTGCCGGTGAGCGTGGTCAGCGGCCTGCGGCTGCGGCTGGCCCCGCTCGACCCGCAGGTGCGCGAACTGCTGCTGCTCGCCGCCACCCTGGGCACCGTCTTCTCGCTCGGCACCCTGGAGCTGATCACCGGTCAGGGCACCCGGCTGCTGCTCGACCAGCTGGGCTCGGCGGCCGCCGCCGGCTTCGTGGTGCCCGACCCGACGGCCGTGGACCAGTACGCGTTCCGGCACGCGCTCACCGCCGAGGCGCTGCTCGCCGGGCTGCCGCCGGCCGAGCGGGCGGTGATCGCCCGCCGGGCCTCCGAGGAGATCCTGGCCGCCGACCCGGCCGTCCCCGACGACCGCTGCCAGCTGGTGGCGCGCCTGCGGGTGCTCGGCGGGGACGAGGCGGGCGCCGCGCTGCTCTATGCCGAGGCGGGCCGCCGGGCGCTGGCCGGGGGCGCCTCGGCCACCTCGGTGCGGCTGCTGGAGCAGGCGCTGGAGCTGGCCGCGCCGGGCGACCGCACCGCCGTCACCGAGGCGCTGGTGCACGCCGCGGCCGAGACCGGGCAGCTGGACCGGGCGTTCGCCCTGGCCGAGTCGCTGCCGGAGGCCGGCGCCGACGCGCTGGACATCGAACGCCGGGTCGCCCTGCACACCCGGCTCGCCTGGGCCGCCGTGATCTCCGAGCGGGCCGCCGACACGATCCGCCAGGTCACCGCGGCCCGGGCCGCGCTGGGGTGCCCGGCGGACCCCCGGCACAGTGCCGCGCTGGCCGTGGTCGAGGGCCACCTGGCGCTGCTGCCGGGCCACGGCGCGGACACCGCCGAGACCGAGCGGCTGGCCCGGGAGGCGGCCGAGGTCGCCGAGCGGGAGAAGCTGCCCGTGGTGGCCTGCCAGGCCTGGCAACTGCTCGCCCTGCTGGCCCGCGAACGCGGCTTCGACGACGCGGACGCCTGCCTGGAGCGGATGCTCGCCGTCGCGGAGGAGCACACCCTGCCGGTCTGGCGGGTCGAGGCGCTGCTGCGCCTGGGCAGCAACGCCTTCCTGCGCAGCGGTGACGCGCGTCGAATCCGGGAGGCCAGGGACAGCGCCCGCGACCTGGGCGCGCTGGCCCTGGCCCAGCACGCGGAGGGCCTGCTGGCGATGGACGCCGTGCAGCGGGCCGACTTCACGGCCGCCCGGGAGATCATCGACCGCTGCCTGGAGCCCAGCGCCCGGATGCGCAACGTGGGCAACCACCGCTACCTGCTGCTGGTGGCCGCCACCATGGCCGCCCACCAGGGCCGGCGGCGGCAGATGGAGCGGGAGCTGGTGCACTTCCAGCAGGCGGACGCCTCCGACTCCTTCCTGACGCCGGTGCTGCTGGGCCTGTGCCGGGCGTTCTGCGCGCTGCTGGAGGAGAACCGGGCGCAGGCGCTGGAGGAGCTGGCCGCCGCGGCCGCCTGGGAGGACCGGCACCCCAACATGTTCTACCTCAGCGGGCGGTACGGCCTGGGCCCGCTGCTCGCCGTGCTCGCGGGCACCGCCGACCGGGCGGAGTACGCCCGGGTGCTGGCCTCGCCGGCGGCGGCGCTGGCCTGGAACCGGCAGTTCCTGGTGCTGGCCGACGCCGTGCTGCTCGGCCGGGAGGGGCGCGGGCGCGAGGCGGCCGGGCTGGTGGCGCAGGTGCAGCGGGAGTTCCTGGTCTTCCCGACGGCCCGTCACCTCGGGCTGCGGCTGGCCGCGGAGGCCGCGCTGGCGGACGGCTGGGGCGAGCCGGTCGCCTGGCTGCGGACGGCCGAGGAGTACTTCCACGAGGCGCAGGTGCGCTCGGTGGCCGGTGCCTGTCGCTCGCTGATCCGGCAGGCCGGCGTGCCGGTCGCGCAGCGCCGCTCCGGGCGCGAGCTGATCCCCGAGGGGCTGCGGGCGGTCGGGGTGACGCCGCGCGAGTTCGACGTCTTCGCCCTGCTGGTGGACCGGCCGGGGAACCAGGACATCGCGCAGCGGCTCTCGATCTCGCCGCGCACGGTGGAGAAGCACATCGCCAGCCTGCTGCACAAGACCGGCAGCGCGGACCGCGCGGAGCTCTGCGCGCTGGCCCGGGCGCTCTGCGGGGGCTGACCGCCGCGTCGGTGATGGCTGGGGGCGCTGCCGCTGCTCCGCCGCGCCCCCAGCCGGTCCGCTACTCCCCGCCGCCGAGGAAGTCCGGCACGTCGGTGCCCAGGCCCTGCTCGCGGGCCCGGCGGTGCACCAGGTCGGCGACCGCCAGGTCCAGCACGCCCAGGCCGAAGGGGGAGAAGACCGTCAGGCGCTCGGGGTCGCGGTGCCGGCGCCCGCTGGTGAGGATCGCGCCGATCGAGTCGCTGATGAACTCGCGGTGGCCCACCTGCTGCTCGGCCAGGTGCAGCGAGGTGGCCTCGCGGCAGACGTGGTCGCCGTCGTCGACGATGTTGACACTGGACAGGATGGTCTCCGGGGCGAGGTCGCGCAGGGACAGGTGCAGCAGCAGCGTCCCGGGGCGGCAGGGGGACGGGTCCAGGTGCGGGGTCGCGGCCGTGGTGGCGATCGAGACCAGGCGGTGGGCCGCCAGGGCGTCCTCGATCCGGTCGGCGGTGCCGGCCTTGAGCCCCGGCAGCCGGTCCGCGCAGCGCTCGGCGAAGGCGGCCGCGCGGGCCGGGTCGAGGTCGAAGACGGTCACCTCGGCCAGCTCGGGCAGCAGCGCGTGCAGGAAGCGCAGCACCTCGAAGTTGATCACCCCGCAGCCGACCAGGGTGACGCCGGTCTGCGGCTCGGCCGGGGCGAGCGTCGCGGCGGCGAGCGCCGCACTGGCCGCGGTGCGCCGGGCGGAGATCACCGAGCCCTCCAGCAGCACCTCCGGGTGGCCGGTGCGCATCGAGTTGAGGATCACCGCCGCCGAGGCGCGCTCCAGGCCGGCGGCCAGGTTGCCGGGGAAGGAGGAGATCCACTTGATCCCCGCCACCGGCTCGTCGGCCCCCAGGTAGCCCGGCAGCGCGATGATCCGGTCGCGCGGCCGGTCGGGGAAGCGCAGGAAGAGCGAGTGCGGCAGCTCGGTGCGGCCCGCCGAGTGCAGCTGGTAGGCCCGGCCCACCGCCTCGACCACCTGCCGCTCGGCACCGTCCAGCACCTGCCGGACCTCACGGGCTGTCAGAATCAGCATGGTGCCACCTCGGCCACCGGACTGTTCTCCTTCCAGAGGTGGGCGACGTCGCCGAAGTGCGACGCGACCCAGTCGTCGTTGTAGATCGTGTCGAGGTAGCGCTCGCCGCGGTCGGCCAGCACCACCGCGCAGGTGGCGCCGTCCGGGATCCGGTCGGCCATCCGCCGGACCGCGGCGATCACCGCGCCCGCCGAACCGCCCGCCAGGATCGCCTCGCGGGCCGCCAGTCGGCGGCAGTTGACCACGCAGTCCAGGTCGCTGACGTGCACCACCGTGTCCGCCAGGCCGTCCTGGTGGAGCGCCGGGCGGACCGCCGCGCCGTGGCCGGGGATCAGCCGGGGCGCGGGCTCGCGCCCGAAGATCACGCTGCCCTCGGCGTCGACCGCCACGATGCTGACCGGGAGCTGCTGCTCCCGGGCGTACTCGGCGCAGCCGCGCAGCGTGCCGCAGGAACTGGTCGCGGCGAACAGGTAGTCCGGCCCGCCGGGGACCGCCTCGCAGATCTCCCGCATGGTGGCGTGGTGCGAGCGCGGGTTGAGCGGGTTGGAGTACTGGTCCGGGCAGTAGGCGTGCTCGGTCCGGGCCAGGATCTCGCGGACCCGCCGGATCCGCACCGGCAGGTACTCGCCGGTGGCCGGGTCGGTCCTGGTGACCACCTCCACCTCGGCGCCCAGGGCCCGCATGATGGCGATGTTCTGGCGGTTGGCGCGCGGGTCCACCACGCAGATGAAGCGGATGCCCAGGTACCCGCAGGCCTGGGCGAGCCCGATCCCCAGATTGCCGGAGCTGGACTCCACCACCACCGAGCGGCCCGGGATCACCAGGCCGTCCCGGATGGCTCCGCGGAGCAGCTCCAGGGCCGAGCGGTCCTTGATCGAGCCGCCCGGGTTGTGCCCCTCCAGCTTGGCGAACAGCCGGAACCTGGCGGCGGGTTCGAGCCTGGTGAGCTCGACCAGCGGGGTGCGGCCCACGGTCCGGAGCACCCCGCCGCAGACCGGGTCAGACGTGTGCATGGGCCCCGCCGGTGGCGGCGCTGTCCATCCGGCGGCGCAGGCTCAGCGGGCGCATGTCGGTCCACACCGATCCGATGTGCGCCAGGCATTCCTCCCGGGACCCCTCGGTGCCCTCGGACCGCCAGCCCAGCGGCAGTTCGCGGTCCGCGAGCCAGATCGAATACTGCTCCTCGTCGTTCAGCACGACCAGGTAGCTACGGGTATCGGCGGCTTCCTCGGCCATCACGGCCCTCCTACCGTAGGGGTTCGACAGTGCGACGGGCCGAGCCTGCCGGGCGGCGGGGAACACCGGCAAGAGACAAACGGGCAGCAGGAGCCGCACGGCGGCCTGCCGCTGTGTCCCTGGTGGCGGGCCCGCGACCGCCCGCAGGCTTCACTGGGGCGCAGTGCGCGTCCTTCGAGGACCCCGTGGAGGTGGCCGGTGGAGATTGACGACAGCCGTGGCAGCGCGGACAGCCCGGTCGGGGCGCCCCGAGGCGCCTCATTCGGACAGCAACGGCTCTGGTTCCTGGACCAGTTGAGGCCGGGCACGCCGGACTACCTGCTGCCGATGGCGCTGCGCATCCGGGGTGCGCTGGACACCGGTGCGCTGCGCGGCGCGCTCACCGCCGTCGTCGAGCGGCACGAGGTGCTGCGCACCCGCTACCGGCAGGACGGCGGCCGGCTGCTGCAGCAGATCGCACCCGAAGCCGAACTCCCATTCGAACAGCTGGACTTCACCGACCTCGCGGCGGACGAGCGGGAGCCGCGGCTGACCCGGCTGATCGAGGAGGAGCTGCGCCGGCCGCTGGACATCGCCGAACAGCCGCCGCTGCGCGCCGTACTGGCCAAGGTCGCGGAGCAGGACCGGCTGCTGCTGGTGGTCGTGCACCACATCGCCTTCGACGGCCTGTCCTGGAACCTGCTCGGCGCGGAGCTGGCCGCCGGCTACCGCGAGCGCACCGGCGGGGAGCCGGCCGGCCTGGCCCCGCTCGCCCTGCAGTACGCCGACTACGCCGACTGGCAGACCGGGCGGCTGACCGAGCGCAAGCTGACCACCGGACTGGACCACTGGCGCACCAGGCTGGCCGAGCTGAGCCCGCTGGAGCTGCCCACCGACCGGCCCCGTCCGGCGCTCTGGGACGGCGCCGGCGACGCCGTCCGGTTCGAACTCCCTGCCGAGCAGGTGGCCGCCGTCGACCGGCTCGCCCGCGGCAACCGGGCCACCCGGTTCATGGTGCTGCTCGCCGCCTTCCAGACCGTGCTGGCCCGGTTCGCCGGGACCACCGACATCGCCGTCGGCACCCCGGTCGCCGGCCGCGGCCGGCCCGAGGCGGAGCGGCTGATCGGCCTCTTCGTCAACACCGTGGTGCTGCGCGGCGACCTGAGCGGCGAGCCGAGCTTCCGCGAGCTGCTGCGCCGGACCGCCGCCGACACGCTGGCCGCGCTCAGCCACGCCGACGTGCCGTTCGAGCTGGTGGTGGACGAGCTGGCGCCGGAGCGCGACCTCGCCCGCAACCCGCTCTTCCAGACCTCCTTCTCGCTGCGCAACGCCCCGCCGCAGCCGATCGCGCTGCCCGGACTGGACTGCGAACTGGTCCGCACCCCGCTGGCCGGCTCGCCGTTCGACCTGGTGCTGGACGCCGACGTGCTGGCCGACGGGCGGCTCAACGCCCGCCTGCAGTACGCCACCGCGCTCTTCGACCGGGCCACCGCGGAGCGGCTGGCCGACGCCTTCCGGCTGCTGCTGGACGCCGTGCTGGCCGACCCGGACCGCCCGGTGCACCGGATCGGGCTGCTGACCGAGCAGGACCGGCACGCCGTGGTCGAGAAGTTCAACGAGACCGCCGTGCCGCTGCCCGAGCGCTGCCTGCACGAGCTCTTCGCCGAGCAGGCCGAGCGCACCCCCGGGGCCGTCGCACTGCGCTGGCCGGGCGGCAAGCTGACGTACCGTCAGCTGGACCGGCGGGCCAACCTGCTGGCGCGCCGGCTGCGCGCGCACGGCGCCGGACCCGAGAGCCTGGTCGGCGTCTGCCTGCGCCGCGGCCCGGAGCTGGTGGTGGCGCTGCTCGGCGTGCTCAAGGCCGGCGCCGGCTACCTGCCGCTGGCGCCCGACCACCCGCCGGTGCGGCGCGGCCGGCTGCTCGCCCAGGCCGGCGCCGAACTGCTGGTCTCCGACGAGGAACTGGGCGAGGGCTGGACTGGCACGGTGCTGGCCGTGGAGGAGGGCGAGGAGGCCGCCGCGCCCGAGACCGGCGCAAGCCCGGACAACCTGGCCTACCTGATCTACACCTCGGGCTCCACCGGCACGCCCAAGGGCGTCATGGTGACTCACCGCAACGTGGTCAACTACGTGCGCTGGGCCGCCCGCACCTACCTGCCCGAGGGCACCGGCACCCCGCTCTACTCCTCGGTCGCCTTCGACCTGCCGGTCACCTCGCTCTTCCCCGCCCTGCTCAGCGGCTCGCCGGTCACCCTCACCCCCGACGACGGCACGCCCGGACTCGACGGCCTGGTCCGGCTGCTCGCCACCGAGCCGTTCGGGCTGCTGAAGCTCACCCCGACCCACCTCGGCCCGCTCGGGCGGGAGTTGAGCCCCGAGGCGCTGCGCACCGGCACCGGCCACCTGGTGGTCGGCGGCGAGCAGCTGACCGGCGCGATGCTGGAGCCGTGGCGGCGGCACGCCCCGGACACCGTCGCCTTCAACGAGTACGGGCCCACCGAGACCACCGTCGGCTGCGCCACCTACGCGCTGCCGGTGAGCGAGCTGGGCCCCGGCCCGATGAGCATCGGCGTGCCGATCGACAACACCACCCTCTACGTGCTGGACGCCGGGATGGAACCGGTTCTGCCGGGCGCCGTCGGCGAGTTGTACATCGGCGGGGTGCAGGTGGCGCGCGGCTACCGGGGGCGCGGCGACCTCACCGCCGAGCGCTTCGTCCCCGACCCGTACGCCGGTGTGCCGGGTGCCCGGCTCTACCGCAGCGGCGACCTGGTGCGCCACCGCTCGGACGGCCTGCTGGAGTTCCTGAGCCGGGTGGACACCCAGATCAAGGTGGCCGGGTTCCGGGTCGAGCCCGCCGAGGTGGAGGCCGCCCTCGCCGAGCACCCCGAGGTGCTGGAGGCCGCCGTCGGCGCGCACGGCACCGGCGACGCGGCCCGGCTGGTCGCCTACCTGGTGCCGGCCGGCCGGCGCGAACCGCAGGTGGCCGAGCTCCGCGCCCACCTCGAACGGCTGCTCCCCGCCTACCTGGTGCCCGCGCTCTACGTGGCGCTGCCCGAACTGCCCTACACCCCCAGCGGCAAGGTGGACCGCAAGGCGCTGCCCGAGCCGGACGGCACCCGGCTGGTCCGGACCGCCGACCGGACCGCCCCGCGCACCCCGCTGGAGCAGGCGGTCGCCGCCGTCTGGTGCGAGCTGCTGCAGTTGGACGGGGTCGGCGTGCACGAGGACTTCTTCGCACTCGGCGGCAACTCGCTGCTGGCCACCCGGCTGGCGTTCCGGCTGCGCCAGGTCGTCTCCGCCGAGGTGCCGCTGGCGGAGGTGTTCGCCGCCCGCACCGTCGCCCGGCTCGCCGAGGTGCTGGCCGAGGCCACCACCGCCCGCCAGCAGCCGATCACCCCGGCCGCCGCCGACGGCCCGCTGCCGCTCTCCTTCGCCCAGCAGCGGCTCTGGTTCCTGGACCGGCTGGCCCCCGGCGCCACCGACTACCTGGTGCCGATCGCGCTGCGGCTGCGCGGCCCGCTGGACCGGCCCGCGCTGGCCGGCGCGCTGGACGCCCTGACCGAGCGGCACGCCGTGCTGCGCACCCGCTACCAGGAGGTCGACGGCGAGCCGGTGCAACTGGTCGACCCCGCCGGGCGGATCGAGCTGACCGAGCGGACCGCCACCGAGGAGGAGGCACAGGCGCTGATCCGCGCCGAGCTGGAGCGGCCCTTCGACCTGGCGGCCGGCGCCCCGGTACGCGCGATGCTGCTCCGACTCGGCGACGAGGACCACGTGCTCTCGCTGACGCTGCACCACATCGTCTCCGACGGCTGGTCGGTGGAGGTGCTGGCCGGTGAACTGGCCCGGCACTACGCGGGCGAGACCGTCGAGCCGCTGCCCGTGCAGTACGCCGACTTCGCCCGCTGGCAGCGCGAGCAGGCCGCCACCGAGGAGTTCGCCGCCCGGCTCGGACACTGGCGGGAGCGGCTGGCCGGCCTCACCCCGCTGGAGCTGCCCACCGACCGCCGCCGCCCGCGGCTGCGCGACCCGCACGGCGACCGGCTCGCCGTCGAGCTGCCCGCCGAACTCGGCGCGGCGGTCGACGCCCTGGCCCGCCAGCACGGCGCCACCCCGTTCATGGTGCTGCTGGCCGGCTTCTACGCCCTGCTCGGCCGGTGGAGCGGGCAGCGGGACCTCGCCGTCGGCACCGCCGTCTCCGGCCGCACCCGCTCCGAGACCGAGCCGCTGATCGGCTTCTTCGCCAACACCCTGGTGCTGCGCGGCAACCTGGACGGCCGCCCGAGCTTCACCGAACTGCTCGGCCGGGTCCGCGCACTGGCGCTGGACGCCTACGGGCACGCCGATGTGCCGTTCGAGCGGATCGTCGAGGAGCTGGCGCCCGAGCGCGACCTCTCCCGCAACCCGCTCTTCCAGGTGATGTTCGAGCTGCGCCCGCCCAGGGGCGGGACGTTCGGCCTGGCCGGGCTGGCGGTCGAGCAGCTGGCCGTCTCCTGGCCGGCCGCCAAGTTCGACCTGATGCTCTCGGTGCAGCCGCAGGAGGACGGCACGCTGCGCTGCGGATTCGAGTACGCCACCGCGCTGTTCGACCGCGGCACCGTGCAGCGGATGGCCGAGCACTACGGGCGGCTGCTGGCCGCACTGGTCCGCGAGCCGGGCCGGCCGATGGACCGGATCGAGGCGCTGGCCTACGCCGAGCGGGAGCTGCTGGTCCGCGGCTGGCAGGAGACCGCCGCCGAGCGCCCGGCCGGCTGCCTGCCCGAGCTGTTCGCCGAGCAGGCCGCCCGCACCCCCGGGGCGCCCGCCGTGGAGTTCGCCGGGCAGACCGTGAGCTACGCCGAACTCGACCAGCGGGTCGGCAGGCTGGCCCAGCACCTGCGCTCCCTCGGGGTGCGCGCCGAGACCCCGGTGGCGGTCTGCCTGCGCCGCGACGCCGACCTGGTCACCGCCCTGCTGGCCGTGCAGCGGGCCGGCGGCACCTATGTGCCGGTGGACCCCGCGCACCCCGCCCAGCGCCGGGCCTACGTGCTGGCCGACAGCGGCGCGCGGGTGCTGATCAGCCAGTCCTGGATCCGCGAGGAACCGCCCGCGGGCGGAGCCCAGTTGGTGCTGCTGGACGAGGATCGCGAGCTGATCGACCGTCAGCCGGTCGGCGAACTGCCGGCGCTGGACGCCGACGCGGCCGCCTACCTGGTCTACACCTCGGGCTCCACCGGCCGCCCCAAGGGCGTGCTGGTCAGCCACCGGGCGATCCGCAACCGCGTGCTCTGGACGGTGCGCGAGCACGGACTCGGCCCGGCCGACCGGGTGCTGCAGAAGACCACGGTCGGATTCGACGCCTCCGTCTGGGAGTTCCTGGCCCCGCTGGTCAGCGGCGGCACCGTGGTGGTCGCCGCGGACGGCGTGCCGCGCGACCCGGCCGCCATGGTGCGGGCGGTGGCCGAGCACCGGATCACCGTGCTGCAGCTGGTGCCCTCGGTGCTGCGGGTGCTGGTGCAGCAGCCCGGACTGCGCGACTGCGGCAGCCTGCGGCTGGTGTTCTGCGCCGGCGAGCCGCTGCCGGTGGAGCTCTGCGACCGGCTGCTCGCCCTGCAGCCCGTCACCCTGGTCAACACCTACGGCCCCACCGAGTGCGCCATCGACGTCACCTCCTGGCGCTACGACGGCCGCGAGGCCGGCGAGATCGTCGCCATCGGGCAGCCGATCGACAACACCAGGATCCTGGTGCTGGACCCGGACGGCGCCCTGGTGCCGGTCGGCGTCGCCGGCGAGCTCTGCGTGGCCGGCGAGGGCCTGGCCCGCGGCTACCTGGGCCGCGGCGACCTGACCGCCGACCGCTTCGTGCCCAACCCGCACCCGGCGCTGCCCGGCGAGCGGCTGTACCGCACCGGCGACCGGGTCAGGCGCCGCGCCGACGGCAGCCTGGAGTACCTGGGCCGGCTCGACCGGCAGGTCAAGCTGCGCGGCATCCGGATCGAGCCCAGCGAGATCGAGGCCGCGCTCTGCGAGCACCCCGCGGTGGCCGCCGCGGCCGTCGGCGTCTACGGCGAGGCGCGGCTGGTCGGCCACCTGGTCCCCGTCGCGGGCGCCACCCCCGACCCGGCCGAGCTGCGCGCCCACCTGGCGGCCCGGCTGCCGGACGCCATGGTGCCCGCCGTGCTGCGGGTGCTCGACGCGCTGCCGCTCACCGCGAGCGGCAAGGTGGACCGCGACGCGCTGCCGGGCCTGGACGGCCTGGACGAGCCGGGGGAGTACCTGGCCCCGCGCGACGCGACCGAGCAGGCCGTCGCCGGTGTCTTCGCCGAACTGCTCGGCCGCACCGGCGTCGGCGCGCTCGACGACTTCTTCGCCCTCGGCGGCCACTCGCTGCTCGCCACCCGGCTGGTCTTCCGGCTGCGGACGGCGCTGGGCGTGGAGATCCCGGTCGCCGAGGTGTTCGCCCGCCGCACCGTCGCCGCCCTGGCCGAGCTGGCCGCCGACCCGGCCGCCCGGCTCGCCGACCCGGCCGGCGCGGTGCTGCCCGTGCCGCGCGAGGGCGCGCTGCCGCTCTCCTCCGCCCAGCGCCGGATGTGGTTCCTCGACCAGCTGGAGCCCGGCAGCTCCGAGTACCTGGTGCCGCTGGTGCTGCGGCTGCACGGCCCGCTCGACACCGCCGCGCTGACCGGCGCGCTGGACGACCTGGCGCAGCGCCACGAGTCGCTGCGCACCCGCTACCTGGCGCCCGGCGGCGAACCCGTGCAGGTGATCGACCCGGTGGCCGCGCTCGGCGGCGCCCCCGTGGACCTCTCCGGCCTGTCGGCCGCCGAGGCCGCCGCGCGGGCCGCGGAGCTGGTGCGGGCCGAGACCGCCCGGCCGTTCCGCCTGGACCAGGAGCCGCCGCTGCGCGCCCTGCTGGTCAGGACCGGCCCGGCGGAGCACCTGCTCGCCCTGACGGCCCATCACATC
Organism: Kitasatospora sp. NPDC006697; assembly: GCF_042869935.1. Lineage (NCBI taxonomy): Bacteria > Bacillati > Actinomycetota > Actinomycetes > Kitasatosporales > Streptomycetaceae > Kitasatospora > Kitasatospora sp. NPDC006697. The sequence goes on from NZ_JBIAGU010000024.1 coordinate 70,034, forward strand.
GCCGTCGACGGCTGGTCCGTCGACCTGCTCACCCGGGACCTCGGCCTGCTCTACCGGGCCCGGACCACCGGCGCTACCCCGCCGCCCGCGCCGCCCGTGCAGTACGCCGACTTCGCGGCCTGGCAGGACCGCTGGTCGCAGGGCGAGCTGCCCGCTCGGCACCTGGCGCACTGGCGCGAGCGGCTGGCCGGCCTCACCCCGCTGGAGCTGCCCGCCGACCGGCCCCGCCCCGCCGTCCGCGATCCGCGCGGCGACCTGCTGCCGCTCACCGTCCCCGGCGAACTGGCCGAAGCCGTCTCCGCGTTGGCCCGCAGCCGGGAGGTCACCCCGTTCGTGGTGCTGCTGGCCGCCTTCGACGTGCTGCTGGCGCACTACACCCGGCAGAGCGACATCTCGGTCGGCACCCCGACGGCCGGCCGGACCAGGCCCGAAGTCGAGGAGGTGGTCGGCTCGTTCATCAACACCGTGGTGCTGCGCGCCGACCTCGCCGGCGACCCGAGCTTCGCCGAGCTGCTGCGCCGGGTGCACGAGGACGTGGTCGCCGCCTACAGCCACCAGGACCTGCCGTTCGAGCGGGTGGTGGACGAGCTGCAGCCCGAGCGCGACCTCGCCCGCAACCCGCTCTTCCAGGTGATGTTCGAGCTGCAGCACGCGCAGAGCAGCCCGCTGCGGCTGGACGGCCTGACCGTGGAGCGGGTCCCCTCGCCCTGGCGGACCGCCAAGTTCGACCTCACCCTGGCCCTCGGCCGCAGCGCCGACGGCGGGCTGCACGGGCTCTTCGAGTACGCCACCGCGCTCTTCGACCGTGCCACCGTCGAGCGGATGGCCGGGCACTATCTGACCCTGCTGCGCTCGGCCACCGCGCAGCCCGAGGCGCCGCTCAGCCGGCTGGTGCTGCTCACCGGGGCCGAGCGGGAGCAGCTGGTGCACGGCTGGAACCCGGCCGGCCAGGCCGGGGTGCCAAAGGACTGCGTGCCCGCGCTCTTCGAGCAGCGGGCGGCCCGGACGCCCGACGCGCCCGCCGTGGCCTTCGGGGAGACCAGCCTGAGCTTCGCCGAGCTCAACCGGCGGGCCAACCGGCTGGCCCGGCACCTGCTGGAGCTGGGGATCGGCGCGGAACGGCCGGTGGCGGTCTGCATGGAACGCGGCGTCGAGGTGGTGGTGGCGCTGCTGGCCGTGCTCAAGGCCGGCGGGGTCTACGTGCCGATCGACCCCGAACACCCGGCCGAGCGGCTGGCGTTCATGCTCGGCGAGCTGGACGCCGGGGCGGTGCTGAGCACCGCGCGGTTCGCCGAGCGGCTGGCCGCCGTCAGCACCGGCCCGCTGGTGCTGGTCGACGCCGAGGCCGAGCGGATCGCCGGACACCCGGACACGGACCTCGCGCCGCAGGCCGGACCGGACCAACTCGCCTACATGATCTACACCTCGGGCTCCACCGGGCAGCCCAAGGGCGTGCTGATCCAGCACGGCTCCTACGCCCACCACTGCCTGGTGATCGCCCGGGAGTACGACATCGAGCCGGGCGACCGGGTGGTGCTGCTCTCCGCGCTCACCTTCGACGTGGCGATGGACCAGATCGCCGCCACCCTGATCGCGGGCGCCACCGTGGTGGTCGCCGACCCGCTCTTCTGGAGCCCCGCCGAACTGCCCGAGCGGGTCGCCGAACACGGCATCACCACCATGGAGATCACCCCTGCCTACTACCGCGAGGTGATCCAGCAGGTCCGGCCCGGGGACGAGCGGCTGCGCGGACTGAAGCTGATGAACGTCGGCAGCGACGTGGTCACCGTGGACGACGCCCTCGCCTGGGCCGCCACCGGCCTGCCCGGCCGGTTCCTGTGCAACTACGGCCCCACCGAGGCGACCGTCACCTGTGTGCTGCACCCCGTGCCGGCCGCCCCGGCGGGCCGCGGCGAGGCGGCGCTGCCGATCGGTCGGCCCGTCCCCGGGACCCGGGCCTACGTGCTGGACGGCAGCGGCGACCCGGTGCCGGTCGGCGTGCCCGGCGAACTCCACCTGGCCGGCGTCCGGTTGGCCCGCGGCTACCACCGCAGGCCGGAGCTGACGGCGGAGAAGTTCATCCCCGACCCGTTCGGCGAGGTGCCCGGCGGCCGGCTCTACCGGACCGGCGACCTGGTGCGCTTCCTGGCCGACGGCACCATCGAGTTCCTGGGCCGGATCGACCAGCAGGTCAAGCTGCGCGGCTTCCGGATCGAACTCGGCGAGATCGAGGCGGTGCTGGCCCAGCACCCCGGCCTGCGCGCGGTCGCCGTGGTGGCCCGCGACGTGCGGCCCGGCGACCGCCGGCTGGTCGCCTACCTGGTGCCGCACGGCACCGGCGGCCCGGACATCGCCGAGCTGCGCGACTGGGCGGGCGAGCGGCTGCCCTCGTACATGGTGCCCTCGCTCTGGACGGTGCTGGACGAACTGCCGCTCACCTCCAGCAAGAAGGTCGACCGCAAGGCGCTGCCCGCGCCGGTCGCCGACCGGGAGCTGCTGGAACGGCCGTACACGGCGCCGCGCAACCCGACCGAGGAGATCGTCGCCGAGATCTGGGCGGAGGTGCTGGGCGTGGAGCGGATCGGCGTCGACGACGACGTCTTCGTGCTCGGTGCGCACTCGCTGCTCGCCACCCGGGTGCTGGCCCGGCTGGTCGCCGTCTTCGACGTGCCGCTGCCGCTGCGCTGCCTCTTCGAGGCGACCACGGTGGCCGGCCTGAGCCAGCTGCTGGTGGAGGCGCTGGAGGCGCAGATCGCCGAGCTGAGCGACGAGGAGGTGGCCGCGCTGCTGGCGGAGGAGGACGAGACCCGCTGAGCCCCGGACACGCCGCCGCCCGCCACCCCCGAGCAGGGGTGGCGGGCGGCGGCGTGTGGCTGGGGGAGCGGGTCAGGCGGCCGGCGCGGGCTCCGGCTCGGCGGCGGCCGGGGCGGCGCCGGAGAGTGCCGGAGCCGAGCGCACCGAGGGGCTGAGCGCGGCGGTCGCGGCCAGCAGCACCATCCAGGCCGTGAGCACCCAGACGGTGGCGGTCGGGCCGAAGGCGGCCAGCAGCTGGCCGCCGATCAGCGAGCCGAGCGGGATCGCGCCGAAGGCGACCAGGCCGACCGCGCCCAGCACCCGGCCCTGGATGGCGTCCGGGGTGACGGCCAGCTGGTAGGCGGAGGTCACCACGTTCCAGACCGGCCCGACGAAGCACATCAGCGCGTACACCGCGCCGATCAGGTACGGGTCGCGGACCAGCAGCAGCACCGGAACCAGCAGCGCCCAGGCCCAGTTGGCGCCGACCACCACCGCACGCATGGAGAACCGGCGCTCCACCGCCGGCGCGATCAGCGAGCCCAGCACCCCGCCGACCGCCGCCAGCCCGAACATCACGCCGATCGCCGCCGAGGAGCCGTGCTTGCCGCGGGCCATCACGATCACGGTCAGGAAGAGCGCCTGGAAGAGCAGGTTGCTGCCGGCGATCAGCGCGGTGGTCGTGCGCAGGAACGGCTGGTGCCACAACCAGCGCACACCTTCGGTGAGTTCGCGGTGCAGCGGGCCGCCGCGCGGGCGCCGCTCGGCCTGGAACCGACGGCGGATCAGCAGCAGGCTGACCAGCGACCAGAGGTAGCTGGCGGCGTCGAAGAGGAACGGCACCGCCCGGCCCAGGCCGAACAGCACCCCGCCCAGCGGCTGGCCCAGCATCGCGGCGCCGCGGGCCCGCGCCTCGTTGCGGGAGAGCGCGGCGGCCAGCTGCGAGGAGTGCACCACATTGGGCACGGCCGCCGAGGCGGCGATCCGGAAGGCCACCGTCAGGGTGCCCTCGGCGAAGCCGACGGCGAGCACGTGCGCCAGCGTCAGGTGGTGCAGCAGCAGGGCCGCCGCCACGCTGCCGATCGCCAGGCCGCGCAGCACGTCGCACCAGATCATCGTCCGCCGCCGGTTCCAGCGGTCCACCAGCACGCCGGCCGGGAGTTGGAAGAGCAGCTGCGGCAGCAGGGCGACGAACCCGGTGAGCCCGGCGTCGGCGGGCGAACCGGTCAGCGCCAGGATCAGCAGCGGGTAGGCCACGCTGGAGGCGTTGGAGCCCAGCCCGGAGACGGCCGCCGCCTGCCAGAGCAGCACGAAGTCCCGGTTGCGCAGCAGCGGCGTGGTATTCGCGCGGGCATCCGCGCGCACGGTGTCGGTCATGGCTCGATGCTGGGAGGCCGCGGGCGGCGGGCCCAGAGAAGGACCGGCAGTCACACGCGCAGACCCCGCCCGCAACTTCGCCGCGCTGACCCTGCCGAGCAGCCGATGGCCGTCGGCAGGCTGGTGCCCGGCCGGTGGACTCACCGGACCGCACCCCCGTCGCACGCAGAGGAAGGCGAAGGATGAGCACGAGCCCGAGCTCCCGCACGGAGCTGCTGCAGCGGCGCCTGCGCGGCTTGACGAAGAAGCGGCAGGACGGGATCGCCCCCGTGCCCCGGGACGGCGCTCTCCCGCTGTCGTTCGCGCAGCACCGGATGTGGGTGCTCGACCGGCTCCAGCCCGGCGGCACCGAGTACCTGATGCCGCTGCTGCTGCGCCTGCCCGGCCCGGTCGACCAGGCGGCGCTGCGGCGGGCGCTGGACGCGCTGGTGGCCCGGCACGAGGTGCTGCGCACCCGCTTCCCGGCGGTGGACGACGAGCCGGTGCTGGTGATCGACGAGCCCGGGCCGATCGCGCTGACCACGGCCGACCTGCGCGGCGCCGACGCCGAGGAGGCCGAGCGGCGGCTCGCCGAGCTGGTGGCCCGGGACGGCCGCCGCGCCTTCGACCTGGAGACCGAGCACCCGGTCCGGGCGCTGCTCGCCCGGCTCGGCGAGGACGCCCACGCCCTGCTGCTGACGGTCCACCACATCGCCTCCGACGGCTGGACCGAGGGTGTGTTGCTCGGCGAACTCGACCGGCTCTACCAGGCGTTCGCTGCCGGCCAGGAGTCCCCGCTGGAGCCGCTGGAGCTGCAGTACGCGGACTTCGCCGCCTGGCAGCGCGAGCAGCTCTCCGGCGAGCGCCTGGCCACCCAGCTCGACTACTGGCGCACCGCACTGGCCGGCCTGACCCCGCTGGCGCTGCCCACCGACCGCCCGCGCGGCCCGGTCCGGGACGCCTCCGGGGCCACCGCGAGCTTCCGCATCCCCGCCGAACTGGCCGATGTGCTGGTCGAGCTGGGCCGCACCCAGGGCGCCACCCCGTTCATGGTCTTCCTGGCCGCCTTCCAACTGCTGCTCGGCCGCAGCGGCGGACAGCAGGACGTGGTGGTCGGCACCCCGGTGGCCGGCCGCGACCGCAGCGAGACGCTGGGCATGGCGGGCCTGTTCGCCAACACCGTGGCGCTGCGCACCGACCTCTCCGGCAGCCCGACCTTCACCGAACTGCTGGCCCGGGTCCGGGAGACGGCGCTCGGCGCCTTCACCCACCAGGAGACGCCGTTCGAGCGGCTGGTGGACGAGCTGGCGCCCGAGCGCGACCCCTCCCGCAACCCGATCTTCCAGGTGGTCTTCCAACTCGCCGCGCACACCCCGGCCGCCCTCGGCGCGCTGCGCGCCGAGCAGCGCCCGGTGGACTGGCGCACCGCCAAGTTCGACCTCGGCCTCGCCCTCGCGACCACCGCCGACGGCTCGGTCAGCGGCCAACTGGAGTACGCCACTGCGCTGTTCGACGAGGCGACGATCCACCGGACGATCGAGCACTACCTGCGCCTGCTCGCCGGCATCGCCGCCGACCCGGACAAGCCGGTGAACCGGCTGGAGCTGCTGCCCGAGGCCGAACGCGCGCTGCTCGCCTCCTGGAGCGGCGCCGGCCGCAGCTACCCCGCCGAGGAGACGCTGCCCGAGGCCTTCCAGCGCTGGGCCGAGCGCACCCCCGAGGCGATCGCCGTGAGCTGCGAGGGCGCCTCGCTCAGCTACCGCGAGCTGAACACCCGGGCCAACCGCCTGGCCCACCGGCTGCGGGCGCTCGGCGCCGGCCCGGAGCGCCTGGTCGGGGTCCGGTTCGAGCGCGGACTCGACCTGGTGGTGGCGCTGCTCGGCGTGCTCAAGTCCGGCGCCGGCTACCTCCCGCTGGACCCCGGCCAGCCCGCCGACCGGCTCGCCTACATCCTCGCCGACGCCGGGGTGACCGCCCTGGTCGCCGACCGCCGCACCGGTGCGGAGACCGTCACCACCCTGCTGCTGGACGAGGACGGCGAGGGCGGGCAGGACGGCGACCCCGCCGTGCAGGCGGGCCCCGGCAACACCGCCTACGTCATCTACACCTCCGGCTCCACCGGCGCCCCCAAGGGCGTCCCGGTCACCCACGCCAACGTGCTGCGCCTGCTGGCCTCCTGCCAGGAGGACTTCGGCTTCGGTCCGCAGGACGTCTGGACGCTCTTCCACTCCTACGCCTTCGACTTCTCGGTCTGGGAGCTCTGGGGCGCGCTGCTCAACGGCGGCCGGGCCGTGGTGGTCCCGTACGCCGTCTCCCGCTCCCCGCAGGACTTCCTCGAACTGCTGGTGCGCGAGCGGGTCACCGTGCTCAACCAGACCCCCTCCGCCTTCCGCGGCCTCCAGGAGGCGGTGGCGCTGGCCGACCTGCGGCCGGAGGAACTCGCGCTGCGCACCGTGGTGTTCGGCGGCGAGGCGCTGGACGTGGCGGAACTCGCGCCCTGGTTCGCCCGGTTCGGCGACCAGCGGCCGGAGCTGGTCAACATGTACGGCATCACCGAGACCACCGTGCACGTCACCCGCCGCGTGGTGCGCGCCGAGGAGGCCGCCGGCGCCCGGCGCAGCCCGATCGGCCGCCCGCTCGGCGACCTGCGGCTGCACCTGCTGGACGCCGATCTCAACCCGGTGCCGATCGGCGTCCCCGGCCAGCTCTTCGTCTCCGGCCCCGGCCTGGCCCGCGGCTACCTGGGCCGCCCCGGCCTGACCGCCGACCGCTTCCAGCCCGACCCGTTCGCCGCGGTGCCGGGCGCCAGGATGTACCGCACCGGCGACCTGGCCCGCTACGGCGCCGACGGCGAACTGGAGTTCCTGGGCCGGGCCGACGAGCAGGTGAAGATCCGCGGCCACCGGATCGAGCCCGGCGAGATCGAGGCCGCCCTCGGCGGCCACCCCGCCGTGGAGAACAGCCTGGTGCTGGCGCACCGCCGCCCCGGCGAGACCGAGGCCCGGCTGGTCGCCTACGCCGCCCCCAGGGCCGGGCACACCCTGGACACCGCCGACCTGCGCGCCTGGCTCGGTCGCACGCTGCCCGCCTACATGGTCCCGGCGATCTTCGTCCCGCTGGACGCCTTCCCGATGACCGCCAACGGCAAGATCGACCGCCGCGCGCTGCCCGACCCCGAGGCCCACCGCGACCTCGGCACCCGCGCGCACGTCGCCCCCCGGACCGTCACCGAACGGGTGGTCGCCGAGACCTGGGCCGAGGTGCTGACGCTCCCCCAGGTCGGCGCGACGGACAACTTCTTCGAGCTCGGCGGCGACTCGATCCGGGCGATCAAGGTGGTCGGCGCGCTGCGCCGGCGCGGCATCGACCTGACGGTGCAGAACCTGTTGGTGCACCAGAGCGTGGAGGGCCTGGCCGGCTACGCCGAGACCGTCGCCCCCGGCCGCCCCGCCAGCGTGGAGGAGCAGCGGGTGGCGCCGTTCGCCCAGCTCACCGACGCCGACCGGTCCGCGCTGCCGGCCGGCCTGGTGGACGCCTACCCGCTGGCCATGGTGCAGGCCGCCATGGTCTACCAGATGCTCGCCGACCGGGACGAGAGCCCGTACCACAACATCACGCTCTTCCCGTTCATCGACGACGCCCCGTTCTCGCTCACCGCGATGCGCCAGGCCGCCGCCCAGCTCACCAGCCGGCACGAGATCCTGCGCACCTCCTTCGACCTCACCGGCTTCTCCGAGCCGATGCAGCTGGTGCACGCCGAGGCCACCGCCGAGGTCGGCTACGACGACCTGCGCGGGCTCGACGAGCAGCAGGTGCGGGCGGAGCTGGAGCGGTTCACCGCCGAGACCCGCCGCACGCCGTTCGACATCACCGAGGCGCCGATGCTGCGCTTCCACATCCACCAGACCGCCGAGGACCGCTGGACCTTCTCCTTCATCGAGTGCCACGCCATCCTGGACGGCTGGAGCCACCACTCGCTGATCGACGAGGTGATGCGCGACTACCGGGCGATCCGCGCCGGACAGGCCCCGGCCGCCCCCGGCACCCACACCGTCCGGTTCGCCGACCTGGTCGCGCTGGAGCGCCGCTCGCTCGCCTCCGCCGAGGAACGGGAGTTCTGGCAGCGGCAGGTCACCGACTACGAGCGGGTCGGCCTGCCCGCCGCCTGGGCCGCCGACCCGGCCGACGCGGAGCAGCCGTACCAGATCACCGTGCCGTTCCGCGACCTGGAGCCGGGCCTGCGCCGGCTGGCCGCCACCGCCGGCGTGCCGCTGAAGAGCGTGCTCTTCGCCGCCCACCTCAAGGCCGTCGCCACCATCGGCGGCAGCCACCGCTTCCACAGCGGCCTGGTCTGCAACGGCCGGCTGGAGACCGAGGGCGGCGACCTGGTCCGCGGCATGCACCTCAACACCCTGCCGCTCGGCGTCGAACTCACCGGCGCCACCTGGAGCGAGCTGGCCCGCGAGGTCTTCACCGCCGAGGTGGCCGCCTGGCCGCACCGCCGGTTCCCGCTGCCGGAGATGCAGCGCGCCTGGGGCGAGGGCACCCCGCTGGTCGACGTCGCCTTCACCTACCTGGACTTCCACGTCCTGGACAACCGCACCATCGACTCCGGCAACGTGGTCGACGTCAGCCCCAACGAGTTCGCGCTGGACGTCTGGACCTTCCCCGGCGTGGTCTACCTCTCCGGCCGCCCCGAGCGGATCAGCCGCGCCAACGGCCGCCGGCTGGCCGCGCTCTACCGGCGGATCCTGGAGGCGATGGCCGCCGACCCGGCCGGCGACGCCCGCGGCGCGGCCCTGGACGCCGAGGAGCGGGCCCGGATCGACGGATTCGCCACCGGTCCGCGGACCGCCTACCCCGACGCCTGCCTGCACCAGCTCTTCGAGGCCCAGGCCGCCCGCACCCCGCAGGCCGTCGCGCTGCGCTGCGCCGACGGCAGCACCCTGGACTACGCCGAACTCAACGCCCGCGCCAACCGGTTGGCGCGGCGGCTCGGCGAACTCGGGGTCGGGCAGGAGTCCCTGGTCGGGGTGCTGCTGCGCCGCGGCCCGGAACTGGTGGTCGCCCTGCTGGCGGTGCTCAAGGCCGGCGCCGGCTACCTGCCACTCGACCCGGCCCACCCGGCCGCCCGGCTGGCCGGGCTGCTCGCCGAGACCGGCGCCCAGGTGGCCGTCACCCAGAGCGAGTTGGCCCACCTGCTGGCCGACAGTCCGGCCCGGCCGCTGGCGGTCGACACCGACCCCGGCATCGCCGGGCAGGACCCGGGCAACCCCGGCCGCCCGGTGACCCCCGACTCGCTGGCCTACGTGATCTACACCTCCGGCTCGACCGGCACGCCCAAGGGCGTGATGATCGAGCACCGCAACCTGGTCAACTACGTCTGCTGGTGCCTGGACGGCTACCGGCCGCTGGGCGGCACCGGCGCGCCGCTCTACTCCTCGATGGCCTTCGACCTGCCCGTCACCTCGCTCTTCCCCGCGCTGCTCTCCGGCCAGCCCGTCACCCTCACCGCGGACGACGGCACCCCCGGGATCGACGCCCTGATCGCCGAGTTGGAGCGCGGCGGCTTCGGCCTGCTGAAGCTGACGCCCTCGCACCTGGCGCTGCTCAACCAGTCGCTCTCCCCGCAGGCCCTGCGTGGCGCGGCCGGGCGGCTGATCGCCGGCGGCGAGGAGCTGACCCGGGAGATGGTCTCCCGCTGGGCCGAGCACGCCCCGGACACCCTGGTGGACAACGAGTACGGCCCGACCGAGACCACCGTCGGCTGCTCCCACCTGGAGGGCCGGCCGGGCGACCTGCCGGCCGGCGTGCTGCCGATCGGCCGCCCGTTCGCCAACACCACGATGCGGGTGCTGGACCGCGACCTGCAGCAGGTGCCGGTCGGCGTGGTCGGCGAACTCTACATCGGCGGAGCCCAGTTGGCCCGCGGCTACGTGGAGCGCCCGGAGCTGACCGCCGAGCGCTTCGTGCCGGACCCGTACGCGGCGCGCCCCGGCGAGCGGCTCTACCGCTCGGGCGACCTGGCCCGCTACCGCGCCGACGGCGTCCTGGAGTTCGCCGGCCGGGTGGACCACCAGGTGAAGATCCGCGGCTACCGGATCGAGCCCGGCGAGGTGGAGGCCGCGCTGCGCCGCGAGGCCGACCTGCGCGAGGTCGCCGTGCACGTGGTCGCCGCCCCCGGCGGCGAGAAGGAGCTGGCCGCCTACCTGGTCCCGGCCGGCGAGCCCGCGCCCGACCCGGTGGCGCTGCGCGACCGCCTCGCCCAGGTGCTGCCCGCCCACCTGGTGCCCTCCCGCTACCTGGTGCTCGACGAACTGCCGATGACCGCAAGCGGAAAGATCGACCTGGCCCGGCTGCCCAAGGCCACCGGCCCGGTCTCCGCCCGTCCCTACCGGGCCCCGCGCACCGCCGTGGAGAACATCCTGGCCCGGGCCTGGGCGGCGGCGCTGGGCCTGGCGCAGGTCGGCATCGACGACAGCTTCGCCGAACTCGGCGGCCACTCGCTGACCGTGATGAAGGTCATCACCAAGCTCCGCGCCGAACACGGCTACAAGCTCACCTTCCAGGACTTCTACCGGCACCGCACGATCGCCGAACTGGCCGCCGTGGTCACCGACGCCGACGCCGCGCACACCCCCGAGGCCGGGGCCGCGGACACCATCGTCTGGCTGCGCCGCACCGGCACCCGCCCGCCGCTGTTCTGCGTGCACCCCGGCAGCGCCCACTGGTTCGCCGCACTGGCCGACCACCTGGACCCCGACCAGCCGGTGGCCGCCTTCGAGTGGCCGGGCCTGACCCGGCCCTGCCCCGCGCCGGAGAGCGTCGAGCAGGTCGCCGAGCTGAACCTGGCCGAGCTGCGCCGGATCGCCCCCAGCGGCCCCTACCACCTGCTCGGCTGGTGCGGCGGCAGCCAGATCACCACCGAGATGGTGCGCCGGCTGCACGCCGCGGGGGAGGAGGTCACCTTCCTGCTGCTGGACCCCGCGCTGGACACCTACGAGCGGGAGAACATGCACGAGTTCGTGCGCCGCTTCCAGGGCGCCGAGGCGGCCTTCGCCGCGCTCAACGAGGCCGCCGCGGCCGGCGCCGACCCGGCCAGGGTGGCCGAACTGCAGCAGGCGGCCGGCGAGCTGCTCAACAAGCTGCTGGACGACGGCGAGGTGGCCCCGCCGGAGCCCGGCGACGACTTCTGGCCCGCCCGGATCCGGGTCTGGCGGGAGCTGCTGCAGACCCGGCTGGACTACCGCCACACCCCCTACGACGGCCGGCTGCACCTGATCGCGGGCGACGAGGTCGCGGCGGGCGAGCACGAGGTCGCGGTCGGCGTCAGCTTCGAGGACTTCACCGCGCGCTGGCGGGAGCTGGCGCACGGCGGGCTGACGGTCCACCGGGTCCCCGGCAACCACCTCGGGGTGCTGAAGGCCCCCCACGTCGCCGAGGTGGCGAAGCTGCTGACCGGCCTGCTGGCCGGCGAGCAGCAGTAAGCGAGCACGGCCGGGGCGGACGGCGGCACCAGGCCGTCCGCCCCGGCCCGTTCCCATCCGACGAAGGAAGTGACCCATGACCCCCGTCCTCACAGCCGACTCGCATGACAGCGTGGTGACCGTGGACCCCCGGGTTGCCATGGCCGTCGAGAGCCTGGCCGCCGACCTGCTGCCCTGCGCGGACGGCCGGATCGACGACCCCGCCTGGATCCGCCGGGCCGACCGGCTCTCCCACGAGCTGCCCGCCGAACTGCGCAGATCACTCGCCGACTTCGCCCGTGACCCCGGACCGGCCGGCGCCCTGCTGGTCCGCGGCCTGCCGGTGGACGAGGAGCTGATCGGCCCCACCCCGATGGTCGGCGGCTCCGTCCAGCGCGAGGCCACCATCCCCGCCGCCGTGCTGATGCTGCTCACCCAGGCGCTCGGCCAGCCGATCTCGTTCCGGCCGGAGAAGTCCGGCGCGATGGTCCACGACGTGGTCCCGGTGCCCGGCAGCGAGGAGTTCCAGGGCAACGAGGGCTCCGCCCTGCTGACCTTCCACAACGAGAACGCCTTCCACCCCCACCGCCCCGACTACGTGCTGCTGCTCTGCGTGCGCGCCGACCACGAGCGGGTGGCCGGGCTGCGCACCGCCTCCATCCGGCAGGTCAACCACCTGCTCGACCCGGCCCACCGGGACATCCTGCTGCAGCCCGAGTTCGCCACCGCCCCGCCGCCCTCCTTCGCGCTGCCCGCCGAGCAGTCCCGGCCGCACGCGGTGCTCAGCGGCGCCCCCGAGGACCCGGACCTGCTGGTCGACTTCGCCGCCACCCGGCCGCTGACCGAGCGGGCCGCGCAGGCCATGGGCGCCCTGCAGCAGCTTTTCGCCGCGCACGCGCTGACCCACCGGCTGCTCCCCGGCGACCTGGCGATCGTCGACAACCGGGTCACCGTGCACGGCCGCACCGGCTTCACCCCGCGCTATGACGGGCGGGACCGCTGGCTGCACCGCACCTTCGCCGTCCAGAACCTGCGCCGCTCGCGCGTCCACCGGGTGGGCGACGGGCACGTGCTGACGGGCTGACCCCATGGAGCAGCCGATCGTGCGGGGCGTCGCCGCCTCGCTCAGCGAGGTCCTGATCACGGTCGCGGTCCCGGCCGGCGTTTCGCCGGCCGGGACCGCGCGGGTGCTGCGGGCGGCCGCCGGACTCGGCGTGCCGGTCGGCACCGTGAGCTCCCGCGGCGGCCCGGGCACCCTGGCGTTCACCGTGCCCGCGGCCCACGGGCCGGCGGTGGCCGCCGAGTTGGCGGTGGCGGACGTGGGGTCGGTCGAACTGGACGAGCAGGTCGGCGAGGTGGCGCTGCTCGGCGCCGGGCTGCGTTCGGCCCCCGCCGTGGTGGCCACCTTCTGCGAGGCGCTGGCCCGCGCCGGGGTCCCGCTGGCGGCCACCTCCTTCGAGTCCCGCCGGCTCGCCGCGCTCTGCCCGCGGGCGCAACTCGACCGCGCCGTCCGGGCGCTCTGCGAGGCCTTCGAGGTCGGCGCACCGACCGGGGCGGCCGAGCCGCTGCCGGTGGCCGGCTGACTCCGGCGCCGAAGGGCCGTCAGCTCCTCGCTGACGGCCCTTCGGCCATCGCCAAGCCAGATGGCCGCCTCCCCTTTCGAGGGGAGGCGGCCATCAGGGCGTCCGGGTCAGTCGCCGAGGGCGACGAACCGCAGCTCGCTGGTGTAGCGGTTGCCCTGGTCGTCGGTCAGCCAGGTCTGCTCCGGGGTGGGCAGCATCTCGGAGACGGTCAGCTTGGCCTGCGGATCCCGGGCGGCCAGCCGGCGGATCGCCTTGGCCAGGATGTTCACGTACACCGGGCTCTCGAAGTCCACGAAGAACGGCCGCGGCTCGGTCGGCGTGGTGACGAAGACGAACCTCGGCAGCCCGCTCGCCAGCTGCCAGCGGCGGATCCGGACGAAGCGGCGCGCCTCGTTCTTCTCCTGCGCGCAGTCCAGCCCGGCGCCGGTGAACCGCCAGGTCTCCCGGGCCAGCACCAGCCGGTCCACGGTGATCCGCGGCGTGTGGTCGGCCTCCGGCAGCAGCCGGCACAGGTCGATCACCAGCGTGGTCAGCACGTGCGCGAAGACCTCCAGCACGCCGAAGACCGCGCCGTCGGGCAGCCGCACCACCAGCCGGCCGTCCTGCCGCTCCACCACCGCCTCCGCACTCGGCACGGTCCGCTCGCGCAGCGGGTCGGCGCCGTGGTCCAGCAGGGCCAGCTGGTAGTCCTCGGGCCGGACCAGGGCGTGCCGGACCCGGGCGGAGAGCCGGGCGCGGTGCTCCTTGGGCAGCAGCGGCATCAGCCGGGGCCGCGGGTGGTCCCGGTCGGTCTGGGCGAACAGCGCGGCCGGGTCCGGGTGCTGGTGGACGAAGAGCGAGGCGCCCAGGGTGTTGATCGCCACGTGCAGTTCGCCGATCACCAGCTGGAACTCGCCGCGCTCCACCGCCTGCGGCCCCTCGGCCGCGAGCATCACGTCCGGGCTCAGGTAGCGGGCCGCGCTCCAGCCCGCCGAGCGCTCGTCGAAGGCCGAGCGGACCGCCTCGGCGATGTCCGCCGAGGCGAGCGCGATGTTGCCCCGCTGCTCCGGCAGCCGCAGCACCGCCGACCAGCGGTGCCAGAACTCCTTCTGCAGGGCGGCCGCTTCGGCCACCGCGTCGCCGTGCAGGATCGGCATGCAGGCGAACCAGAAGGAGGCCAGGTCCACCGGCTCGCCGTCCGGCGCCTGCCGGTCGTAGGTCTGCTCGGCCAGCTCCAGCACCCGGGCGGCCAGCCGGGAGGTGAGCCAGCCGGCGCTGGTCATCAGCAGGTCCAGCGGCTCCAGCGCCCGCAGCACCTCGGCCCCGACCGTGGCCGTGGCGGCCCGGATGCTGTCGGAGTAGACCACGGTGCGGCAGGGCGCCGTGGTGCTGCCCTTCTCCCGGGCCGCCGCCGTGTCGGTCAGGTCCTGGAAGTCGGCCTCCAGGGCGGCCAGTGCCCCGGCCAGCTCCGGCCCGCGCGCCGCCGCCACCCTGGCCCGGCCGCGCTCCAGCACCGCCAGCAGGCCGAGCCCGTGCTCGCGCGCCTCCTGGTCGCCGACCCGCTCCAGCCAGTCGCGCAGGTGGCGCTCGGGGTGGGTGCCGGCCGGCACCTCCAGCTTGCGCACGATCCAGCGCCGCCGGACCAACTGGTCCAGCAGCCGGTTTGCCTCCTCGGCGCCGGCCAGCCGGGCCAGCTCCGCCCGGACCTCGCGGACCGGGCGCCGGCCGTCGCACAGCCGGAGCGCCGTCAGCTCCAGGCCGGTGGCCGGCTGCGCCGGGCGGCCCGGCAGCAGCACCTGCCCGTCGCCGAGCCGCAGGTACGGCATCCGGCGCGGCGCCACCCACTCGCGCAGCCGCGGGTCGGCCTCCAGCAGCTTCGCCAGCTCGTCGATCGACCAGCTGGAGAAGTACACCTCGGTGCGCGACACCAGGCCGGTGCCGGGCCGGACCGCCACGCCCGGACCGTCCGGGTCGATCGAACCCCAGCCGACCGGGCCGAAGAAGCCGATGGTGTCGTTCTTCACGCAGAAGCGCTGCCAGTAGTGCGCCACCAGCTCCTCGCGCTGGCGCGGCATGCTGGTGCGGCCGGCCGCGCTCGGGGTCCAGTTGAGGAAGGAGGCGATGCCGGTGCGCAGCACCGCCCGGTTCTGCCAGGCCACCGCGGCCTGGAAGTCGGGACGGGCGGCGATCCGCTGCAACTCCCGCGCGCCGTCCACCACCGCCTCGGTGAAGGCCGCCTCGAAGGCCGCCCAGGCGGGCCCGGTGAGCGCGGCCTCCGGCCCCAGGGCGTCGGCCGCCCCGGCCAGCTCCGGCGCGGCCAGCCGGAGCACCCCGTCGGCCGGGAAGCCCGGCCCGCGCAGGGCGAACTGCCGCCACAGCTGCCACTTGTCCCCCAGCGGAACGGTGGTCCCGGCCATGGTCCGCCTCCTATTCGCTCAGGCCGGCGTCGGCGACGACGACCATGGCCAGGTCCTCGGGCGACGGGTAGGTGAAGACCAGGGCGACCGGGATCTCCACCCCGACCGCCTGCTGCAGCCGGGCGGTGATCTGGAAGGCGCTGAGCGAGTCGCCGCCCGCCTCGAAGAAGTCGCTCGTGGTGTCGAGGGTGTCGTCGCCCAGGGTCTCCCGGTAGAAGGAGGCGATCAGCTCGGGCAGTTCAGCCGCCGTCACCTGCTGGCTCTGCGTGGTCATCGGTACCTCCGAATGAGTAGTCGGGAATTGACGGAGCATCAGTGGGCGGCGGCGAGCGCCGCGGGCGTGTTGCCGCCGGAGACGACGACCGCGACCCGGCCGCCGGTCAGCGGGCGGTCCCGCCAGGCCAGCGCACCGGCCAGCGCCACGCTGCCGCTCGGCTCGGCGGGCACGCCCGCCTGGTGCAGCAGCCGCATGGCCGCGAGGATCGCCCGGTCGGAGACGGCGACCAGCGCGTGCGCCCGCTCCCGGACGATCGGGAACGGGACGGCGCCGGGCCGCTGTCCGCGCAGCCCGTCCGCCACGGTGGCCGAGGGCGGCACGGCGACCGGCCGGCCGGCGGCCAGCGAGCGGGCGTAGCGGTCGGCGCCGGCCGGCTCCACGCCGATCACCCGCACCGGCCGGCCGGCGGCCTGCGCGGCCAGACAGATGCCCGCCAGCAGACCGCCGCCGCCGGTCGGGACGAAGACGGTGTCCACCTCGGGCCCCTGCTCCAGGAGTTCCAGGCCGACGGTGCCCTGGCCCGCCACCACCAGCTCGTGGTCGGAGGAGGGCACCAGCAGCGCGCCGGTCCGCTTGGCGTGCGCCAGCGCCTGCCGTTCGCGTTCGGCCACGCCGCCGTCCACCCGGACCACCTCGGCGCCCAGCGAGCGGATCACCCGCTCCTTGTCCGGGCTGGCGCCGGCCGCCATCAGCACGGTGACCGGCACCCCCAGCGTCCGCCCGCCCAGGGCGACGGCGATGCCGTGGTTGCCCGAGGAGCCGGTGACGATCTCGCAGGCGGCCGCGCCGGCCATCGCGTTGGCGGCACCGCGGACCTTGAACGAGCCGCTGTGCTGCAGGTGTTCGGCCTTCAGCAGCAGACCGGGCAGCTCCTCGACGGCCAGCAGCGGGGTGCGGCGCACCTGGCCGGCGATCCGCTCCGCCGCCGCCCGGACATCCGCCAGGCCGAGCCGGGTGCGCAGGTCGGTCATGGCGTCGGCTCCAGGGGCGGATCGGTCAGCGCCCGGCGGTCGGCCTTGCCGGTGCTGGTGGTGGGCAGCCGGTCCAGCCGGACGAACCGGCGCGGCATCAGGTGGAACGGCAGGGTCCGGGCCAGGTGGGAGCGGAGGGCCTGGTCGGAGACCTCCGCCAGCGCACCGGTGAGGTGGGCGACCAGGAAGGTGCGGCCCTGGTCGTCGCGCTCCGCGGTGACCACCGCGCCGGTCACCGCCGGGTGGCCCAGCAGCTCGCCCTCGACCTCGGCGGGATCCACCCGGTAGCCGCGGATCTTGATCTGCCGGTCGCTGCGGCCCAGGTACTCCAGGGTGCCGTCGGGCCGGCGGCGGGCCAGGTCGCCGGTGCGGTACATCCGGCTGCCGGGCGGGCCGGCCGGGTCGGGCAGGAAGCGCTCGGCGGTCAGCCCGGGGCGGCCGCAGTAGCCGCGCGCCACGCCGGAGCCCGCCAGGTACAGGTCGCCGACCCCGCCGTCCGGCACCGGCGCGAGCGCCGCGTCCAGCAGGCGGACCGCGACCCCGTCGATCGGCCTGCCGATCAGGTCGGCGGTGGTCTCCGGCTCGGCCGGCACCCGCAGCCGGGTGGAGGTCATGGTGCACTCGGTCGGGCCGTACTGGTTGACCAGGGTGCCGCCGAGCGCCCGGTGGCCGCCCGCGGCGAGGAAGGGCCGCAGCGACTCGCCGCTGGAGACGGTCAGCCGCAGCGCCCGCAGCTCCTCGGCGATCGCCGGGTCGCGGGTCAGGAAGGTCAGCAGCGACGGGGTCGCGCTGAGCACCGTGTCCACACCGAACTCCCGCACCGTGGCGGCGAACCCGTCCGCGCGCAGCAGCACCGAGCGGTCCGCCAGGACCAGCTTGGCGCCGGCGATCAGCGGGGCGAAGGTGTCCCGGATCGAGGCGTCGTAGCCGAGCGGGGCCAGCTGCAGCGCGGTGGTGCGCGGGCCCAGCCCGTAGTCGCGGGCCACGAACCGCAGATAGCTGCTGAGGCCGCGGTGCTCGATCAGCACCGCGTTGGGCGTGCCGGTCGAGCCGGAGGTGTGCGAGACGTAGGCCAGCGAACGCGGCGCGATCCGCGGCAGCGGGGCGTCCGCGCTCTCCCCGTCGATCCCGTCGATCAGCACGGTGGGCCCCGGGACGGCCAGGTCCAGCTTGACGGCGACCGAGACCGTGCTGACCAGCATGACGGCCCGGGCGCTGTCCGCCATCGCCTGCAGCCGCGGCCCGGGCGCGTCCACGTCCAGGGTGAGGAAGGCGCCGCCGGCCCGGGAGACCGCCGCCATGGCCACCACGGCCTGCGGGCCGCGCTCCACCGCCAGCGCGCAGACCCGCTCCGGGCCGACCCCGCGCGCGACCAGCACCCGGGCCAACCGGTCGATCTGGTTCGCGAGCTGACGGTAGGTCAGCACCTCGTCCGCGGTCACCAGCGCGGGTGCCGCGGGAGTGCGGTCGGCCTGCGCGGCGATCGCCTCGGCGTAGCTGCCCGGCCCGCCGGTCACGCGAGACCCCCTTCGACCTTGGAGCGGTCCACCGCGACGAAGCGCAACTCGGAGGTGTAGAGCTGCCCCTGGTCGTCGGTCAGCCAGGCCTGCTCCGGGGTGGGCAGCATCTCGGAGACGGTCAGCTTGGCCTGCGGATCCCGGGCGGCCAGCCGGCGGATCGCCTTGGCCAGGATGTTCACGTACACCGGGCTCTCGAAGTCCACGTAGAACGGCCGCGGTTCGGCCGGCGAGACGACGAAGACGTGCCGGGGGAAGCCGTTCGCGGCCTGCCAGTGCCGGGCGCGGACGAACCGCCGCGCCTCGTTGCGCTCGGTGGCGAACGGCAGTTGGCCCGCGGCCAGCCGCCAGGTCTCGCGGGAGAGCACCATCTTGTCCACCGTCACCCGGGGCGTGTGGTCGGCCTCCGGGCGGATCCGGAAGCGGTCCATCACCCGGTTGGTCATCGCGTGGCAGAACACGTCCAGCAGGTCGAAGACGGCGCCGTCCGGCAGTTCCGCGACCAGCCGGCCCTCGCGCAGCTCCACCGCCACGTCCGCGCAGCGGACGGTGCCCGGCCGGTGCGGATCGGCCGTGTGGTCCACCAGGGCCACCGAGTAGTCCTGCGGGCGCTCCAGCGAGGGCCTGCTCCGAGCCGACCAGCGGATCAGCGGCAGCTCCTTGGGCAGCATCGGGACCAGCCGGGGATCGGGGAAGTCCGCCGAGGTCTCCTCGATCAGCTCCGCCCGGTCCGGGTGCTGGGAGACGAAGAGCGAGGCGCCCAGGGTGTTCATCGCCACGTGCAGCTCGCCCAGCACCAGGCTGAACTCACCGCGCTCCACGGCCTCGAGGTCCTCGGCGATGAGCATCACGTCCGGGCTGGTGTAGCGGGAGAGCGACCAGCCGGCGCCCGGCTCGCCGAAGGCCTTGTGGACCTGCTCGGCGATGTCGGCCGAGGACCGCTCCACCCGGCGCGCACCCTCGGGCGCGGCGATGATCTCCGACCAGCGCTCGCGCAACTCCGCCTGGATGGCGTCGATGTCGTCCGTCGACCGGCTGTGCGGGGCGGGCAGGCACTCGAACCAGAGCGAGCCCAGGTCGACCGTCTGCTGCCGGGCGCGCAGCCGGCGGTACGCCTCGGTGATCCGGGCGCCGACCACCTCGGCGAACCGGTCGGTCATCCAGCGCGAGGCGGTCAGGCAGAGCTCCAGCGGGCCCAGCTCGTCCAGCACGGCGCTGCCGACCCGGGCGGTCGCCGAGCGGCGGCAGTCCGCGTACACCAGCGCGCGGTTCGGCGCCGTCCGGGCGCCCTTCTCGCGCTGCGCCGGGGCGTGGGTGAGGGCGGCGAAGTCGGCCTCCAGCGCGGCCAGCGCCGCGACCAGCTCATCGGCGTCCGTGGCCGCGGCCTGCACCCGGTCCCGGCCGCGCTCCAGCAGCGCCAGGCCGGCCAGCGCCGGCTCGCGGACCGCCTCGTCGCCCACCCGCTCCAGCACCTCGCGCAGGTGGCGCTCGGGGTAGGCGGTGGCCGGGATCTCCAGCCGCCAGCAGACCCAGCGGCGGCGGACCAGCAGCTCCAGCACCTGCTCGACCTGCTCGGCGGTGGCCAGGCCGGCCAGCTCGCGCTGGATCTCCCGAGCCGGCACGGTGCCGTCGCAGCGCAGCAGTACCTCGCGCTCCAGCTCCGAGACCGGCTGCGCCGGACGCCCGGGCAGCAGCACCTCGGCCCCGCCGATCCGCAGGTAGGGCAGCCGGCGCGGCGGCAGCCAGGGGCGCAGCGCCGGATCGCGGTCCAGCGCCTTGGCCAGCTCGTCGATCGACCAGCTGGAGAAGAAGACCTCGGACCGGGTGATCAGGCCCTCGCCCGGGTCCACCTCGACGCCGCGCAGCTCCGGGTCCAGGGTGGCCCAGCCGACCGGGCCGAAGAAGCCGATGGTGTCGTTCTTGACGCAGAAGCGCTGCCAGTAATGTGCGACCAGCTCCTCGCGCTGGCGCGGCATGCTGGTGCGGCCGGCCGCGCTCGGGGTCCAGTTGAGGAACGGCGCGATGCCGGTGCGCAGCACCGCCCGGTTCTGCCAGGCCACCGCGGCCCGGAAGTCGGGGCGGGCGGCGATCGCCTGCAGCTCGCGGGCGGTGTCCACGGCGGCCTCGGCGAACGCCGTCTCGAAGGACTGCCAGTCGGGGCCGGAGAGTTCGGCGTCCGCGCCGAAGGCGTCGGCCGCCCCGGCCAGGCCTTCGGGGGCCAGCCGGAGCACGCCGGAGACCGGGAAGCCGGGGCCGCGCAGCGCGAAGTGCCGCCACAGGCGCCAGCCGCCGTCGGGCAGCAGCACGGGGGGCTTGGCGGCGCCGTCACTCATCGCCGTCTCCCGCCGGGCCGGTGCCGACGCACCACTCCAGCACCGCGCGGGCGCTGTGGTACTTGTTCTCGGCCTGCTCGAAGGCGATCGAGGCCGGTCCGTCCAGCACCTCGGCGGTCACCTCGTCGCCGCGGTGGGCCGGCAGGTCGTGCATGAAGAGCGCGTCCGGCGCCGCGTCCATCACCGCCTTGTCCACCCGGAACGGCTCGAAGTCGCGCCGCCAGTCGGGGTCGGCCTTGCTGGTGCCGGTGGTCTGCCAGCGGGTGGTATAGACCACGTCGACCTCGGGGAGGTCGGCCAGGTCGTGCCGCTGCACCACCCGGGCGCCGCTCGCCGCCGCGTGGGCGGCGGCCCGGTCCAGGTAGCGCTGCTCGACCCCGTAGCCGGCCGGGGTGCGCAGGTGCAGCTCGGTGCCCGGGTAGCGGGAGAGCGCCAGCGCCAGGGCGGAGGCGGTGTTGTTGCCCTCGCCCGCGTAGAGCACCCGCAGGCCCTCGATCCGCCCGAACCGGCCCAGCAGCGTGGTCAGGTCGGTGAGCGCCTGGGTGGGGTGCTCGCCCGCGCTCATCGCATTGACCACCGCCATCCGCCGCTGGGCGGCGAAGGCCCGCAGCTCCTCCTCGCTGCCGGCCGTCCGGGCCACCAGCACGTCGAGCATCCGGGAGAGCACGGCGGTGGTGTCCTCGACCGTCTCGCCGGTGTTCTCCTGGAGGTCGCCGGGGCCGTAGGTGATCAGCCGGCCGCCCAGGCGCAGGGCGCCGGCCGAGAAGGCGGTGCGGGTGCGGGTGGAGGTCTTGCGGAACAGGATGCCCACCACCGCGTCCTGCAGCGGGCGGGCGTCCTCGCAGCGGCCGGCGGCGAAGTCGGCGCCGCGCTGCACGATGCGGTGCATCTCCTCGAAGCCGAGGTCGTCGATCGAGATCAGGTGGCGGCGTAGCGGACGGGACATGGGGCTCTCCTCTCTTCCTTGGCGGGGCGACAGATGTGATGCGGACTCAGACCGCGAGCAGGCCCTGGCGGAGCAGTTCGAGGCCGCGGTCCAGCACCCCGGGGTCGACGGTCAGCGGCGGCAGCAGCTTGACCACCTCGTCGTGCCGGCCGCATAGTTCGACGATCAGCCCGCGCTCGAACAGGTGCCGCTGCAGCCGCTCGGCGCGCTCCGGTCCGCCGGCCGCGCCGAGGTCGATGCCCAGCGCCATGCCGCTGCCGCGCAGCACCAGGCCCTGCGCCAGGGCGTCCAGTTCGCCGCGGAACCGGTCCAGGCGGCCGATCGCGGCGGCCAGCTGCGCGTGGAAGGCCTCCTGCCGCCACAGCTCGCAGGAGGCGGTGGCGGCGACGAAGGCCAGCTGGTTGCCGCGGAAGGTCCCGGTGTGCTCGCCCGGCTCCCAGGCGTCCAGCTCGCGCTTGAAGAGCACCATGGAGAGCGGCAGGCCGTAGCCGCTCAGCGACTTGGAGAGGGTCACGATGTCCGGCACGATCCCGGCGTGCTCGAAGCAGAAGAACTGCCCGGACCGGCCGCAGCCCGCCTGGATCTCGTCCAGGATCAGCAGGATGCCGTGCCGCTCGGTCAGTTCGCGCAGCGCCCGCAGCCACTGCGGGCTCGCCGGGTAGACGCCGCCCTCCATCTGCATCGGCTCCAGGATCACCGCCGCGGGCAGCTCGGTGCCCGAGGACGGGTCGGCGAGCAGCCGCTCCAGATAGCCGATCGAGTCGAACGGACCCTGCGGGCCGTCCTCGAACGGCACGAAGGTGACGTCCTGCCCGCTCACCCCGCCCGCCCGGCGGGCCCGGCGGCTGCCGGTCACCGCGAGCGAGCCGCGCGACATGCCGTGGTACGCGCCGGTGAACGCGACCAGGCCGGAGCGGCCGGTCTGCTTGCGGGCCAGCTTGAGCGCGGCCTCCACCGCGTCGGTGCCGGTCGGACCGGTGAACTGCGCCTTGTAGTCCAGCCCGCGCGGGCGCAGCACGGTGTCCGCGAAGGCGCTCAGGAACTCCCGCTTGGCCACGGTGTACATGTCCAGGCCGTGCGAAATCCCGTCGGCGGCCAGGTACTCGGCCACCCGGGCCTTGATGAAGTCGTTGTTGTGGCCGTAGTTGAGGGTGCCCGCACCGCAGAAGAAATCGATGAACGTCCGGCCGTCCTCGGCGAACAGCTCGGCGCCCTTGGCCCGCTCGAAGACGGCCGGGAACTTGCGGCAGTAGAGCCGGACCTCCGACTCCAGCTCCTCGAAGGTCTTGAACTCGGGCTCCGGCAGCTGGGGCAGGCCGGTGGTCGGGATCTCCTCGGCGATGTCCATCAGGTCCTCTCGGCAGGTTCGAACCCGCGGCGGCCGCTCGTGGCAGCCGCCCGCGGGAGGGTGAGGGTAGGGGGTCAGGAGCAGCGTGCCGCCGCAGCGCCGCGCGGCACCAGGGAACGAACGGCAGCCAACACGGCCGCGCCGCTGCGTGTTTGTCCCCGGGACCGGGTCAGATCAGGCCGGTGCGGACCGCGAGCGCCACCGCGTGGGCGCGGTTGCGGACCTGCAGCTGGCCCATCAGCTCGTAGATCACGTTCTTGACGGTGTGCCGGGAGCAGCGCAGGGTGCGGGCGATCGCCTCGTTGCCGTGGCCGTCCGCCATCAGGTGCAGCACCTCCAGCTGACGGTTCGTCAGGGCAGGCGCGCCCGGCCGGCGCTCGGGGGCGGCGGGCTCCGGCGGGCCGTCGACCAGCCGGGCCAGCACCAGGTGGGAGAGCCGGCCCTCGCCGCGGTGCGCCGAGTGGACGGCCGCGGCCAGCCGCTCCGGCGTCGCCTCCGCGGCCAGCAGCATCGCCCGGGCGCCGGCCCGCAGCGCCTGCAGGGCGCCGTGCCGGGAGAGCACGTCGGCCACCACCAGCAGGCGCTCGCCGCTGCCGGGGAGGGTGGGGCGGCAGGCGTCGATCGCGCTCTCCACGGTCTCGCCGACGGCCACCAGCACGTCCTGAGAGGAGGGCGCGGCGGAGCCCGCCAGGCGTAGGCCGGCGATGATCAGCTTGGCCTCCACCAGCTCGCGGGCCGCGGCGTCACGGGCGCGGACCCGCACCTGGGGGGCGGCGGCGGTGCGGGCGGTGGCGGTGGCGAAGGACGGCGCGGGGGCCGTCAGGGTGGCGGTCACAGCAGGCCCGCCCGCAGCGCGAAGGCCACCGCGTGGGCGCGGTTGCGCAGTTGGAAGCGGCGGGTGACGTCGTGCACCACCGTGGTCACGGTGCGCGGCGAGTAGCAGAGCTCGTGCGCGATCTCGTCGGTCTCCCGCCCGTCGGCCACCAGCCGCAGCACGGCCCGCTCCCGGTCCGACAGCGACGACCCGGAGGGAGCGGCGACCGGGCGCTGGACGGCCTGCTGGCCCTGCTCCAGCAGGCCGTCCAGCAGGTCCGGCGGCAGCGTGCAGTCGCCCGCCGCGGCCGCCACCACCGTGGAGGCCAGGCGCTCGGCGGTCGCCTCGGACCGCCGCAGCAGCCCGCGGATACCCGCCGCGAACGCCTGCACGGCGTCCCCGGCGGCCAGTTCGGTGGCGACCAGCACGATCTCCTGCCGCTGGTCCGCCTCCCGCGCGGCCCGCACCGCGCCCATCACCCGGGGGGTCACCCGGTCCACCATCATCACCGCGACCTGCGCCGGCTCCCCGGGCAGTGCCACCGCGATGTCACCGTGGCACTGCAGGCTGATCCGCGCCCCGGCCTCCAGCACCGGGTCCTGCGCGACGATGCTGACTTTCACCCGCTCGCCCATCGGTTCCTCCTGCTGTCCCTGGAGTACGGCTCGCACCCGACTTGAGAGGAGCATCGTGCGAGGGGAGGGGTGGGGGCATCGGGTTGCGGCCCCCAGGTTTCCGCAGCGGGGCGGGGCGGGGGGCGACCGCCGCGGGCAGGGTGAAGCAGGCCGGACGACACCGCGGGAATCCACGGCCGACAGGACGGCCCCACCAGGCATGGGGCACCCCTCCGCACCGGGCGCCTCACCAGCCCACCCCGGCTGAGCCACCCCACCACACGGGCTCGAACCGCCCCACCAGCCCCAGGCCGGCGCACACCTCACAGCCCGTTCCGGCGGCCGGCCTGCGCGTGCGCGGTCGCCTCGGCCGTGCTTCCAGCAGGCGCGACGGGCACGTCCCGGCCGGCGGGCAGGGGCGGCCGGCGCGTGCTGAGACGGAGGCAGACCGCTGGAGTGGGCCTCGCGGGCGGGCGCTTCGGGGGCGGGGGTGGGGGCCGCGCAGAAATATGGGGGCGATGCCCCCATGCCCGCTCAGGGGCACCCAGATGACCGGCCCTCGGACGGGGGGCGGCGGGGCGGCTGGACGCCTATCCGGCCGCGCTGATGGCCGGCTGCGGAAGGCCCGACCGGGCCCTCGGGGGCGGGTGGGCCGCCACCGATCGAATGACATAGGCGTGTCAGGTGCTATGGCATCACCTGTTGAACACGTGACATGTCACATGAGACGGTGCCTGACACGCCTCCACAACGCGCACCGAGGCGCACCCCCACCAGCATCCCCCCACGCAAGGAGTGATGATGCGTCAGGCATTCCGCCTGCCCAAGGCCCTGGCCCTGCTGGCCGCCGCCAGCACGGCCGTGGTCGGTCTCACGGCCTCGCCCGCCTTCGCCACCCACACGGTGAAGGCCGGTCAGACCGCCCAGACGGCCCGTCCCAGCGGCCCCGCCCCCACCGGCGCCGCGTTCGGGTCCGACAGCACCGCCGCGACCCAGGTCGGCAAGCTGGCCCCGGGTCAACTCCCGCCCCGCTCACCGCAGTCGGCCGCCCCCAAGGCCCCTGCGCCCGCGCTCGCCCGGGCCGCCACCACGGCCACCGCCTCCTGCACTCCGGCCGACTTCAGCGGGCGGAGCGGCGCCGGCCTGGTCAGCTTCATCCAGGGCTCGGCCCCCGACTGCATCAGCTCGCTCTTCCACCTCACCGGCGCCACCGCCGACGGGGTGTTCAAGGAGAGCCAGATGACCGCGGTCGCCAACGGGCTGCGGAGCGCCGCGAGTTCCTACGACGGCACCAACTCGACCGGCGTCTTCCAGCTGGCCTACTTCCTCCAGGCCGGCTACTACGTGCAGTACTACGACTCCGCCGACGTGCCCGCCTACTCCGCCGCGCTGAGCAGCGCCGTGCAGGCCGCCATCGACGCGTACGTGGCCAGCCCGCACTTCCTGGACGTGAACGACGGGAACGGCCAGATCGGTGGGGAGTTCATGATCCTCAGCGACAGCGCCAACCTCCAGGCGCGCTACCTGAACGCCTACAAGCGGGTGCTGAACGCGTACAACAGCTCCTGGGACGCGTCCTGGTACATGGTGAACTTCGCCAACAGCGTCTTCACCCCGCTGTTCCGCGGCCACCAGAACGCCGACTACGTCGCCGCGGCGACCGCCGACCCGAGCATCATCACCACGCTCGGCAGCTTCGCGCAGAACCACACCGCGCTGCTCGGCGGGACCAACTCCTTCCTGGACTCCAACGCGGGCCTGGAGATGTCCCGGTTCATCGAGCACCCGGCGCTGGTGAACACCGTCAAGCCGCTGGCCAAGGGCCTGCTGGACGCCTCGAAGATCACCGGCCCGACCGCCCCGCTCTGGGTGGGCGTGGCGGGCATGGTCACCTTCTACGACAAGGCGGACTGTTCGTACTTCGGCACCTGCGACCTGGCGGCCCAGCTCAAGGCGGCCGCGCTGCCGATCAACCACACCTGCGACGCCACCCACAGCATCCTGGCGCAGAGCATGACCGATGCCGACCTGGCGGCGGTCTGCACCAGCCTGGAGAACCAGGACGGCTTCGTCCACAACCTGGTCAAGGACAACGGCCCGATCGCCGGCCAGTACGAGAACACCCTGCAGATGGTCACCTTCGCCTCGCCGCAGGACTACCAGACCTACGCGGGCGGCATCTACGGGATCGACACCAACAACGGCGGCATGACGCTGATCGGCACGCCGACCGACCCCGGCAACCAGCCGATCTCCATCACCTACCAGAACGGCAACGACGGCTTCACGGCCGGCGTGTGGAACCTCAACCACGAGTACACCCACGCGCTGGACGGCCGCCTGGACATGAAGGGCGACTTCACCGCGCAGACCTCGGTGCCGGACGTCTGGTGGATCGAGGGCGTCGCGGAGTACGTCTCCTACAGCTACCGCAACGTCACCGACACCGGCGCCATGACCGAGGCGCCCAAGCACACCTACGCGCTCAGCACGCTCTTCCAGAACACCTACGACAACAGCGACACCACCCGCACCTACCCGTGGGGCTACCTCGCCGTCCGGTACATGGTCGAGAAGCACCCGGATGTGATCGCCAGCATGCTGGGCCACTTCCGGACCGGTGACTACACCGGCGGCTACGCGGTCTACCACTCCATCGGCACCGCCTACGACGCCGACTTCACCACCTGGCTGGACGCCTGCGCGGCCGGCGCCTGCACCGCGGGCGGCGGCAGCTCGACCGGCACCCCGACCGCGGCCTTCACCGCCGCGCCGACCCAGCTGGCCGTGCAGTTCGGCGACCGGTCCACCGAGGCCGGCAGCGGCCACGTCACCGGCTGGTCCTGGAACTTCGGCGACGGCGCCACCGCCACCACCCAGAACCCCTCGCACACCTACGCCACCGCCGGCAGCTACAACGTCAGCCTCACCGTGACCGACAGCAACGGCAAGACGGCGAGCACCACCCAGTCCGTCACGGTCAGCGGCGGCACCACGCCGTGCACCGACCCCAACCCGCAGGTGATGGGCCAGAACTGCTCGCGGACCAACCTGTCCGCCAGCGCCGGCAACCTGGACTACTTCTACGTCTACCTGCCGGCCGGCACCACGACTCTGAAGATCAACAGCTCCGGCGGCAAGGGCACCGCCTACCTGCTCTACAACCCGTACAACTGGGCCACCCTGAACGCGTACTACAACGGGTCCACCACCTACGGCACCACCAGCCAGAGCCTGACCGTCACCAACAGCACGGCCGGCTACCGCTACATCAGCCTGTACGCGCAGACCGACTTCAGCGGCGTCACCCTCACCACGCAGTACTGAGTCCCCGTCATCCGCCGGAGCGGCCCGGAGCCCGACGGCTCCGGGCCGCTCCGGCGTGCGGCCGGCTGGTCCGCCGGCCTGCGTCAAGTTTTGGTAATGATTCCCATTACGCTCTTCGGGGGGCTGCATACGACAATCATTTCCACCTAGGCTGGTGGTCGTCCAACGGAGCCGGACCCCGCCCGCGCGGGGTGGCCGGCCGGCATGCCCCAAGGAGCGACCCGCCATGCGTACCGTCCCGTCCCGCACGCCCCGCCGCACCGCCAGAGCGCTGCTGGCGGCCACCGCCGTCGCGGCCCTGGCCACGACCGGCGCCTGCGCCACCACCCCGGCGAAGGCCGGCTCGGCGGACGCCGCCGGTGCCACGGGGCCGAAGACCCTGCACGTGGCGGCGGCCGAGAACTTCTGGGGCTCGATAGCCGCCCAGCTCGGCGGCCCGCACGTGCAGGTCACCAGCATCATCACCAACCCCGACACCGACCCGCACTCCTACGAGCCGACCGCCGCCGACGGCCGGACCATCGCCGGCGCGGACTACGTGATCAGCAACGGCATCGGCTACGACGCCTGGACCGACAAGCTGCTGGCCGCCAACCCCTCCACCGCCCGCACCGCGCTCAAGGTCGGCGACCTGCTGGGCAAGAAGGAGGGCGACAACCCGCACCAGTGGTACTCGCACGACGGCGTCCAGCAGGTGATCGAGCGGATCACCGCCGACTACCGGAAGGCCGACCCGGCCGACGCCGCCTACTTCGACAGCCAGAAGACCGACTTCGAGACCCGAACGCTGGCGCAGTACGACCAGCTGGAGTCCGGGATCAAGGCGAAGTACGCCGGCACCCCGATCGGCGCCTCGGAGTCGATCGTCACCCCGCTGGCCGAGAGCCTCGGCCTGAAGCTGCTCACCCCGGAGAGCTTCCTGGACGCGGAGAGCGAGGGCAGCGACCCGACCGCCGCCGACAAGGCCGCCATCGACCAGCAGATCGCCGGCAAGCAGATCAAGGTCTACGTCTACAACACCCAGAACTCCAACCCGGACGTGGTCGCCCAGGTGGACGCCGCCAAGGCGCAGGGCATCCCGGTCGCCGAGGTGACCGAGACCCTGGCACCGGCCGGGCTGAGCTTCCAGGACTGGCAGGTCAAGGAGTTGCAGGGGCTGGCGGACGCGCTGAAGCAGGCGACGGGTCAGTGAGTGCGCTGTTGACCCCCGTTTCCGCACCACCGGTGCTGTCGCTGCGCGGGGCCGCCGTGCGGGTGGGCGGCCGGACCCTCTGGTCGGGCGTCGATCTGACCGTCGGCGAAGGGGAGTTCACCGCCGTGCTCGGCCCGAACGGGGTGGGCAAGTCCACCCTGGTGAAGGTGCTGCTGGGCCTGCTGCCCG
Source organism: Kitasatospora sp. NPDC006697 (assembly GCF_042869935.1). Taxonomy (NCBI): domain Bacteria; kingdom Bacillati; phylum Actinomycetota; class Actinomycetes; order Kitasatosporales; family Streptomycetaceae; genus Kitasatospora; species Kitasatospora sp. NPDC006697. The sequence goes on from NZ_JBIAGU010000024.1 coordinate 99,156, forward strand.
CCGCGGCCGGGGAGGTCGCCGTGCTCGGCGGCCGCCCCGGCGGGCGGAGCCGCGCCATCGGCTACCTGCCGCAGCGGCGCAGCTTCGACCCGAGCGTGCGGATCCGCGGCCTGGACGTGGTACGGCTCGGGCTGGACGGGGATCTGTGGGGGATCCCCGTCCCGGGGCTGGGCCGCGCCAAGCGCCGGGCCGCGCGCGAACAGGTCGACGAGGTGGTGGAGTTGGTCGGTGCGACGGCCTACGCCCGGCGCCCGATCGGCGAGTGCTCGGGCGGCGAGCAGCAACGGCTGCTGATCGCCCAGGCGTTGGTCCGGCGGCCGCGACTGCTGCTGCTGGACGAGCCGTTGGACAGCCTGGACCTGCCCCACCAGAGCGCGGTGGCCGCGCTGCTGGGGCGGATCTGCCGGCAGGAGCGGGTGGCGGTGGTGATGGTCGCCCATGACGTCAACCCGATCCTCCACCACCTGGACCGGGTGGTCTACCTGGCCGAGGGCGGCGCCGTCGCCGGGACCCCGGCCGAGGTGATCACCTCCGAGACGCTGACCCGGCTCTACCGCACACCGGTGGAGGTGCTGCGCACCGGCGACGGGCGGCTGGTGGTGGTCGGCCAGCCGGACCGCACGGGGGAGGGCGGACACCATGTCTGATGCGAGGTCACCCGCTGTCTCCTGGAACCTGGTTGCCGACCTCCAGGAGATCTGGTCCTACCCGTCCATGGTGAACGCCTTCCGGGCCGGGCTGGTGGTCGCCGTGGTCTGCGCGGCCGTCGGCTGGTTCATGGTGCTGCGACGCCAGTCCTTCGCCGGGCACACCCTGTCGGTGGCCGCCTTCCCCGGCGCCTCGCTGGCCGTGCTGGCCGGATTCTCCAGCACGCTCGGCTACTTCGGGTTCTGCGTGGCGGCTGCGCTGGTGATCGCGGCAGTGCGCGGAGGCGGCGGGGCGCAGGAGTCAGCGCTCACCGGCACCGTGCAGGCCTTCGCGCTGGCCTGCGGCTATCTCTTCATCAGCCTCTACAAGGGGCTGCTGGAGGGGCCGACCGCGCTGCTCTTCGGCGACTTCCTGGGCATCACCGGCACGCAGGTGGCCGTCCTCGCGGCCGTCGGCGCGCTGGTGCTGGCGGTGCTCGCGGTGATCGGCCGGCCGCTGCTCCTTGCCTCGCTGGACCCGCAGGTCGCGGCCGCGCGGGGCGTGCCGGTGCGGCTGCTCGGCACCGCCTTCCTGGTGCTGCTCGGCACGGCGACCGCCGAGGCCAGCCAGATCACCGGCACGCTGCTGGTGTTCGCGCTGCTGGTGATCCCGGCCGCCACCGCCGGGCGGCTCACCGCCCGCCCCGGCCCGAGCCTGCTGCTGGCGGCCCTGCTCGGCCTCGGCGCCTGCTGGGGCGGCCTGATCGCCGCCTACTACCTGCCCTACCCGCTCGGGTTCTTCGTCACCGGCTTCGCCTTCGCCGGACTCGTCCTGGCCCAGCTGTACCGGCAGGCCGTCGAGGCGCTGGGCCGCCGGCGCGCGCCGCTGGCGATCGGAGCCGCGGCATGAGCACCGTGCTGACCCAGCCTTTCTTCCAACACGCCCTGCTGGCAGGCACGTTCATCGCGCTGGCGTGCGGACTGGTGGGCTACTTCCTGGTGCTGCGCGCCCAGCTGTTCACCGGCGACGCGCTCGGCCACGTCGCCTTCACCGGCGCGATGGCCGCCCTGGCCGGCGGCTACGACCTGCGGCTCGGGCTGTTCGCGGCGACCATCGGCGTCGGCCTGCTGATCGGCGGACTCGGCCGGCGCGGCCGGGCGGACGACGTGGTGATCGGCAGTGTCTTCGCCTGGCTGCTCGGCCTCGGCGCCTTCTTCCTCACCCTCTACACCACCTCGCGCAGCGGCGCCCGGGGCGGGGCGGGCACCAGCGTGCTGTTCGGCTCGATCTTCGGGCTGCACGGCGACCAGACCGCCGTGGCGGTGGCCATCGGCACGGCGATCTGCCTGCTGGTGCTGCTGATCGGCCGCCCGCTGCTCTTCGCCACGCTGGACGAGTCGGTGGCCGCCGCACGCGGCGTGCCGGTGCGGCTGCTCGGCTACGGCTTCCTCGCCCTGGCCGGCGCGACGGCCGGCGAGGCCACCCAGGCCGTCGGCTCGCTGCTGCTGCTCGGCCTGCTCGCCGCCCCGGCCGGCGCGGCGATCCGGCTGACCGACCGGCCGCTGCCCGCCCTGGCGCTCTCGGCGGGCCTGGCGGTGGGCGAGCTGTGGGGCGGGCTGCTGCTCAGCGCGGCGGCGCCGCAACTGCCGCCGAGCTTCGCCATCATGGCCACCGCCACCGCCGTGTACGCGGCCACCTTCGCCATCCGGCGGCCGCGGCCTCCGGTGGAGTGCTGACGGTCCGACACCCCGCTACCGGTTGCTCCCCACGGGCGTATCCGCACCCGGACGGACGTACCCCTCGCCCCACCTCGGGCAGGACCGCCCCCGCCGTGCGTAGCTCGTCCCATGGACGACATCGACGCCCGGCACTCGCAGCAGGGGAGGACGGAATGACCACCGCCGTACTGGGGGCGACCGGCGGCCAGGGGAGTGCCGTCGTCGACGCGCTGCTCCGCCGCGGGGAGGCCGTGCGCGCCGTGGTGCGCGACGCCGGCGCGCCGCGGGCGCGGGCACTCGCGGCGCGCGGGGTGGAGGTGGTGACGGGCGACCTGCTGGACCGGGAGTCGCTGGCGGCCGCCTTCCGCGGGGTGCGGGCGGCCTTCGCCGTGACCACGCCGTTCGAGCGGGGTCCGGCGCAGGAGGTGGCACAGGGCGAGGCGATCGTGGCGGCGGCCCGCGCGGCCGGGCTGCCGTTCCTGGTGCTCGCCTCGGTGGCCAGCGCCGACCGGCACACCGGCATCCCGCACTTCGAGAGCAAGGCCAGGATCGAGGCCGTGCTCGCCGACTCCGGGCTCCCGTCCGCCGTGGTCGCGCCGACCTACTTCTACGACAACGTGCTCGGCTCCGCCGTGGACATCGCCGACGGTGTCATGCCGCTCGCCGTCCCCGCCGACAAGCCGCTGCAGCAGGTGGCCCGCGCGGACCTGGGCGAGGTGGCCGCCACCGTGCTGACCGCGCCCGGGCACTGGACGGGACGGCGGATCGAGGTGGCCGGCGACGAGCCGACCCCCGCCCAGATGGCCGAGGCGATCGCCCGGGCGGCGCGCCGCCCGGTGCGCCACCTGCCCGTCCCGGTGGAGCAGGTGCTCGCCCACAACCCGGACCTCGGCGCGATGTTCGGCTACCTCTCGGACACCGGCTACGCCGTCGACCTCCCCGCGCTGCGCGCCGAGTTCCCCGGGCTCTCGTGGACCTCGTACCAGCAGTGGGCGGACGGGGTGGCGTGGCCGGGCTAGCCCCCGAGGGGACGCCCGGTACCGCCGACGCCGGGCGGCTCCCGGCCCCGACCGCCCACCCCGGAAGGCCCAGGACCCGCCGTGCAGCTCAAGTCCGGCGTGGTGAAGAAGGCCTGACGCCGCCTCGGCCCGGCGGTCACCCCGCCGGGTCGATCGCACCGGCCAGGTGGTCGTGGGCCACGGCGCAGTGCAGCCGCACGCCCTGCAGCAGCGCGCCGTCGTCGAGGTAGAAGCGCGGGTTGTGGTTGGGAACCAGCCCGCGCCCGCCCGGGGCGGGCCGCACCGCGCCGTCGGCGGTCAGCTCGCCGTCCTGCGCGCCGAGCATCACGTACGCGCCGCCGTACCTGTTGACGAACTCGGAGACGTCGTCGTAGCCCAGGGTCGGCGGGCCCTCGAAGACCCGGTCCGCGCCGACCGTGCGCCGCAGGGTCGGCAGCAGCGCCTCCATCCAGGCCCGGGTGTTGTGCACGGCGGGGACGTCCTGGAGGTACTCGACGGCGGCGGTGCAGTGGTAGGCCGCGGCGGACTGCTCGGCCAGCGTGGTCAGCCGCTCCTGCAGCTGGGCCATGCCCTCCTCGACGGTGCAGCGGATGGTGCCCCAGAGGGTGACGGTCTGTCCGATGATGTTGAACCGGCCGACGTCCTCGATGTGCCCGATCGAGACGGTGACCGGGTCGAAGGCCGACAGCTGCCGGTAGAGCTGGCCGATCCCGAGCTGGATCGCGCCCGCGGCGGGCATCGGGTCGACGCCCATCCATGGGGTGGAGCCGTGCACCTGCTGCCCGGTGATCACGATCCTGACCATGCAGGAGGCGGCGAACTGGTTGCCGATCCGGTAGGCGACGTACCGGTTCGGCAGCGGGCCGAGGTGCATGCCGAAGGCCATGGTCGGCACCGGGTCGTCCAGCGCGCCCTCGGCGATCATCCGCGCGGCGCCCGCGCTCTCACCGGCCGGCGCGCCCTCCTCGGCGGGCTGGAAGACGAAGAGCACCGTCCCGGGCAGCCGGTCGCGCACCCCGGCCAGCACGGTGGCCGCGCCCATCAGCATCGCGGTGTGCCCGTCGTGGCCGCAGGCGTGCGCGACCGGGAACGGGCCGCCGGGGTAGTCCTCGTCGACGACGGTGGAGGCGAACGGTACGCCGGACTCCTCCTTGACCGGCAGCGCGTCGATGTCCGCGCGCAGCGCGATCACCTTCGTGCCGGGCCGACCGCCGCGCAGCACGGCGACGATGCCGTGGCCGGAGATGCCGGTGCGCACCTCGTCCAGGCCGAGCGAGCCGAGGTGCTGCTCCACGAACGCGGCCGTCCGCAGCTCCCGGTTGGGCAGTTCGGGGTGCTGGTGGAGGTGGTGACGCCAGGCGATGACCTGCTGTTCGACGGCCGCGGCCCGGGCGTCGAGCTCGGCGTGGATCGGATCGTCGGTCATGGGGCGGGGCTCCTGGCGGCTTTCGGGACTCCGGACCGGAGCGGCCCGTCGTCGCCACGCTAGGGGCCCGGGCCCGTCGCGGGCGTGTGCTGCTGCTGCAACCGGTGGACGGCTGGGCGCATGCCGTGAGTTCGCTGGATGTTTGCTGGGAGAGTCTTGTGTGGACACCGTCAATTGCGCTGGACTGCAATCCTCATCCGCCTCCCCGAGGAGTCCGCGTTGCGACTGCCACGTTCGGCCGGCCGACTGGCCGCCACCCTGGGTGTGCTCTGCGGCCTGGTGACCGGTGCCACCGGCCTCACCACCGCCACGGCCACCGCCGCCACGCCCGCCGCCGCCACCGCCACCAGCGGCGTGCCGCGCCCCGACCACGTCGTCGTGGTGATGTTCGAGAACACCTCCGAGAGCTCGATCATCGGCAACTCGCAGGCGCCGTACTTCAACCAGCTGGCGACCACGGGCGCCGACTTCACCAACTCCTACGCGATCGAGCACCCGAGCGAGCCGAACTACCTGGACCTCTTCTCCGGCTCCAACCAGGGCGTGACCAACGACTCCTGCCCGCACACCTTCGCCGCCGACAACGAGGGCGCCGAGCTGATCGCCAAGGGCCTCAGCTTCACGGGCTACGCGGAGGACCTGCCGTCGGCCGGCTCCACCGTCTGCACCAGCGGCGACTACGCCCGCAAGCACAACCCCTGGGTGAACTTCAGCAACGTGCCGGCCGCCGACAACCAGCCGTTCTCGGCCTTCCCGACCGACTACACCCAGCTGCCCACCGTCTCCTGGGTGGTGCCGAACCTCTGCAACGACATGCACGACTGCTCGATCGCCACCGGTGACAGCTGGCTGAAGAGCAACCTGGACGCCTACGTCCAGTGGGCCAAGACCCACAACAGCCTCCTCATCACCACCTTCGACGAGGACGACAGCACCACCAGCGCCAACCAGATCGCCACCATCTTCGACGGCCAGCCCGTGAAGGCCGGCTCCTACGGCGAGCGGATCGACCACTTCAGCGTGCTGCGCACCATCGAGGACATGTACGGCCTGCCGCACGCCGGCGCCGCCGCCTCGGCCACCCCGATCACCGACGCCTGGAGCACCGGCACCCCCGCCGGCGTCACCGTCACCAACCCGGGCGCGCAGACCGCCACCACCGGCACGGCCGCCTCGCTGCAGCTGGCCGCCACCGACACCGCCGCCGGCACGCTCTCCTGGTCGGCGACCGGCCTGCCGGCCGGCCTGTCGATCAACGCCGCCACCGGACTGGTCTCCGGCACCCCGACCGGCGCGGGCAGCTCCACCGTGACGGTCACCGCGACCGACTCCACCGGCCCGTCCGGCAGCGCCACCTTCAGCTGGACCGTCAACCGGCCCGGCGGCTGCCAGGCCGCCCAGCTGCTCGGCGACCCCGGCTTCGAGAGCGGCGGCACCGGCAGCCCCTGGAACACCAGCAGCGGCGTCTTCAACAGCGACACCACCAGCGAGCCCGCCCACGCCGGCAGCTGGGACGCCTGGCTGGACGGCTACGGCAGCAGCCACACCGACACCGTGGCGCAGACCGTCACCGTGCCCAGCGGCTGCAAGGCGAGCCTGAGCTTCTGGCTGCACGTCGACACCGCGAACACCGCCCGCACCGCCCAGGACACCCTGAAGCTGCAGGCCAACGGCACGACCGTCGGCAGCTGGAGCAACCTGAGCGCCGGCAACGGCTACAGCCGGCAGACCGTGGACCTGTCGGCCTACGCCGGCCAGAGCGTGACCGTGCAGTTCACCGGCACCGAGACCGGGCACGGCCAGACCAGCTTCGTGCTGGACGACACCGCGCTCAACGCCTCCTGAGCCGCTTGAACGGCTGAGCCGGCGGGCCCCGCTGCCGGGGTCCGCCGGCTCAGCGTTCGTCGAGCCGTTCCCGGACCGCGGCCAGCTGGGAGGCCGCGTCCAGCTCGGTGAAGAGCGCCGCGCTCTGCTCCCAGTGCTCCCGGGCCAGGCCGTTGTCGCCCAGCGCCCGGTGGTCGTCGCCGATCCGCAGGAGGCAGCCCGCGAGCGCGAAGCGGTCGCCGATCGCGGTGGCGAGCTCGCGGGCCTGCCGGTGCAGGGCGAGCGCCCCGGCCGGGTCCGTCGCGCGCTCGATGTCGCCCAGGCCGTCCAGGGCGATCAGCTGCCTGGTCCGGTCGCCGGCCTCGGTGGCCATCGCCAGCGCCCGGCGCAGCAGCTCCGCGGCCTCCTCGGGCCGGCCGAGCTGGTGCAGCGTCATGCCGAGATTGGCCAGCGCCCGCCCCTCGGTGACCCGGTCGCCGACCTCCAGGGCCAGTTCGAGCGCCTGGCGGTGGTAGCGGGCCGCCTGCTCGAAGTCCTTGGTGCGCTCGCAGGTGGCGCCCAGGTTGTTCAGCACCACCACCTGGCCGGCGCGGTCGCCCGCCGCCTCGTAGGAGGCCATCGCCCGGGTGAAGTGGTCGATCGCCTCCTGATGGCGGCCCAGCTGGGCGTACGTCACCCCCAGATTGGTCAGCACCCGGCGCACCCCGGCCTCGTCCCCGATCGCCCGGAAGCCGTCCAGCGCCGAGCGGAAGCTGTCGATCGCCTCCGGGTAGCGGCCCAGCAGCCAGCAGGACCCGGCCAGGTTGGTCCGGGCGGTGGCCTGCCCCGCCGCGTCGCCTTCGGCCGCGGCGGCCTCGGCCGCCGCGGTGTGCAGGACCAGCGAGGTGCCGTAGTGGCCGTACTGGTCCAGGTAGCGGGCGAGGATCGCCGACAGGTCCCCGGTGTGGCGCCCGGCGGCCGCGACCGGGTGGGTGCCGGCGGTCACCAGGTTGGTCAGCTCGGTGTCCAGCCAGGCCCGGGCGTCCTCCTCGCCGCGCAGCGGGTCGACCGGCGTGGCGGGCCGCGGCGGGTGCGGGCGGCGGTGCGACTCGTGCGGGTAGAGCAGGTCCGCCGCCGTCGAGGCGGTGTGGCTGTAGTAGGCGAAGAGCCGGTCCAGCGCCGCCCGCCGCTCCGCCTCGGACTCCTCGGCGTCGGCCAGGCCGCGGGCGTGCCGGCGCAGCAGGTCGTGGAAGGTGTAGCGGCCGGCCGAGCGCTCGATCAGCAGGTGGTGCTCGTGCAGCTCCTCCACCAGGTCCTCGGCCTCGGCCAGCGACAGCTCGGCCAGGGCGGCGAGGGCGTAGGCGGAGAAGGTGTCGCCCGGGTGCAGCCCGGCCAGCCGGAAGAGCCGCCGCAGCTCGGGGGCGAGCGCCTCGTAGGAGACGGCGAAGGCGGCGGCGACGCTCTGGTCCTGGCTCCTCAGTTCGGTGGGCAGACCGATGCGGTCCCGTAGCCGGACCAACAGGTGCGACGGCGTCCACGCGGCCCGGTGCGCCAGCCGCGCGGCCGTGATCCGGATGGCCAGCGGGAGGTACCCGCAGAGCCGGACGATCTCGGCGACCGCCGCGGGCTCCTCCGCCACCCGGTCCGCCCCGCAGATCCGGGCGAACAGCGCCGCCGCCGGGCCCGGCTCCAGCACGTCCAGCGAGAGCGCCCCCGCCCCCGCCAGGGCCGGCATCCGGCGCCGCGAGGTGACCAGCACCAGGCAGCCGGGGGAGCCGGGGAGCAGCGGCCGCACCTGGGCCGCGTCCACGGCGTTGTCCAGCACGATCAACAGCCGGCGCTCCGCCGCCGTGCCGCGCCAGAGCACGGCGCGCTCCTCCGGATCGGCGGGCAGCGCCTCCTCGCCCACCCCGACCGAGCGCAGCAGCCGGGCCAGCGCCGTGCCCGGGTCCAGCGGGGCCCGGCCGGGCGTGAAGCCGTGCAGGTCGAGGAAGACCTGCCCGTCCGGGTAGCGGTCGGCCAGCGCATGGGCCACGTGCACCGCCAGCGCGGTCTTGCCGACCCCGGCCATCCCGTCGATCGCCGAGATCACCACGGCACTGGTCGCCGGCGCGGAGGCGGCCGCCAGCAGCCGGTCCGTCTCCGGCCCGCGGCCGGTGAAGTCGGCCACGTCCCGCGGCAGGCTGTTGCGGGCCGGCGGCTGCTCCGCCTTCGGCGTCCGGCCCCCCGCCAGCGAGGGGTCCGCGGCCAGTATCCGCCGCTGCAACTCCGCGATCTGCGCCGAGGGCTCGACCCCGAGCTCGGCGATCAGCCGCTTGCGCAGCTCCTGGTAGACCGCCAGCGCCTCGGCCTGGCGGTCCGCACCGTACAGCGCCAGCATCAGCTGTCCGTGCAGCGCCTCCCGCAGCGGATGCGCCCGGGTCAGCCCGCGCAGCTCGGCCACCAGCTCCCGGTGCCGCCCCAGCCGCAGGCCCGCGTCGACCAGGTCCTGCTGGGCCTTCACCCGGGTCTCGTCCAGCTGCTGCACCCGCGCGGCCCCGTCCGCCCAGGCCGGCAGCTCGCCGAAGGGCTCACCGCGCCACAGCGCCAGCGCCCCGCCCAGGGTCTGCCGCGCCGTCACCACCTCACCCGCGCGCAACTGCTCCGCGCCGAGCCGGCAGCCCTCCAGGAACGCCTCCACGTCCAGCTCCCCGGGCTCCACCTCCAGCAGGTACCCCGGCGCCACCGTCCGCAGCCGCACCCCCGCCTCGTCCCCGAGCATCTTCCGCAGCCGCAGCACATGGTTGCGCAACCCCGCCGCCGCGGTCGACGGCCGCTGCTCGCCCCAGACCGCCGCCGCCAGCTGCTCCGCCGACACCACCCGGTTGGCATGCGCCAGCAGCATCACCAGCACGGCCCGCGGACCACCCGAGGGCAGCACCACACCGCCGTCGGCGAGCACCACGTTCACCGGCCCCAGCAGATTGAACCGCACAGGGCCGGGACGGTCGCTCATGGTTGTCTGCTCCAGGGTTCGGAGGTCCGGATGGTGCGGGCGATCCTACCCAGGCGGGGCGGGATCCCGTACTCCAGCGCGACCGCCCGGGCTGCGGAAATGCGAGCGGGCGGGTGGCTGACGGGGGTGGGGTCCCCCGGAGCACCCGGGGCCCGCCATCGCCCGTGCGATACCCACCCCGCCCGCGGCGCCGGCCGAGGCCTTCGCCGAGTTCGTGCTCGACGACTGAGCACCGCCCGACGGCCCCCGCGGTTGGCTCAAAACCGTTCACCCCCCGAGCCGGTTCGCTTCCCCATCGGGCACCCGGCGGCACCCGCCCGGACCAGGGGTGACCTCTCCGAGGGCGCCGCCATGCCCTGCCCGGTGACGCAGGCAGGGGCATCCTGACCGCCCACGATCAAATGTCTGATTGTGCTGTTGCTACGAACCACCCAGACCCATGAAGCTTGAGGCGCCTCACGTTTCACGTGAAAGGGTCACCATGCTGAGCGTCGCGTTCGTCAACATGCCCTTTGCCGACTGGAACCGACCGTCATTCGCACTGGCACAACTGTCCACCATGGTCCGCCAGACCTTCGACGGCGAAGTCGAGCCACGAGTCTGCTACCTCAACCAGGATTTCGCCGAGTTCTTCGGCGCTGCGCTCTACGAGTCCCTCTCGGTCAGCCATGACCACGTTGACACCGGCATCGGCGACTGGCTGTTCCGGGAGCTCGCCTTCCCGGGGGCGCCGGACACCACCGCCGAGTACTTCCGGCGCTACTACCGGGGTGAGCGCTGGGAGTCGTTCCGGGGCCAGATCATCGAACGGCGCCAGGAACTGCGGCAGTTCTGCCTGGAGCTGATCGACCGCTACGGGCTCGCCGAGGCCGATGTGGTGGGCTTCAGCTCGATGTTCGCGCAGCACGTGCCGAGTCTCGCGCTGGCGCAGCTGATCAAGGAGCGGCGGGCGGAGACCATCACCGTGCTCGGCGGTGCCAACTGCGAGGCGCCGATGGGGGCCGTGATCGCCGAGCGGGTGCCGGCCGTCGACTACGTGTTCTCCGGGCCGGCGCTGGGCACCTTCCGGGAGTTCCTGCGGTGCCTGCTGGACGGGGACCCGGGCCGGGCGGACGCCGTGCCCGGGATCATCACCCGGCGCAACTGCGGTCAGCCGCGCTACCGGCAGGCGATCGGGGCCGATCGCGAGCTCGACGACATCTGCCGGCCGGACTACCAGAGCTTCTTCCAGGCGCTGTCGGAGCACGGGGAGCTGCGGGCCACCGGCAGCAGCGAGCCGATGCTCTTCTTCGAGACCTCGCGCGGCTGTTGGTGGGGCCAGCGGTCGCACTGCACCTTCTGCGGGCTCAACGGCGAGAGCATGGCCTACCGCGCGATGTCGCCGGAGCACGCCGTCGACCAGTTCAACTGGCTGTTCGGCTACGCCCCCGAGTACACCAAGCTGTTCTGCACCGACAATGTGATGCCCCGCAACTACGCCCGCGAGGTCTTCCCCCGGTTGAGCCCGCCGCCCGGGGTGTCGATCTTCTACGAGGTGAAACTGCCGCTCAGCCAGCGGGACATGAAGGCGATGGTCGCCGCGGGGGTGACCATCGTGCAGCCCGGCGTGGAGGCGCTGGCCAGCTCCACCCTCAAGCTGATGGGCAAGGGGACCACGGCCTTCCAGAACCTCCAGTTCCTCAAGAGCTGCGACGAGTTCGGGATCCAACCGGAGTGGAATCTGCTGATCGGCTTCCCCGGCGAGGACCCGGAGGTGTACCGCAAGTACGCCCGGGAGCTCGCCGACCTGCGCCACCTGATCCCGCCGCACGGTGTCTACATGGTGCGGTTCGACCGGTTCAGCCCGTACTTCAAGCAGCGCGAGGAGTACGGCCTGGATCTGCACCCGGTGGACTACTACGCGCTGACCTACCCCTTCGAGCAGGCCGACCTCGCGGAGCTCGCCTACTTCTTCGCCGACCACAACATCGCGCCGTACATGCTCGACGCGATCGAATGGCATGACCAGCTGAGCTCGCTGGTGGCCGGTTGGCGCGAGGCCTGGTACGAGCAGGGCGCCAGCCGCCCGCAGTTGCGGCTGGCCGAGGACGGGCCGGACGGCCCGCGGGTGCTGGACTCGCGGGCCGGCGGTGAGCCCGTCGTCGTCCCAGTCGACCGCGAGAGCGTGCAGTTGCTGCGCCGGCTCAGCTCGCCCGCGAAGGTCGAGCAGCTGGCCGCGCAGTGGCCCGGCGGCGCCGACGACCTGCGGCAGCGGCTGGCCCGACTGACCGAGCTGCGCTTCCTGTTCGAGGAGGACGGCCGGGTGATGAGCCTGGTGCTGACCGGGGCGGAGCCGGACGAGGAGCCGGAGGAGGCCGCCGGGCAGAGCGAACCGGCCGCCGGCGGAAGGCGGTTGCTGCCGCTGTTGGGAGGCGGCCGATGAGCGCCGACCTGCTGCTGCCGCTGCTGGTGACCGGCGACGGCGGTCCGGCGGCCGACCACGTCCGCGCCCACCGCACCGCACTGCGCGAGGCGTTGCGCTCGCGCGGGGCGCTGCTGCTGCGCGGGTTCGCGGTGGGCGGCGCCGAAGGCTTCGAGGGGATCGTCCGGGAACTGTCGGGCGAGCCGCTGGCCTACACCGAGCGGTCGTCACCGCGCAGCGTGATCCGGGGGAACGTCTACACCTCCACCGACTACCCGGCCGGAGAGGAGATCTTCCTGCACAACGAGAACTCCTACCAGGCCCGTTGGCCGCTGACCCTGTACTTCCACTGCGTCAGCCCGCCGACCGCCCAGGGCGCCACCCCGCTGGCCGACACCCGCGAGGTGCTGGCCGCGATCGACCCCGCGGTCCGCGCGGAGTTCGAGCGGCGCGGCTGGCTGGTCGTCCGCAACTACCTGGCGGAGCTGGGCCTCTCCTGGCGGGAGGCGTTCAACACCGACGACCCGGCCGAGGTCGAGCGGCAGTGCGGACGCGGCGGCATCGAGACCGAGTGGCTGCCGGGCGACCGGCTGCGCACCCGGGCCCGGCGCCGGGCCGTGCACCGCCATCCGGTGACCGGGGAGCCGGTGTGGTTCAACCACGCCACCGTCTTCCACGTCAGCACGCTGCCGCAGAGCGCCAGGCTGGGGCTTCTGGAGATGTTCGGCGAGGAGAACCTGCCCAGCCAGACCTACTACGGCGACGGCGGCGCGATCCCCGAGGACGTCCTGGAGCACCTGCGCGGCTGCTACCGCAAGGCCGCCACCCGCTTCGACTACCGGGCCGACGACGTGCTGGTGATCGACAACATGCTGGTCTCGCACGGCCGGGAGCCGTTCACCGGCCCCCGGCGGATCGCCGTCGCCATGGCGGAGCCCACGGACCTGGCCGAATCCACGGGCCTGGCCGAATCCACGGACCCTACCGAGCCCACCGACCTCTGACCCGGAGAGCCGTCCATCCCATGGCCGCCCGCGCACTGCGTTCCAACCGTGAGTTCAACGTGTTCTGGGCGGTCCAGGCGCTCTCCGAACTCGGCAACGCCTTCTCCCTGGTGGCGCTCCCGCTGCTGGTGCTGCACGTCACCGGGTCGGCTGCGCAGATGGGCCTGCTCACCGGCGTCGCCGGGGTCGGCACGATCCTGACCGGGCTGGTCGGCGGCACCTTCGCCGACCGGTTCGACCGCCGCCGGCTGCTGATGGTCTGCGACCTGGCCCGGCTGGTGCTGTACGGCGCGATCCCGGCCTGCTGGGTGTTCGGCCCGCAGGTCTGGCTGCTCTACGTGGTGATGGCGCTGGCCTCGGTGTTCGAGATGCTGTTCAAGATCACCTACGTCACGGTGGTGGCCAACCTGGTCGACGCCGATCAGATCACCGAGGCCAACAGCAGGCTGGAGGGCACCAACGCACTGGCCTACATCGCCGGCCCGGCGCTCGCCGGGGTGGTGGCCGGACTGCTCGGCCCCACCGCCGCGATCGCCATCAACGCCGGCAGCTTCGGCGTCTCGCTGCTCGGACTCGCCGCGATCCGCCTGCGCCCCGCCACCGGGCCCGTCGCCACCGGCCCGGCCGCCGGCGGGGCGATCGGCCGGCGCGCACTGGCGGCCGACTTCCGGGCCGGCTTCGGCTTCCTCTGGCGCAGCCCGGTGCTGCGCTCGCTCACCGTGCTGCTGACGGTGGCGACCTTCTGCACCCTCGGCATGACCGACGTCCTCATCTACCAGGTCCGCCACGGCCTGGCCGCCGGCGAGCGCACCGTCGGCTACGTGCTGGCCCTGTCCGGCCTGGGCACCTGCGTGGCGGCGGTGGCCACCGCCAGGCTGCGCCGGCGCTGGGGCTTCGGACCGTGCTGGCTCGCCTCCTACGGACTGTGCTCGGGAGCGGTCCTGCTGCTGGCCCTCACCGGGCGGGTGGCGCTGGCGGCCACGGCGGGCTTCCTCTACTCCTTCGGCATGGCGCTGGCCGGCATCTGCTCGATGTCGCTGCGCCAGGAGGTCACCCCGGACGCGCTGCTCGGCCGGGTCACCTCCGCCTTCTGGACGGTCCACAGCAGCCTCGCCCCGATCGGCGCCTTCGTCCTCACCGCCCTGGTGGGCCGCTTCGGCGCCCGCCGCCCGCTGCTCGGGGTGGCCGCGGTCTTCCTGGTGCTGGTCTGCGCCGCGCTGTTCACGCCGATCCGGCAGCGCACCCCGGAACGCACCTTCGCCCCGTCCGCCCCGATCCCGGAAGCCGATCCCGCGGCGGGGCCGCGGGGCTGATTCCTCCCACGAACAGGAGAGGTCCGTGCTGCCGCTGTCCCCGAGCCAGGAACGGCTCTGGTACCTGGAACACCTGACCCCCGGCGACCCGGCCCACCTCGTCGCGCTGGCCACCGCCGTCGACGGGCCGCTGGACGCGGACCGCCTGGCCCGCGCGCTGGACGCCGCCGCGGACCGCCACGACCTGCTCGGCACCGCATTCACCGAGGACGCCGGAGCCGCTGGAGCCGACGGAGCCGCCGGGGCCGCCGGAGCCGCCACGGCTTCCGGGCCGCGATCCCGGGCGGTGACCCGGAGCTGCCGGCTGCTGCGGCGCGAGGCCGCCGCGGCGGCGGTCGAAGAGGTGCTGGCGAAGGAGCTGGCGCAGCCGTTCGCTCTCACCGGGGCACCGCTGCTGCGGGCACTGCTGATCGGTGAGGGCAGCGGCGACGGCCAGCAGGTGCTGCTGCTCCTCGCCCACCGCCTGATCGCGGATCAGGCCTCGCTCGCCGTACTGCGGGACGAACTCCTCGACCACTACGCGGGCCGCCCGCTGCCTGCCGCAGCCCCCGCCTACCACGAGGCCGAACCCTCCCCGGCCGCGCTCGACCACTGGCGCGCGCGGCTGGCCGAGCCGCCGCAGCTCGACCTGCCGACCGACCGCCGCCGCCCGGCCAAGCCCTCCCGGCGCAGCGCCGAGCACGCCGTCCGGATCGGCCCCGGGGCGGCGGAACGGCTGCGCGAGCTGGCCGACGGCGAAGAGTGCCCGCTCGCCACCGTGCTGGCCGCCGGCTTCGCCGCCGTGCTCGCCCGGTACACGCGGCAGCAGGAGGTGCTGCTCGGCACCCCGGTCGACCGCCGCCCGCAGCCGTCGGCCTTCGGCCCGTACCAGGACCTGGCGGTGCTGCGGACGGACCTCTCCAAGCGGCCCTCGCTGCGCGAGGCGGTCCGGCGGCTCCGCGCCGCCGAACTCGAGCTCGAGCGCCACCCGGGCGTCCCGTTCGCCCGGCTGGTCGACTCCGACGGCACCCTGGACCAGGGCCGCCACCCGCTCTGCCAGGCGGTGTTCACCACCGCCGCCGCGCCCTGGGCGGGCCGCACCATCGGCTCCGTGACGTTCCGTCCGCTGGAGCTCGCCCCACCGGGCCTGCCCTACGACCTGTTCGGCACCGCCACCGACGAGGGCCCGGCAGGCCTGCTGCTCCGGCTGCGCCACGCCGCCGACCTGTGGCAGCCGGAGACCGCCGAATGCCTCCTGACAGCATGGCAGTTGCTGCTGGAAGGGCTCGCCGGGCAGCCGGACCGCCCGATCACCGAGCCGCTGCTGCTCTCCGCCGGCGACCTCGCCCGGCTGGAGCAGTGGAGCGCCACCGCCCGCCCGCTGCCCCCACCGGCCACCATCGACGGGCTGTTCGCCGCCCAGGCGGCCCGCGACCCGGGGGCGGTGGCGCTGGTCGACCGCCGCGGCAGCTGGACCTACGGCGAACTCGACCGGCGCGCCAACCGGATCGCCGCCGCGCTGCGCGCCACCGGCCTCGCCCCGGACACCCCGGTGGGCCTCCACCTGGAGCGCTCGGTGGACCTGGTCTGCGCCATGCTCGGCGTCCTCAAGGCCGGCGGGGCCCACCTGGTGCTCGACCCGGGCTACCCGCGGGAGCGGCTGGCCTTCATGGCGGGCGACGTGCGGATCGGCGCGCTGCTCGCCAGGGAGGAGCCGCCGACCTGGCTGGTCGGCGACGGCGTGCCGGTGATCCGGCTGGCCGACACCGAGCGGCTGCCCGCCGATCCCGGACCGGCCCGCAGCCACCCCGACTCGCTCGCCTGCGTGGTGTACACCTCGGGTTCCACCGGCCGCCCCAAGGGAGTCGGGGTGCCGCACCGGGCGGTGGTCCGGCTGATCACCGAGACCGACTACGTGGCGATCCGCCCCGGGGACGTGATGCTGCACCTGGGCGACCCGGCCTTCGACATCACCGCCTTCGAGGTCTGGGGAGCGCTCTGCAACGGCGCCCGGGCCGCGGTGCTGCCCGGTGACGAACCGCTCGGCCCCGAGGAGGTGATCGCCGCACTGGAGGCGTTCCGGCCCACCGTGCTGTCGCTCACCGGCACGCTCTTCAACCGGGTGGCCGACATCGACCCGCGCGCCTTCCGCCACCTCGGTGAACTCCTGGTGGTCGGCGAGGTGATGGACCCCGGACGGACCAGGCGGGTGCTGGCCGGCGGCGCCCCGCCGCGGCGGCTGCGGAACGGCTACGGGCCCAGTGAGAACACCACCTTCTCCACCACCCACCTGGTCGAAGGGCTGGCGCCGGACGCCCCGTCGGTGCCGATCGGCCTCGCCATCGGGAATACCGCGCTGCGGGTGCTCGACCCCGAGCTGCGGCCGGTGCCGATCGGCGCGGTCGGTGAACTCCACGTCGGCGGCGCCGGGTTGGCCCGCGGCTACCTCGGGCGGCCGGGCCTGACCGCCGAGCGCTTCGGCCCGGACCCGTACGCCGAGCGGCCCGGGGCCCGGATGTACCGCACCGGCGACCTGGTCCGTTACCGGTCGGACGGCGCAATGGAGTTCATCGGCCGGGCGGACCAGCAGGTGAAGATCCGGGGCTACCGGATCGAGCCCGGCGAGATCGAGGCGGCGCTGACCGCGCTGCCGCAGGTGCGCGAGTGCGTGGTCCGTGCGGTCGAGGTAGGCGGCGACCGCCGGCTCGCCGCCTACCTGGTGCCGCAGCCCGGCCCGCTGCCCGACAAGGCCGAGCTGATCGACGCGCTGTGCCGCCGGCTGCCGGGCCACCTGATCCCCAACCACCTGGTCTTCCTGGCCGCGCTGCCCACCACGGCGAGCGGCAAGACCGACGTCAAGGCGCTGCCGGCGATCGGCGCCGATCCCGGGACGGACGCCGACCGCGCGGAGCCGCCGCGCACCGAGCCGGAACGCCGGCTCTGGGAGATCTGGCACGAACTCCTCGAGGTCGAGGACTTCGGAGTGCACGACAACTTCTATCTGATCGGCGGCCACTCACTGCTGGCCTCCTCGGTGCGCACCGCCGTCCGCGAGCGGATGGGGGTCGAACTGCCGCTGCGCACGCTCTTCGAGCGGCCCACCATCGCCGCGCTGGCCGCCGAGCTGGCCCGGGCCGCACCGGCCGCCGACACCGCCGAGAACGGTGAACTGGACGACCTGATAGCCGAGCTGGAGCGGCTGGCCGAGCCGGGCCGGGCCGAGTGACGAGGGGGACCGACCGATGACCGCGATCGAACCGACCGAAGCCACCGCCGACGAGCTGTTCCGCCGGATCGACCGGCTCCCGGCAGCCCAACGCGCCTCGCTGCGCGAGCGGTTCTGGGCCCGCGGGGCCGCCACCGGACTGCCCGCCCTGGACGGCCAGGGCCGCGCCCCGGCCTCCTTCACCCAGCGCCGGATGGCCTTCCTGCACCAGCTCGACCCCGACGCCAGCGCCTACAACAGCCCGGCCGCCTGGCGGCTGACCGGCGAGCTGGACCGGGCCGCGCTGGAGGGCGCGCTCAACGACCTCCTGCTGCGCCACCCGGCGCTGCGCTCGGTGCTGCCCACGGTGGCCGGCGCCACCGTGCAGCACGTCCTGCCGCACCGCCATCTCGCCCTGCGGACCGAGGACCTGAGGGGCCGGGCGGACCCGCTCGCGGCCGCGGAACGGCTGGTCCGGGCCGACGCCGAGCTGCCGTTCGACCTGGCCCGCGGACCGCTGCTGCGGTTCCGGCTGCTCGAACTCGGCGACCGGGACGCGATCCTGCTGCTCACCTTCCACCACGCGGTGATCGACGGCTGGTCGCTGACCCTGTTCCGCCGCGAACTCGCCGAGTGCTACCGGGCCCGGCTCACCGGTGCCGCGCCCGAACTGCCGGAACTCACCGTGCAGTACGCCGAGTACGCCCGCTGGCAGCAGGACTGGGCCGAAGGCCCCGAGGCCGCCCGGCAGCTCGACTACTGGGAACGCGCGTTGGCGGGCGCCCCGGACCCGATGCCGCTGCCCGCGGACCGCCCCCGCCCGGAGCGGCCGGGCAGCCGGGCCGGCTCCACCGAGTTCACCGTCCCGTCCCCGGTGCGCGAGCAGCTGGTCCGGCTCGCCGGCGGCAGCGGAGCCACCCTCTTCATGGTGCTGCTGGCCGGCTTCCAGACCGTGCTCGCCCGGTTCGGCGGCCAGCCGGACGTGGTGGTCGGCACCCCGGTCGCCAACCGGCGCTACAGCGGCTTCCAGCAGGTGGTGGGCTTCTTCGCCAACTCGGTCCCGCTGCGCTCCCAGGTCCGCCCCGAACTGCCGTTCGCCGCCTTCCTGGCCGAGGTGCGCGACACCTGCCTGGCCGCCTACGAGCACCAGGACGTGCCGCTGGACCTGATCGCCCAACGGATCAACCCGGACCGCCGCACCGGCCGCAACCCGATCTACCAGGTCAACCTGACCCTCCACAACACCCCCGAACCGCCGCGCGCGATGCCCGGCCTGACCCTCACCGCACTGGACGAACTCGACCACGACAGCGCCCGCTTCGACCTCGACCTCAACATCTGGGAGACCGCCGAGGGGCTGCGGTGCCGGCTGATCCACGCCGAGGACCTGTTCGACGCGGCCACCGCCCGGCGGCTCACCGCCGCGCTCCAGGTGCTGCTCGCCGCCGCGGCCGCCGACCCGGCCACCCCGCTGGGCAGCCTGCCGCTGCTGGGCGAGGCCGAGGCCGCCGCCGAACTGCACGACCGCAACCGGACCCGGGCCGAGCGGCCCGCCGACCCGCGGGTGGAGCGGCTGATCGCCGCCCGGGCCGCCGCCGCCCCCGAGGCGATCGCCGTCACCGGGCCCGGCGGCGAGGAGATCGGCTACGGCCGGCTCGACCGCCTGGCCAACGGCCTGGCCCACCGCCTCACCGAACGCGGCGTCCACCGCGGCTCCGTGGTGGCCGTGCTGCTGCCCCGCGCGCCGCAGGCGGTCGTCGCCCTGCTCGGCATCCTCAAGGCCGGCGCGACCTACCTCGCCCTGGACCCCGACTACCCGCGCGCCCGACTCGCGTACATGCTGCGCGACAGCGGGGCCGTCCTGCTGGTCAGCACGCCCGAGCTGGCCGGCTCGGTGGACACCGGACTGCCTCTGCTGCAAACCGACGTGCGGACCGAGGCCGAGGCCGAGCAGCCGCCGGGCGCGACCGGCGGCGCCGACGACCTGATGTACCTGATGTACACCTCGGGCTCCACCGGCCGGCCCAAGGGCGCCATGCTGTCGCACCGTCAGGTCGCCAACTACCTGCTCTGGGCCGCCGACAGCTACTTCGAGGGCCCCGCCCCGGACGGCGGCGTGCCGGTGTACTCCTCGCTCTCCTTCGACCTCACCGTCACCAGCCTGTTCGCCCCGCTGCTGGCCGGCCGGCGGCTGGTCTTCCTCGCCGAGACCGGCACGGCCGGCGAGGCACTGGACGCCGGCGCCCGAACCGCCGCCGACCACGGCTTCGTCAAGCTCACCCCGTCCCACCTGCGGCTGCTCGCGGACGGCGCCCCGGACCCCGGGTGGGCCCGCACCCTGGTGGTGGGCGGCGAGGACCTGCGAGAGGAACTGCTCACGCCCTGGCGCGGCACCCCGGTGCGGATCTTCAACGAGTACGGGCCCACCGAGACCGCCGTCGCCTGCGCGGCCCACCTCAGCGAGCACCCGGCCGGCGGCTTCGGCCGGGTGCCGATCGGCCTGCCGATCGACAACGTCCGGCTGTACGTCCTGGACGGGCGGCTGCGGCCGGTGCCGCCCGGCGCACCCGGCGAGCTCTACGTCGGCGGCGCCGGCGTCTGCCACGGCTACTGGCGGCAGCCGTCGCTGACGGCACAGCGGTTCGTCCCCGACCCGTTCGGCCCGGAGCCCGGCGGCCGGCTCTACCGCACCGGCGACCGGGCGCGCCGCCTCGCCGACGGCAGCCTGGAGTACCTGGGCCGGCTCGACGACCAGGTGAAGATCCGCGGCCACCGGGTGGAGCCCGCCGAGCTCGCGGCCGTCCTCACCGAGGACCCGGAGGTCGAGCAGGCCGCCGTCCTGGTGGACACCCGCACCCCGGGGGACGAGCGCCTGGCCGCCTTCGTCACCCCGCGGGTGGCGCCCGGCACCGACCAGGACTGGGTGAACCGCTGGCAGGACCTCTACGACGACACCTACGGGAACGCGGCGCGGGCCGAGGACGCGGCCTTCGACCTGGTGGGCTGGGGCAGCAGCTTCACCGGCGAGCCGATCCCCGCCGCCGAGATGCGCGAATGGCTGGACGGCACCGTCGCGCGGATCCGCGCGCTGCGCCCGAGCCGGGTGCTGGAGATCGGCAGCGGCAGCGGCATGATCCTGGCCGGCGTCGCCCCGCACTGCGAGTGCTACCACGGCGTCGACCTCTCGCCGCGGGCCGTCGAACGGCTCGGCGCCCGGCTGGCGGCCGGTGAACTGGCCGGGGTCGCGGCCGAGTCCGTCGAGCTGCGCGCCGCCCCCGCCCACCGGGCGGTCCGGCCGGGGGAGCGCTACGACACCGTGGTGCTGAACTCGGTGGCCCAGTACTTCCCCTCCCTGGACTACCTGCTGACGGTGCTTCGGCAGGCGGTGGCGGCGCTGGAGCCGGGCGGCCGGATCTTCCTCGGCGACCTGCGCAGCCTGGCGCTGCTGGAGGCCTTCCACGCCGCCGTGGCCGCCGCGCGGGCCGCCGCGGGCGGCTCCGACGCCGAGCTGCGGGCCGAGATCCGGCGGCGGATCGAGGCGGAGGAGGAACTCTGCCTGGAGCCAAGGCTGTTCGCCGACCTCGGCGAGCTGCTGCCGCGGATCGGCTCGGTCCGGGTGCTGCCCAAGCGCGGCACCGCCGACAACGAGCTGATCCGCTACCGCTACGACGTGGTGATCACGCTCGACGAGCCGGAGCCGGCCGCCGACTGGCCGGAGGCGGGCCACGACCTCCCGGCCCTGGAGGACCTGCTGCGCGCCGAACGCCCGGACCGGCTGCTGGTCCGCCGGGTGCCCAACTCCCGCCTCGGCGAGGACAGCGCGCTGCTCGCCCGGCTGCGCGGCAGCACCCCGGCCCCGACCGCCGCCCCCGCCCCCGAGGCCTGGTGGCAGCTGGCCGACCGGCACCCCTACGAGGTCGAACTCAGCTGGTCCCAGGGCCACCCCGACGGCGCCTTCGACGTGCTGCTGCGCCGCACCGGCAGCGCCCCGGCCGCCGCGCCGCGACCCACCGCCCCGGCCCTGCCGCTCACGGCCCGCGCCAACCGGCCGCTCTGGCGCCCGGCCGCGCTCGCCGCACTGCCCGGCATCGAGGAGCGGCTGCGCGAACGGCTGCCCGCCCCGCTGCGCCCGGCCCACTGGGAGGTGCTGCAGCGGATCCCCGTCAACACCAACGGCAAGGTGGACCGGGCCGCGCTGGCCGAACTGCTGGCGGTGGCCGGCGAACCGGCCAAGGCCGACGACACACCGGCCGAACTGACCGCCACCGAGCAGCGGATCGCCGCGATCTGGACCCAACTGCTCGGCCGCGACGGCATCCGGCCCGAGGACGACTTCTTCGACCTCGGCGGCCACTCGCTGCTCACCTTCCGGCTGGTCTTCCGGCTGCGCGAGGAGTTCGGCGTCGAGGTGCCGGTGCGCGCGCCGTTCGACTTCGCCACCCTGCGGGCGCTCTCCGCGCTGGTCGACGGACTGCTCGGCGAGCAGGCGGCCCCGGCCCTCCCCGTGCTGGCCCCGGTGGCGCGGACCGGCCCGGTGCGGGCCTCCTTCGCCCAGGAACGGCTCTGGTTCCTCCACCAACTCGACCCGGACACGGCCCAGTACAACTTCCCGGTCTTCCTGCGGATGAGCGGCGCACTGGACTCCGCCGCACTGGCCACCGCACTCTCCGCACTGGTGGCCAGGCACGAGGGCCTGCGCACCGTCCTCACCGCCGAGGACGGGCAGGCCTTCCAGACCGTGCTGCCGGCCGCCCCCGTCGACCTGCCGCTGCACGACCTCACCGCGCTGCCGGCCGAGCAGCGCGAAGCCGCCGCCGAACGGCTGGCCCGGGTGCAGTACGGCGCGCCGTTCGACCTCGGCACCGGGCCCGTGCTGCGCTGCGCACTGGTCCGGCTGGACGCGGCCGAGCACATCCTGCTGCTCACCACCCACCACGTCCTCATCGACGGCTGGTCGGCCGGGGTGCTGCGGCGGGAACTCGCCGAACTGTACGCGGCGGCCCGGGCCGGCCGGCCCCACACGCTGCCCGAACTCCCCGTGCAGTACCCGGACTACGCGATCTGGGAGCGGGCCCTGGCCGAGGCCGGCCGGCACCAGGAGCAGGTCGACCACTGGCGCGAACGGCTGCGCGGCGTGGCGGACCTGCCCGGCCTGCCCCTGGACCACCCGCGCCCGGCCACCCCGGCGCACCGCGGCCGCAGCCTGGAGTTCCGGATCCCGGCCGCCACCACCGAGGCCCTGCAGGCCCTCTGCCGGTCCGAGGAGAGCACCCTCTTCATGGCCCTGCTGAGCGCGCTCTACGGGCTGGTCAACCGCCGCACCGGGGAGACCGACCTGGCGGTCGGCACCGACAGCGCCAACCGCAGCGATCCCCGGACCGAGCCGCTGATCGGCTTCTTCGTCAACCAGGTGGTGCTCCGGACCGACCTGCGCGGCGAACCGACCTGGCGCGAACTGCTGCGCCGCGCCAAGCAGACCGCGCTGGACGCCTACGCCCACCAGGAGCTCCCGTTCGAGGAGGTGGTGAAGGCCGTCGCCCCCGCCCGCAGCCGCAACCAGAGCCCGCTGTTCCAGATCAAGTTCGTGCTCAACAACGCCGGCCGGGAGGAGGCCGGGTTCCCCGGTCTGACGGTCCGTCCGTACGAGGTGGACCTCATCGACTCCAGCCGGTTCGACCTCACCGTGGTGCTGACGCAGGACCAGGACGGTATCGCCGGCCACCTCAACTACGACTCCGAGCTGTTCGAGCACGCCACCATGGCGGAGATCGCCGAGCAGTACCCGGCCCTGGTGGCCGCGATGGCCGACGGCCCGGACCAGCCGATCGGCGCAGCCGTGCTGCCCGTCCCCGCGCGCTCCGAAGGCCGTTCCGAGCGCCGTTCCGCCGGGCGCGGCGCCAAGCGCACCGGGCCGGGGGCGCTGCGCTCCATCACCCCCACCAGGATCACCCTCACCACCGAGGACGCCGTGGCCCGGGAGACCCTGCCCGACGGCTCCGCGCTGCCCGTGGTCCTGCGCGCCCGGCAGGCCGACGCCGACCCGGTCGCCTGGGCGGCCGCCCACCGGGCGGAGCTGGAGGCGGACCTGGACCGGGCCGGCGCCCTGCTGTTCCGGGGCTTCGACATCACCGGACCCGAGGCCCTGGAGCGGCTGGCCAAGGTCTTCGTCGGCGAACTCTACGGCGACAACGGCGAACACCCGCGCGCCGCCGTGGGCAACCACGTCTACACCCCGGTCTTCTTCCCGCCGGAGGAGAAGCTGCTCTGGCACAACGAGAACTCCTTCAACGCCGACGGACCGCTGCGCATCCTGTTCTGCTGCGCCCGCCCGGCCGACCAGGGCGGCCAGACGCCGGTGGTCGACAGCCGGGCCGTCCACCGGCGTCTGGACCCGGCGCTGCGCGAGGAGTTCACGGCAAAGGGGGTGCGCTACGAGCGGACCTACGGCGGTGGCCTGGGGCTCGACTGGCGGGCGGTGTTCCGGACCGACAGCCGCGCCGAGGTGGAGGCCCGCTGCCGGGCGGAAGGGCTGGAGGCCAGCTGGCAGGGCGAGCTGCTGCGCACCACCGCGGTGCGCCCGGCCGTGCTGCGGCACCCCCGCACCGGCGAGACCGTCTGGTTCAACCAGGCCCAGCACTGGCACCCCGCCTGTCTGAGCCCCGCCGTGCGGGCCTCGCTGCTCGCCGCCGTCGGCCCGGACGGACTGCCGCGCGGCTGCAGCTTCGGCGACGGCACGGCGATCCCCGACGAGGCGATGGCCGCGATCTGCGCGGTCTACCAGGAGCTGGAGGTCGCGTTCGACTGGCAGCGCGGCGATGTGCTGCTGCTGGACAACATCCTGGTCGCGCACGCCCGCAACCCGTTCCAGGGAGAGCGCGAACTGCTGGTGGCGATGGGCGGGATGGTGAGGTTCCAGTGACCGGGCAGGTGGCCGGCTTCCGGCTCTCGCGGCAGCAGCAGCGGCTCTGGCGGCTGGCGGAAGCCGGCCTGCCGGGCAGGGCGCAGCTGCTGCTGGAGATCGACGGCGGCCTGGACGAACCCCGGCTGCGCGGGGCGCTGCTGCGGGTGGCGGGCCGGCACGAGACCCTGCGCACCCGCTACCGGCAGGCGCCGGGGGTGCGCACCGTGCTGCAGGTGGTCGACGAGGTCGACCCCGCCTGGGAGTTCCTCGACCTCACCGGGCGCGAGCCGGAGGTCGACGCGGCGGCCGAGGAGCAGCGCGGCCGGCCCGTCGGTACGGGGGACGGGCCGGTGCTGCGCGCGATGCTGTGCCGAATTGCCTCCACCCGTTGGCAGTTGCTGCTCACCCTGCCCGCCTTGGCAGCCGACACCCGCGCGCTGCGGCTGCTGGCGGCCGAGCTGGTCGCCGCCTACCAGGGCCGTCCGCTGACCGAAGGGGTGCTGCAGTACAGCCAGTTCGCCGAGTGGCAGCACCAGATGCTCGACCAGCCCGCGGCGGTCGCCGAGCCGGCGCCGGCCGCCGAGCTGCCGTTCGCGCTGCGCCGACGCCATCGCGCCGCCGTCCGCAGCCAGGCGGAGGCCGTGCTGCCCCTCGAACTCGTGGAATCGGTCGCCGAGTTCGCCGACCGCCGGGAGGTGAGCCGGGAGGCCGTGCTGCTGGCCGGCTGGCAGGCGCTGCTGGCACGGGTCACCGGGCAGTCCGAGGTGGTGGTCGGAACGGCACTGAGCGGACGGGAGTTCGAGGAGACCGCCGACAGCATCGGCCACTTCGCGCACTGGGCCGCCGTGGCCGCCCGGACCACGCCGGAGCTGCCCTTCGAGACCCTGGTCTCCCGGGCGGAGCGGGCCCTCGGCGAGGCCGAGGCCGGGGACCCGTCGGACGGCCCCGCCCAGGACAGCTGGGACGTCTGCTTCGAGTACCAGGAGGTCGCTCAACTGCTCTCTAGTGATCCAGAGTTCACTGTGCGGTGGGCTGCCGCGGACTCCGCCCGGCACGCCCTTAAGCTCGACTGCGAGGCCGGCGACCGGTGGATCCTGACCCGCTGGCAGGCCCAGGACGGCCAGTTCGACCAGGCCTACCTGCACTGCCTCGCCGAGCAGTACGCCGCCCTGCTGACGGAGCTGCTGCGCCGGCCGGCTGCCGGACTGGCAACGATCGTGCTCCCCGGGGCCGTTGCCGAGGCCGCCGCCTCGCCCGGGACGGCGGCCGGGCACTGCCTGCACGAACTGGTGGCGCGACAGGCGCGCTCCACCCCCCAGGCGGTCGCGGTGGCGGCCGGGGACATCCACCTGACGTACCAGCGGCTCGATGAACTCACGGACCGGTGGGCCCGGTTGCTGCGCTCCCTAGGCGTGGGACCGGAGAGCCGGGTGGCCGTGGCCATCGAGCACCGGGCCGAACTCCCGGTGGCACTGCTGGCGGTGCTCAAGGCCGGAGGCGCCTACCTCCCACTGGACCCGGACCTGCCGGCCCGCCGCGCCGGCGAACTGCTCACCCGGGCCGACTGCCGGCTGCTGCTGACCGCGACCGAGGGCGGCCCGTGGGGCGAAGGGCTCGCGCCGGCGGAGGTTCAGTCGCTGCGCATCGATCTCGACGGCCCCACCCCGGCCGAGCCGGCCACGCCCCCGGTGCGGGTGCGGCCCGACCAACTCGCCTACCTGATGTACACCTCCGGCTCCACCGGCGCGCCCAAGGGCGTGCTGCTGCCGCACCGGGCGGTGAGCCACTACCTGCTCCAGGCCCGCGACCGCTACCCGGCCGGCGATTCGCTGGTGCACTCCTCGATCGCCTTCGACCTCACCGTGACCAGCCTCTTCCTCCCGCTGATCAGCGGCCGCACCGTCCGGCTGGACCCGGACTGGCGCAAGCCGATGGCCCTGGCCGACCGGCTGGAGAGCGGCCCGAGCGGCGGCGTGCTGAAGCTGACGCCGTCCCATCTCCAACTGCTCAACGCCCGCACCGGAGCATCCGCCGCCCACGCGGTGGACTGCCTGGTGGTCGGCGGCGAAGCGCTCACCGGCGAGGCCGTGCGGGCGTGGCTGCCGGCCACCCGGGTCTTCAACGAGTACGGCCCGACCGAGACGGCCGTGGGCTGCTGCGTCCACGAGGTCGGCCCCGAGGACGGCCAGGGCCCGGTACCGATCGGCCGCCCGCTCGACGGCATCGCCCTGCACGTCCTCGACGAACGGCTCCGTCCGGCCGCGGTGGGCGTGCCCGGCGAGCTCTACGTCGGCGGCCCCGCCCTCGCCCGCGGCTACCTCGACCAGCCCGGCCCGACCTCCGCCCGGTTCATCGCCGACCCGTCGCCCGGCCGGCCGGGGGAGCGGCTCTACCGCACCGGCGACCTGGTCTGCCTCGCCCCCGACGGCCTGCTGCACTACCTGGGGCGCACCGACCAGCAGGTGAAGATCCGCGGCACCAGGATCGAGCCCGAGGAGATCAGGGCCGCCCTGCTGGAGCACCCCGAGATCCGGGACGCGGCGGTGCGCCCGACCCCGCAGGGCGACCGGCTGGCCGCCTACCTGGTGGCGGAGCCCGGACCGCTGACCACCCCCGACGCCCTGCGCGGCTTCCTCGGCTCGCGGCTCCCGGCCCTGCTGGTGCCCTCCCACTACCGCCTGCTGGACGCCCTGCCGCTGACCCCGAACGGCAAGCTCGACACCGCCGCACTGCCCCCCGCCGACGGGGCGACCGGACCCGGACGGGAGAGCGTGGCGCCGCGCGACGAGACGGAACGCCTGGTCGCCGACACCTTCCGCGACCTCCTCGGCGGCGAACCGGTCGGCGCCTTCGACGACTTCTTCGCCCTCGGCGGCCACTCCCTGCTCGCGGTGCAACTGGTCGCACGGCTCAACACCGCCTTCGACACCGGACTGTCGGTCTCCGTGCTCTTCGCCGAACCGTCCGCCGGCGCCGAGTCCGGACCGGCCACCGTCGCCCACCTCGCCCGCCTGCTCCGCGCCAACGCGGCGGCGCCGACGGGCTCGTTGGTGCCCCTGCGCACCGAGGGCACCCGGGCACCGGTCTTCTGCGTCCACCCGGCGGGCGGCGAGGTGGCGGGCTTCCGCGACCTCGCCGCCCTGCCCGGCCTGGACCGGCCGGTCTACGCCCTCCAGTCACCGCTGTCGCAGGAGCAGTCGGTCGAGTCCCTGGCGGAGCACTACCTGTCGGCGATCCGCCCCGCGCGCCCCGCCGGCCCGTACGTGCTGCTCGGCTGGTCGATGGGCGGGCTGGTGGCCTTCGAGATGGCCCGCCGCCTGGAGCAGCAGGGCGAACCGCCGGCCCTGCTGGTCCTGCTGGAGAGCTACCTGGCGGAGCAACTACCGGCCGAAGACGACGAGTCGGCCGACGCCGCCGTCCTCGACCAACTCGCCGGCCCCGGCCGCCCCCGTCCCGTCCTCGCCGCCCTCCCCGAGCCGGAACGCAGGGACCTCACCGACCGCCTCCGCCTGAACCGCACCCACCTCCACGCCGCCCGCACCTACCGCCCGCCCACCGGCCCGCCGCGGTCACCGATCCTGCTGCTCCAGGCCACCGAACAGCCCGCCGCCCTGCGCACCGCCGCACTGGCCACCTGGCGCCGGGTCGCCGAGCCGGCCGAGCACCACCTCGTCCCCGGCGCCCACTTGACGGTCCTGCGACCGGCCGGGGCGGCGGAGGTGGCGCGGATCATCGAGACCGCCCTGGGGGACGGGCCGGCCTGACCGGCAGCCGGGGCCGGCGGCGCCCCCAGGGGACGCCGCCGGCCCGACCCGGGGCCCTGCCGGGCACCGCAACCGCGCCTGCGGCGCGGGGTTGACGCCAGGCGGTGATTCGGGCTGCTCGGCCTGTGGACCACAATCGTCGGACCGGAGCGGCGCTACCTCGGATTCGCCCCGGTCCGGTACCGCGAGCCGCAGGAGGAGGCGACCGCCAGGCTGGCGCCCGACATCAGGCTCAGCGGCGACCGTGACTACCTCGCCTGCGTCTTCGGCTCCCGCCACGAGCTACTGGCCTGCTCCGACGAGGAGTTGTTCGCCATGGGCGGTGCCGGGCTGCGCGACCTGGCACTGTCCCACCTGCCGGGCTGGTATCCCCGGTTGGCCGAGATCGTCTCCCGTCAGGACCCGGCCTCGATTCACCGAGGCCGTCGCCGTGTACGAGGAGGAGCTGCGCGGCTACGGCTTCGACGCCGTCCGGGAGTCGGCCGAAGCGGGCCGCCGCCTGGTCGGGCAGAACTCGCTTCCCGAAGCCGGGTCGTAACCGACCCGAGCAAGGGGGCCGGCCCGGCCTACGGCGACGCTCACCCGGTCGTGATGACCAGCTTGCCGCCCTTGGGGGTGCGGTGGCGTTCGAGCTCGGTGAGCGCCGCGATCGCCCCGTCGAGCGGCACGGTGCGGGCGATCGGCAGTCGCAGGACCCCCGCGCCGGCCGCCTGGGCGACCGCGTCGAGGTCGGCCGTGACGGCCTTCCCGATCAGCAGCCGGAACGGTCCCGGCAGGGTGGCCCGGACGAACTTCGCGGGCGTGGGGTTGATGTCGATGATGCGACCACCCGGCCTGAGCATCGCCTTCGCGGTGCCGATCGGCAGCGTGCCGGCCGTGTCGAACACGACGTCGAAGCGCCGCGCGAGGCTCGTCGCGTCGAAGTCGAAGCCCACGACCGGGTCGATTCCGAGCTCGCGCGCCGCGTGTGCGGCGGTGTCGCGGCAACTGCCGGACACCGCCGCGCCGTTCGCCCGTGCGAGCTGGGCGGCGGCGCGGCCGACGCCGCCGAGGCAGCCGTGGATGAACACGGCTTGCCCGCTGCGCACCTTGCTCATGCCGACCATGGCCTGGAAGGCGGTGATCCCGACGATGGGGACCGCGGCGGCCTCCGCCCAGGAGAGGCCCGGCGGCTTCGGCACCACCGCGGCCTCCTCGGCGACGACCATCTCGGCGAACGCCCCCGCCGCCTTCATGCTTGCCCCGCCGAGCACTTCGTCGCCGACGCCGAGTCGGCTGACGCCCTCGCCGACCGCTGCGACGACGCCCGCGAAGTCGTGCCCCAGACCGCGCGGGAACCGCCGACCGGTCATGATCTTCAGCTCGCCGCTGCGGATCTTCCAGTCCATCGGGTTCGCGGCCGCAGCCTGGACCCGGACGAGGACCTCGCCTGGGCCGGGCCGCCTGGGCTGGAAGTCCTCGAGCCGCAGCACCTCGGGACCGCCGTACCGGTGGTACTGGATGCGCTTCATCGTGGTCATGGCGAACACCTCCACGCAGTGATGTCATCAGGTGACATCACCGTACCACGCTGATGTCACCTGATGACATCACCTCGGCGCCGGCGCCCGGCGGCACTAAACTCGCCGCATGGGACGATGGGAGCCTGGGGCCGGTGGCCGACTGCGTGAAGCCGCGCTGGACCTGTATCTGGAACGCGGCTTCGAGCAGACCATGGTGGCCGACATCGCCGAACGGGCCGGAGTGACCGCCCGCACCTTCTTCCGCCACTTCGCCGACAAGCGCGAGGTCCTTTTCGAGGCCTCGGCCGAGTTGGAGCAGCGGTCGGTGGCCGCGCTGGAGGCGGCGCCCGCCACGGCGTCGACGCTGGACCTCGTCGCCGCCGCGCTCGACGCGGTGGTCGACGTCATCGGACACGACCGCGAGTTCGCGCGGAAGCGGCATGCGGTGATCATGGCGAACCCCGGCCTCCGGGAGCGTGAGCTGATCAAACTCGCGGACCTGTCGGCCGTCGTCGCCGACGGGCTCCGCCGGCGTGGCATCGAGGAGGTCGAAGCGGGCCTGGCCGCCGAGGCCGGCTCCGCGGTGTACCGGGTCGCCTTCCAGCGATGGGCCGATGCCGCCGACGGGCTCGACCTGCACGAGGCCATCCGCCAGTCGTTCGCCCAGTTGCGGAGCCTGACGGCCGCCGGCTGACTTCCTCGGCGGCGCAGGGCCGCGAGTCGTGGGCGCTCGCTGCCTTAATCGTCCGTGTACTGATGACCCATCGGGTGATGCCGACCCGGCCGTCGGGGAATGGCCAAGGACGTTTCTTAGGTTAGCCTTACCTTATGAACAGCGCTCTGCTGGCCGCGTCCACGGCCGGATACACCACGCCTCCGCTCTGGCGGATCCTCACCAAGTCCGGGTACTTCATCGGCCTGAGCGCAGCCATCGGCGCAACCGTCACCTACGCGACCACCGTCCGGCCGGCCCTCCGCGCCCCGGCGGGCGCGGACGGGGATGCCGCGGTGCTGCACCGGCGGATGGCGCGCTACCTCGCCTGGTCCGGCGTGGTGCTGCTGGTCACCGGATACCTCCAGCTCGCCGGCCGGGTCGCCCGGGCCGGCAAGGGCATGCCGTTCTCGGACGCACTCGCACCGGACCGGATCTGGCACTTCCTGCGCGCACCCGCCGCCAAGGGCGCCTGGATCGCGCAGGGCACCATCTACGCCGTTCAGAACGTCCTCCTGATACTGACCGCCGTCATCCTGGCGGCCCTCTTCGCACCCGCCGCCCGGCGGCGACTGGACGCGCTCGCGCTGACCGCACTGCCGCTCGCCCTCGCCACCACGCTGATCGCCGCGGTCCCGGCCGCCAAGCCGAAGAACACGGACAGCGTGCTGGACCTGGCGTTCGATCAGGTCCACATCGTCAGCGGCACGGTCTGGCTCGGCGGCCTGGCCGTCCTGCTCGCCCTGGCCGGCACCCGGGGCCGACTGGGCGCCACCACCGCCGGACTGCTCTGGGCCGACCTGTGGCGCCGCTTCAGCCTCGTCGCGATGGTCTGCGTCGGCGCCGTGGTCCTGTCGGGGATCTGGCTGGGCTGGCGCCACGTCGGCGCGATAGACCAGCTCTGGACCACCGGCTACGGCCTCGCCCTGCTGCTGAAGCTGCTGCTGGTCCTCGGCCTGGTCGCGGCGGGCGCCGTCAACCAGTTCTGGCTGATGCCCCGGATCGCGCAGGCCCGCCGGGCCGACGACACCTCCTCCCTCCTGCACCTGACACTGCGCCACTTCCCGAAGGTCGTCTGGGCCGAGGTCGCCCTCGGCCTCGGCGTCCTGGGGGTCGTGCCCTTCCTCACCGGTTCCGCCCGCAGCGAGGCGCACAGCGCGCAGGCCGCATCCTCGGCCAGCGTCTTCGCGGCCGGCGCCGCCCTCGCCCTCGCACTGGCCGTCTCGCTCATCGCCACGGCCAAGGCGTCCGACGCCCTGGCCCGACGGCAGCCCGTCGTCGTGTCCTGAACCGGCGGTGGGGTAGTAGGCGTCTTCGGTCGACCATCAGTTCATCGAGGGCTACAGGCTGTCGTGCTCAGCTGCCACCACGCCGACCAGGACCCGTTGGATACCCCGCCCGCCGTCGCGGTCAACCGCGCAGGGCAGGCAGGACGTGCTGCCGGTAGGCGTCGAAGAACGCCTCCTGGTCCGGCCCGATCTGGCCGACGTAGACCTCGTCGAAGCCGGCCTCGGCGTAGGCGCGTACGGTCTGCGCGTGCTCGTCCGCGTCGGCGCCGCAGGTGACGGCGTCGGAGACCATCTGGCGGGTGACGAGCTGGCTGGCCTGCTCGAAGTGGGCCGGGGTGGGCAGGATCTGGGCGAGCTCGCCGGGCAGCAGTTCGGTCGGCCACAGCCGGTGAACGGTGTCGACGGCCTTGTCCCGGTCCGGGTTCCAGCACACCTTGACCCCGCCGATCACCGGCTTGCCGGCGCCGCCGCCCTCGCGGAAGGCCGAGACGAGGTCGGTGTCGGGGGTCATGGTGACGAAGCCGTCCCCGATCCGTCCGGCGAGCTCGGCCGCGTTCGGGCCGAACCCGGACACGTAGATGGGCAGCGCGTCAGTCGGGGCGGTGTAGAGGCGGGCGTTGTCGACGGTGTAGTGCCGGCCGCGGTGGCTGACCAGGCGGCCGGTGAACAGTTCGCGCATGACCTCGATCGCCTCTTCGAGCATGGCGGCGCGGTCCGCGAAAGAGGGCCAGGGGTCCCCGTGGATGTGCTCGTTCAGCGCCTCGCCGGTCCCGACTCCGAGGGTGAACCGGCCGTCGAGCAGCACGGAGGAGGTGGCGGCGGCCTGTGCCGTGACGGCCGGGTGCAGGCGCACGGTGGGGCAGGTGACCAGGGTGGTGACGGGCAGGTCGACGGTTCGGGAGAGGGCGCCGATCATCGACCAGACGAACGGGCTGTTGCCCTGGGCGTCGTTCCACGGGTGGAAGTGATCGGAGATCGCCAGGCGGGTGAAGCCCGCCTGCTCGGCGCGCCTCGCCTGGTCCAGCAGCTCGGCGGGGGTGAACTCCTCGCAGGAGAGGAAGTAGCCGTACTCGGTCATCGTCTCGCGCTCCTTTGCTCGTCCTCGGTGCGGGCTCCTCGGGTGCGGCTACCCGGCCGCCGCCTCGGGACACCACGCCGCTGCCCGCATTCGCCAAGCCCGACGCCGCCGAGGCCGACGCCCGCCAAGGCCGCCGCGGGTCAGCAGCCGTCCGCGAGGCGATGGGCCGTCTCCAGCATCAGGGCGTGGACGAAGGCCTGGGGCAGGTTGCCGCGCAGCTGGCGCTGGGCGACGTCGAACTCCTCCGCGTACAGCCCCGGCGGCCCGCAGGCGGCCCGGTTGCGTTCGAACCAGCGCAGCGCCTCCCGCTCGTCGCCCTGCTGGTGGTGGGCAAGGGCGACCAGGAACCCGCAGAGCAGGAACGCGCCCTCCGCGTCCTGAAGGGGCCGCTGGTCGTGGCGGAAGCGGTAGCAGTAGTGGTCCTCGCCGAGGTCGGCCAGCACGGCGTCCAGGGTGGCGCGGGTGCGCGGGTCGCCTGCCGGGATGGCGCCGCGCAGGGCGGGCAGGAGCAGGGCGGCGTCCACGCCCGGATCGGACGGGGAACGCTGCCACCGTCCGCTGGGGTGCAGGCAGTCCTGGTCGGCCTCGGCGACGATCCGGTCGGCGAGCGCCTCCCAGCCGGCGGCGAGTCCGCGGCCGGACGCGGGGTGGGCGCCGGCGAGGGCGCGCAGCCCGGCAGCGCAGGTCAGCCGGCTGTGCGTCCAGCGGTCGGGGTGGAGTTCCCAGATCCCGGCGTCCTTCTCACCGTGACGCGCGGCGATCGCCTCGGCGGCGGCCTTCGCGGCGCGCCAGCCGTCGGCATCGAGTCGGCCCCGCCGGGCCGCCGCGGCGAGCAGCAGGAGGCCCTCGCCGAAGCCGTCGAGCTGGAACTGGCGGTTGACCCGGTTGCCGACGACGTCGAACCCTCCCGGGTAGCCGGGCAGATCCAGGGTGCGCGGATCGGGGAGCGGGCAGCCGTCGGCCGTGTAGGCCGGGGCGAGGTGCGGGCCGTCCTCGAGGAGGCGGGCGGTGACGAAGCCCACCGAGCCGTCCAGCAGGGCATCGGCTCCGGCGGCGGCCGCGGCCTGGCCGATGTAGGCCTGGTCGCGGATCCACACGTACCGGTAGTCGTAGTTGCGGCCCTGCTCCGCTCGCTCGGGCAGGCTCGTGGTGGCCGCGGCCACCGTTCCGCCGCCGGGGCCGGTCATGCCGCGCAGCACCGCGTAGGCGTGTCGGGCATCGCGCCGGCCCAGCACCGCACCCATGTCGGGTACGTCCGCCTTCCAGGCCGCCTCGGTGGCCCGCCACAGCAGTCCCGGCTCCTGCGGCCCGTCCAGCGGCTGGTCGGAGATCTCCAGGACGAGGTCGTGCCGCTGGCCGGCCTCCAGTCGCAGCCGGGCGGTCAGGGCGCCGGAGCCGTCCGGGTCCGAGTCCGCCAGCCCGGTCAGCCGCAGGTGCAGGTCCGCCGCGCGCGCCGTCCAGTGCCCGTCGTCGGTGCGTCGGACCCTCCGCAGCCGGTGCTCGCCGAATCCTGCGGCCACCTGGAGGGTCACCCTGACCTCGGCGGGGCCGTCCACGGCGACGAGCCGGCGCAGCAGGACGGCCCGGTGGGGGTCACCGGGGTGGGCGAGGGCTTCGCGGCACTCCACGATCCCGCCGGTGGTGACCCAGCGGCTACGCCAGATCAGGGTGCCGTCCTCGTAGTAGCCACCCCACACGGAGGTGCCGGTGGGGGTGACGGTGTACCAGCCGGGTCCGCCGATGAGGGCGGCGAAGACGGCGTCGCTGTCCCATCGGGGTGCGCACATCCAGACGATGTCGCCGCGCGGGCCCACCAGGGCGCCGCGGTGGCCGTCGGCGAGCAGGGCGTAGTCGCGCAGCGCGTGCGGGGCCGGCGCGGTGGCGCTCTTCGGCACTCGGGTTCTCCTCCGGCGGGTGGGGGCGTGGGCGGTGTCCGGCCGGCAGGCACGGTGGCTACGGGGCGGTGCCGGTGGTGCGGGTGTGGCGTTCGAGGACGTCCTGGCGTGGGGTCAGTCCCAGGCCCGGGGCGCCGTCGTGGCCGGGGTGCAGCTCGCCGCCGGCCGGGTCGAGGGTGGCGTCGAAGAGGAGGGTCTCGATGCGGACGTGGTCGTGGAACCACTCCAGGTGCCGCAGGTTCGGAACCGCAGCGGCGGCGTGGGCGTGGGCGTGCGGGGCGCAGTGCCCGGACACCTCCAGGCCGTGGGCCTGGGCGAGGGCGGCCGCGCGCAGCCAGACGGTGATGCCGCCGCAGCGGGTGGCATCGGCTTGCAGGCAGTCCACGTGCGGGGCCATGGCGGCGAAGTAGGGCAGGGTGAAGCCGTACTCGCCGGCCGCGACCTCCACCGTGACGGCGTCCCGGACCCGGGCGAGGCCGCCGAGGTCGTCGGAGGAGACCGGTTCCTCGAACCAGCGCACGTCCAGCTCCTCGAACCGACGGGCGAGGCGGACGGCCTGCTTGGCGGTGTAGGCGCCGTTCGCGTCCACGTACAGCTCCGCGTCCGGCCCGATGACCTGCCGTGCCTTCCGGACCCGGGCCAGGTCCCGCGCTTCGCGGGTGCCCCACCCCTCACCGATCTTGATCTTGACGCGGGGAATCGCCTGCTGCTCCACCCAGCTCCGCAGCTGCGCTTCGAGCGGATGGTCGTCGTAGGTGGTGAAGCCGCCGCTTCCGTAGACCGGCACGCTGTCCCGGGCGCGGCCGAGGAGGTCGGTGAGCGGCAGGTCGAGCAGGCGGGCCTTCAGGTCCCACAGGGCGATGTCGACGGCGGACAGCGCGTAGCCGCCGGCACCGGGACGCCCGGCGTTGCGCAGCGCCCGGTGCATCGCCTCGTTCGCGGCGGGCACGTCGAAGGCGCTGCCGCCGACGGCGTGCTCGGCGAGCAGGTCGGTGATCACGTCCGCGCAGGCCGCGGCGCCGTAGGTCCAGCCGTACCCGGCGGTGCTGCCGGAGCCGGCCCGGACGAGGACCATGGTGGTGCTCGTCCAGGTGGCGGTGCCGTCGGCCTCCGGCGTGTCGGTGGGAAAGTCGAGGACCCACACCCGAAGGCCGTCGACGGTCGGCGTCGCCCGGGCGGTCATGAGGCCTCGCCGGCCGCGCGCTGGAGGGCCGCTCGGGCGAACTGCAGGAAGTCGGCGGCGGCCGGCGCGGACAGTGTCGCGGTGGCCAGGCGCGTGGCGTGGCCGGCGAGCGGGCGGTCGGCGTCGCCGGCGTAGGCGCGGGCCTCGCGGTGCAGGCGTTCGTGCAGCGAGTGCCGAAGGGCGGCGGGTGATCTCACGGCGTCCTCCTCAGGCGGCGGCGGGCGATCAGCGCGGCCCCGGCGGCCAGGCCCGTCAAGGCGCCCGCGGCTGCCGCGGCCAGGAGTCGTCCGGCTGCGGGGTGGGGTCCCGGGCGGGCGACGGCCTTCTCGGGGTGGTCGGCGGGCGCCGGGCCGTCGAGCGCCATCGCGAGGGCTTCCGCCAGGTGCACGGCCCGGCGGCCGGTGTCGGACTGCTCGATCTGGGTGCGGCAGCTGAACCCGTCCGCCAGCACGAAGGCGCTCGGTGCGGTCTCGCGCACGGCGCCCAGCACGCCCTGCTCGGCGATCGCCTGGGACAGCTCGTAGTGGCCCTGTTCGAAGCCGAAGTTGCCGGCCAGGCCGCAGCAGCCCTCGTCCAGCACGTCCGCATCCAGGCCGGCGCGGTCCATCAGCGCGCGGTCCGGATCGGCCCCGAGAACGGCGTGCTGGTGGCAGTGCGTCTGCACCGTCGCCGCCCGGCCCACCTTGGGGGGCTGCCAGTCGGCGGCGTGGTTGACCAGCTGCTCGGCGAAGGTGCGCACCTGGGCGGCGAGGCGGACGATGTCCTGGTCGCCGGCGAGCAGGTCCGGGGCGTCCGTGCGGAACACCGCCGCGCAGGAGGGCTCCAGAACGATGATCGGGGTGCCGGCCTCCAGCCACGGCCGCAGCACCCGGGTGGTGCGCTGCAGGACGCGCTTGGCGGTGGCGAGCTGGCCGGTGGAGATCCAGGTCAGGCCGCAGCACACGGGGCCCCGGGGGACGGCAACGCGAAAGCCGGCGTCCTGAAGGACCTTCACCGCGGCCTGCGCGATGTGGGGGTGGAAGTGGTTGGTGAAGCTGTCCGGCCACAGCACCACGGTCAGCGGGTCGTGCGGGTCGGGCTCCTCGCGTCCGCTCCGGTGCCAGCCGTCCTGGAAGGTGGCGGCGGCGAACAGCGGCGCGTCACGGCGCGGGTCGATCCCCGCCAACTGCTTGCCGAGCCGGCCGAGGCCGGGGGCGTGCAGGACGGCGTTGGCCAGCCCGGGAGCCAGGCGGGCGAGCTGGGCCCAGAGCGGGAGCCAGCCCATCGCGTAGTGGGCGGCCGGGCGCAGCCGCCCCTGGTAGTGGTGGGCGAGGAACTCGGCCTTGTAGGTGGCCATGTCCACCCCGACCGGGCAGTCGGACTTGCAGCCTTTGCAGGCCAGGCACAGGTCGAGGGCATCACGCACCTCGGTGGAGCGCCACCCGTCGGTGACCGGGCTGTCCTGGTGGCCGCCGAGCATCTCGAACAGCAGCCGGGCCCGGCCCCGGGTCGAGTGCTCCTCCTCCAACGTGGCCCGGTAGGAGGGGCACATGACCCCGCCCTGGTGGGTGCGGCAGTTGCCGACGCCCACGCACCGCATGACGGCCTGCCCGAAGTCGTGGTCATCGTCGGCGTAGGCGAAGTGCGTGTCACGGTGGGGTCCGGGGCGCCAGCCGGCGCCCAGGCGCAGGTTCTCGTCGACCCGGTGCGGGTGGACGACCTTGCCGGGGTTCATCCGGTTCCCCGGGTCGAACAGCGCCTTCACCTCGCCCATGGCGTCGACCAGTGGCCGGCCGAACATGCGCGGCAGGAGCTCGCCGCGGGCCTGCCCGTCGCCGTGCTCGCCGGACAGGGAGCCGCCGTAGGAGGCGACCAGGTCGGCCGCGTCCAGCAGGAACGCCCGGAAGGCTTCGACGCCCTTGCCCTCGCGCAGCTCGAACGGGATCCGCGTGTGCACGCAGCCTTGCCCGAAGTGCCCGTACAGCGAGGCTTGCTGATAGCCGTACCGGTCGAGGAGCCGCTCCAGATCGCGCAGGTACGCCCCGAGGCTCTCCGGTGCGACGGCCGAGTCCTCCCAGCCCTCCCAGGTCTCCGAGCCGTCCGGCGGCCGGGCGGTCACCCCGAGCCCAGCCTCGCGGGCCTTGAGCATCTCCTGCTCGCGCGGCGGATCGTCGGAGAGCGCCACCGACGCGTCGCCCTCCTCGCGGCCGATGGAACGCAGCAGCTCGTACGCCTGCGCGTCGGCCTGCGCCTTGGTGTCCGCGGTGAACTGCAACAGGAGCCAGCTGTCGCCCTCGGGCAGTTGCTCCAGGGAGTCGAGATAGGCGTGCTCCTCGCGCATCAGGCGTGCCATGCGGCCGTCGATGGCCTCCAGTTGGGCGGGCCGGCTGTGCTTGAGCAGGTCGGGGACGGCGTCGGCCGCCTGGTAGATGTCGTCGAAGCCGAGCACCAGCAGTGCCTCCGCGGCGGGGACCTCGACCAGCCGCAGCTCGGCGTGCAGGACGGTGACGAGGGTGCCTTCGCTGCCGACCAGGGCTTTGGCGAGGTCGAAGCCGTTCTCCGGGAGCAGGGAGTCCAGGTTGTAGCCGGAGACCCGGCGCGGGATCTTCGGGTAGCCGCGCCGGATCTCGGCCAGGTGCCGGCCGGTGATGTCCCTCAGCCCCTGGTACAGGCGCGCCCGCGGCCCGCCGTCCGCCACGATCCGTGCGTACTCGTCGTCGCCGGTGGGGCCGGCCCAGAAGCGGGCGCCCTCGTAGGTGAGGACCTCCAGGCGCACCGTGTTGTCGACGGTCTTGCCGTAGGCCTGGGCGGAGGCGCCGCAGCTGTTGTTCCCGATCATCCCGCCCAGCGCGCAGTGCGTGTGGGTGGACGGCTTCGGCCCGAACATCAGTTTGTGCTCGGCGAGCTGACGGTTCAGCTCGTCCAGCACGATACCCGGCTCCACCACGCACGTCCGCTTCTGCGGATCGACCGAGACGAGGCGGTTGCAGTACTTCGTCCAGTCGATGACCACCGCGGTGTTGGTGCACTGCCCGCCCAGGCTGGTGCCCCCGCCCCTGGAGAGCACCGGCGCGGCGAACCGCGAGCACACCGCGACCGCCGCCGCCCCCGCCTCCACGGTCCGCGGCACCACCACGGCGAGAGGGACCTGCCGGTAGTTGGATCCGTCGGTCGCGTACGCCCCGCGGCTGCCCGCGTCGAAGCGCACCTCCCCGTCGACCTCGTCCCGCAGCGCGCGCTCCAGCGCCGCCAGGTCGAGGCCCTCGCCCGTGTCCTTGCCGGCCACGGTCAGCTCCCGCCGCCGGGCAGGAACTCCTGGATCTTCGCCTTGACGCCCTGCCTGACCACCGAACCGCGGTCGCTGTCGCCGTGCAGCACCGCCGCGGCGGCGGCCTTGATCTGGTCCCAGGTGGCGTGCGGCGGGATCGGCGGCACCGCCGGGTCGGTACGGAAGTCGATGACGAACGGCCGGTCCGCGGCCAGCGCCCGGTTCCACGCCGGCCCCACGTCCTCCGAGCGCTCGACCCGCACTCCGTCCAGGCCGAACGAGCGGGCGATGTCGGAGTACGGGACGTCCGGGAGGCTCTGCGAGGGCTCGAACTGCGGCGCGCCCTGCATCGCGCGCATTTCCCAGGTCACCTGGTTGAGGTCCTGGTTGTTCAGCACCGCGACCACCAGGCGGGGGTCGGTCCACTCGCGGTAGTACTTGGC
This sequence comes from Kitasatospora sp. NPDC006697, assembly GCF_042869935.1. Classification (NCBI taxonomy): domain Bacteria; kingdom Bacillati; phylum Actinomycetota; class Actinomycetes; order Kitasatosporales; family Streptomycetaceae; genus Kitasatospora; species Kitasatospora sp. NPDC006697. Next base: position 138,660 of record NZ_JBIAGU010000024.1, read on the forward strand.
TGCGGTGATCAGCTCGGCGAGGCCGTTCATCTGCATCGCGCCGTCGCCGACGATCGCGATCGCGGGGCGGTCGGGGTGGGCGAACTTCGCGCCGATCATGTACGGCACCCCCGGCCCCATGGTCGCCAGCGTGCCCGAGAGGGAGCCGCGCATGGTGCCGCGCATCCGCAGGTGGCGGGCGTACCAGTTCGCCGAGGACCCGGAGTCGGCGGCGATCATGGCGTCCTCGGGCAGCAGCGCGTCCAGGGCGTGCACGACGTACTCGGGGTTGATCGGGTCGGCCGCGACCTCGGCGCGTCGCTGCATCACCTCCCACCAGCGGGCGGCGTTGTCCTCGACGGTCTTGCGCCACGCGCCGTCACTCCTCGGCCGGAGCAGCGGGATCAGGCGTCGCAGGGTCTCGGCGGCGTCGCCGACGATGTTCGCCTCGAAGGGGTAGCGCAGCCCGACCATGGACGGATCGAGGTCGATCTGCACCGCACGGGCCTGACCGAAGTCGGGCAGGAAGTTGCTGTAGGGGAAGCTGGAGCCGACCACGAGCAGGGTGTCGCAGTCGCGCATCATCTCGTAGGACGGGCGGGTGCCGAGCAAGCCGATCGAGCCGGTCACGTACGGGAGCGTGTCCGGGAGGGCGTCCTTGCCGAGCAGGGCCTTGGCGACGCCGGCGCCGAGCAGGTCGGCGACCTGCTCGACCTCGGCGCGGGCGCCGCGGGCGCCCTGGCCGATCAGCATGGCGACCTTCTCGCCCGCGTTGAGGATCTCCGCCGCCCGGGCGAGGTCCTCATCCGCCGGGACCGGGGCGTAACGGGGAAGGCCGATGCTGGAGGGGACCTGCTTGAAGGCGTGCGCCGGTGGCTCGTAGTCGAGCTCCTGCACGTCGGCGGGGATGATCAGCGCGGTCACCGTGCGCCGGGTGGCGGCGATGCGCATCGCCCGGTCCAGGACGTTCGGGAGCTGTTCGGGGACGGTGACCATCTCGCAGAACTCGGACGCGACGTCCTTGTAGAGCGACGCGAGGTCGACCTCCTGCTGGTAGGAGCCGCCCATGGCGGTGCGGTCGGTCTGCCCGACGATCGCCACGACCGGGACGTGGTCGAGCTTGGCGTCGTACAGGCCGTTCAGCAGGTGGATCGCGCCGGGGCCGGAGGTGGCGGCGCACACGGCGGTGCGGCCGGAGAACTTGGCGTACCCGACGGCCTCGAAGGCGGCCATCTCCTCGTGCCGGGCCTGGATGAACCGCGGCTGGTCCTCGGCCCGTCCCCAGGCGGCGAGCAAGCCGTTGATCCCGTCGCCGGGGTAGGCGAAGACGTACTCGACCTCCCACTCCTGCAGCCGCTGCAACAGGTAGTCGGCTACCTTCATCGTCTGCTCCTCCTGGTCCGGTGCCCGCCGTCGTCCGCGCGGTGCGCTCGTCGGGTGCTCGGCTAACCGCCGTCGGCTCGCTCGAAACCCCGTCAGCGGCGGTTTCCGGACAGAACGGGTGGCTTCATGGATCGTGGCGGCAGTATCGCGAAGCCCCGCCCGAAGGGCGGCCAGGCATGCCCGGGGGAGGTCGGGCAGTCGCCCGCCCGGGGTAGAGGGCACCCCGGGCCGCCGCCGGGCAGAGGGCGGCGGCGGCCCGGGGCAGCGAGCCCGCTCCTTGCATCCTGGGAGAGACCCGAACGGAGAGAACGTGCTGGCCCTGACCGGTGGCTCGTTCGGCCCGGGGTCAGCTGACGTCGGCCGGGAAGCGGTCCCAGACCCGGTGGGCACCGAGCAGGCCGACCAGGCCCGCCACCAGCTCGTCCACGTCCTCGCCGGTCAGGACGCCGGGGGCCTGCGGGTCGACCCCCGCGGCGGTCCACACGGCCCGGGCGGACGGGTGCCCGGCGATCGGCTTGGCATGCCGGTAGGCCTCGTTGACGAGCAGTGCGACCCGGGAGTCGACCTGCGGGGAGCCGTTGGACTTGGCGTCGCGTGCACCGCGGTCGTCGGCGGCCGGAGCGGGGGAGCCGAGCACGAGCAGCGCGTCGAACTCGGTGGAGCGCGTCGTCGCGAAGGTGCGCTGCACGGTGAGGCCGTCCGCCAGGGGCGCCCCGGTCGGCCCGACGAGCAGGGCCGTCGTGCCGGCGGCGCGCAGTGCGTCCCGGGCCGCCCGGACCAGGTCCGCCCCGCTCACCTGGTCCGCGACGATGCCGACCAGCCGCCCTTCGGCCGGCCAGGTTCCGGTCGTCTGCGACAGGGCGGGACTGGGCGTGACCTCCGCCGGCGTGGCCGTGGCGTCCGGGGCGGGCAGACCGAGGCCGGTGGCGACCTCGGCGCACAGCACCGGGTCGATCTCGGCCAGCACACCCAGGGTCCGCTCCTTGATCGCGCTCTCGTGGACCTTGGAGAGTTCGAAGGTGTACGCGGCGATGACGTGCTCGCGCTCCACCGGGCTCAGGCTCGCCCAGAACATCCGGGGTTGGCTGAAGTGGTCGGCGAAGGAGGCGGGCGCCTCGCGCACCTTGGCGGCGGCCGCGATCGGCACGGGGTGCTCGATGAAGGCGTGCTCACCGGCGCCCGCGAAGAACGGGCAGCCGCCGTCGAGGGAGTTCGGTTTGTAGGGGGCGACGCCGCTGTGCACGGCGTCCTGGTGGAAGCCGTCGCGGAGCATGTCGTTGACCGGGGCGTGGGTGCGGTTGACGGGGATCTGGGCGAAGTTCGGGCCGCCCAGGCGGGTGATCTGGGTGTCGAGGTAGGAGAAGAGACGGCCCGACAGCAGCGGGTCGTCGGTGATGTCGATGCCCGGTACGAGGTGGCCGGGGTGGAAGGCGACCTGCTCGGTCTCGGCGAAGTAGTCGGTCGGGTTGGCGGTCAGCGTCATCAGGCCGATCGGCCGCACCGGGGCGAGCTCCTCGGGGACGAACTTCGTGGGGTCGAGCAGGTCGATCCCCTCGAACGTCTGCTCCGGGGTGTCGGGGAAGGTCTGGATCCCCAGCTCCCACTGCGGGAACGCACCCGCCTCGATCGCGTCCGCGAGGTCGCGCCGGTGGAAGTCGGGATCCGTGCCGCCGATCAGCTGCGCCTCCTCCCACACCAGGGAGTGCACGCCGAGCCTCGGCTTCCAGTGGAACTTCACCAGCGTGCTCGCCCCGTCGGCGTCGACGAGGCGGAAGGTGTGGACGCCGAAGCCCTCCATCATCCGGTAGGAGCGCGGGATGCCCCGGTCGGACATGTTCCACAGGGTGTGGTGAGTGGCCTCGGTGTGCAGCGACACGAAGTCCCAGAACGTGTCGTGGGCGCTCTGCGCCTGGGGGATCTCCCGGTCCGGGTGCGGCTTGGCGGCGTGCACGACGTCCGGGAACTTGATCGCATCCTGGATGAAGAAGACAGGGATGTTGTTGCCGACCAGGTCGAAGACGCCCTCGGTGGTGTAGAACTTCGTCGCGAAGCCCCGCGTGTCGCGGACCGTGTCGGCCGAACCACGTGAGCCGAGCACGGTGGAGAACCGCACGAACACCGGTGTCTCGACCCCATCGGCGAGGAACGCCGCCTTGCTGACCCCCGCCGCGGTGCCGTAGCCGCGGAAGACGCCGTGGGCCGCCGCGCCGCGGGCGTGCACCACCCGCTCCGGGATCCGCTCGTGGTCGAAGTGGGTGATCTTCTCGCGCAGGTGGTGGTCCTGCAACAGCACCGGGCCGCGCGGCCCGGCCTTCAGCGAATGGTCCGAATCGGGCAGTCGGGCGCCCTGGGCCGAGGTGAGGTACCCGCCGTTCTGCGCGCGCACGTCCCGGCCGCCGCCACCACGGCCGGTCGCCGAGACGACGGCCGGCCCGGCCTGGTCCGGCTTGGGCGGCAGCGGCGCACGGGGCTCGGTCGGCTCGGCGACCGTCGGAGGCTCGACACCGGGCGCGCCCGGCACCTCCGGACGGTGGCGATCCTTCGCACCGGTCACGGTCTCGGCCACGGCGTCCGCGACCTTCCGTACGGGGTTGGACTTGCTCATCGATCCTCCGGATCGGTCGGCCGCCTCCTCCGCTGTGGGGTGGACGGCTCGCTGGATGATGACGGCCACGCGTCCGGCTCCCGGTGCCTGCGCGGCCGACCCGGCCTCCGGTCGTCTGCCCGGCCGACGATGCCGTACGCCCCGTGGCCGGGCACGGTTCCATTCAGCCCCGGTGCATCGGGTACCGCGCGCCCGGCTGCGTCGTTCGGCTCAGCAGACCGGATCGCCGCGGGGGGGGGGGGGGGGGGGGGGCGGCCCCCCCCCCCCCCCCCCCGGGGGGCGCCGGGGGGCCGGGGGCCGCCCCCCCCCCCCCCCCCCCCCCCCCCCCGCCGCCCCCCCCCCCGCC
>NZ_JBIAGU010000025.1:0-9891 GCF_042869935.1 Kitasatospora sp. NPDC006697
CATGCGCGTCCGCAACTTCGCCTTCGCCGCCCTGGCCGTCACCGCCGCCCTCTCGCTCAGCGCCTGCAACGACGACATGGACACCGCGCAGGGCAGGCCGTAGCCGAGCCGCTGACGTACGGCGAGCTCAACAACCTGTCCGCAAGGGTCGGTAAGGAGTAAGAGGTGGGAGCCGCAGTCGGCTCCCACCCAGGTCAAACAGTGGGAGTAGGCCAGGCGAGGGTGCCCTTGCGGATTTCCTGAGCGGTACGGGTGCACCAGGTGCGTTCGGCGTGGGCCATCGCCGCGGCGTAGTCGGCTTCGATGACGAAGAGTCGGGGGACCTGCTGGGCGATGGCTTCGGCCTGGGCCTCGGTGAGACCGCGGACTTCGGTGTCGAGCAGGGCGGCTCGCTCTTCCAATGCCCGGGCTGCCCGCTCCGGGCCCAGGGCGCCGAGGTAGCTGACAGCCGCCAGGAAGCTCGGGTACTCCTTCACGGGTGCCCGGACCAGTTCGTCGAGCCACTGGACGAACTCCGACTGGCCCAGCTCCGTGAGTGAGTAGACGGTCCGCTCCGGGCGGCGTCCGTCGCGTTCGGTGGTCTGCTCGGTGATCCAGCCGGCCTGGTCCAGGGCCTCGACGACGTCGTAGAGCGAGCCGGTGCGGAGCTTGAAGCTGGTGTCCTTGTTGCGCTCGCGGAGCGTGGCGCCCATCTCGTACGGGTGCATCGGGCGTTCGAGCAGCAGGCCGAGTACGGCCAGGCCGAGCAGATTGCTGACCGGCCTCTTGCGGTTCGCCAACGTCCCTCCTATGTCGGTTGGGTGGTAGTCGGTTCGATGTTAGTCGGTTCCGACTAGTTGTTGGCGACTATATCTGAGGGATGGAGGGATGGGGAGGGCGCCGAGGGTGGGGTTGTGGTCGAGGACTGCCGGGATCAGTAGGCGATCCGGTAGGTGGCGCGGTCGAGTTCGGTGACCTCGACCGCGACGGTGGCCGGCTCGGGGAGGTGGGACTGGAGGAGGGCCAGGATTCGGGCCGTCAGTTCGGCTCGCTGCTCAGTGCTGCGGCCGTCCAGGATCTTGACCTCGACCAGGACCAAGGGGCGCGGCGCCGCGGCGGCTCCGGTGTAGCACTCGGCGGCGGGGCGGAAGACCGTCTTGCACTCGGCCTCGGTGGTGTCGATGACCTCGGCGATCAGCGGGTGCAGCGCCCTGGCCAGGCCCTGCCGGTCGAAGTCGAGGCCAGCCGAGTGGTCGATCAGGATCTGCGGCACGGTGTCTCCCTGGGATGACGGCGAGTCGGAACACCGTACTGGGAGGTCCAGGACGGCGGTGATCGGGGCGCCTGGGGAGGTGTGCGGCGTGGGGCGTGCGCCGGACCCTTTCGGGGGATGGGTGGCGGGGATCGGGCCTGGTGGGGCGGGGTGGCTCCGGGGCGGTGCGTTCGCCGGGTTGACGGGGTGTCAGAGGCGCGCCGTACGAAGGCCGCCCGGGGCGCCAGGCGCGGCGTCTACGCTCGGGCCATGCCTGAGGAAGAGCTCGTGCCCTCGCCCTGCGACCCCGCGAACGCTCCTGTCGGCGACGTGGGAGCGGCGCTGATGGTGATCGACTCCCGGCTCAAGTCGGTTTACCAGGGCCGCACCGAAGCCGGGCCCGAGCACCGCCAGCTGCTCGACCAGTTCGCCGCCACGCTCGGCCCCGACGGGTTCGACGCCCTGCTCGACGGCGCCTGCACGCTCATCTACATGTACATGAGCTGGCTGCGGGCGGCCTGCGAGAGCCATGACGAGGACGCCGTCGAGTTCGTGGTGCCGACGCTGATCAACACCATGCGGATGATGCCCAGGACCTTCCGCCCCGAGGTGATCCCCACCATGGCGGGCCTGCTGATCGCGGCCGGCACCGGCCTGAGTCCCAATCTGTGGCGTGCCCAGTACGGCGACTGGACCGAGGCCGAGATGAACCCGCTGGAGGCCACGGTCGTGCTGCTCGCCGAGCAGATCAACCGGATGGCGGGCGGCGACCAGGAGTTCGCCACCCGGCTGATCGCCGAGGCGCTGGCGGGGGCCGACGAGGACTGAGACGGCACGACGAGCGGGCGGGCCCGGCGGCCGGTTGGCACCGGACCCGTTCGCCGTTCCGGGGGGCGCATAGGGTGGCGGGCGTTCGTTTTGTTGGTCGGGCAGGAGCGGAGCACCCGTCATGGCGCAGGCCGAGCAGGACCGAGCCGTCCGGACCGACGGCGTGCGCACGGTGCTGGTCACCGGGGCGACCGGGTTCGTCGGCACCGCTGTGCGGGCCGCGCTGCGCGCGCACGGTGTGCCGGTGCGGCTGCGGCTGCTCTCCCGGGCGGCCGGCGGGGCGGACACGGTGGTCGGGGACTTGGCCGATCCGGGCTCGTTGGCCGGCGCCGCCACCGGGGCCGACGTGCTGGTGCACCTCGCGGCGCAGGTGGCCGGGGACGATGCCGCCTGCGCCGCCGTCAACGTGGACGGGACGACCGCGCTGCTGCGGGAGGCCCGGCGGGCCGGGGTGCAGCGGATCGTCCAGCTGTCCACCACCGCGGTCTACGGCCGCGGTCCGCACCACGGCATCGCGGTCGACGGGGTCGCCGCCGCGCCGGTGTCGGCGGCCAGTCGCACCCGTCTGCTCGGCGAGCGGGCGGCGCTGGAGGCCGGCGCGGTGGTCCTGCGCGCCCCGCTGATGGTGGGGCACGGGGACCGCTGGGTGGTGCCCTTCCTGGCCGAGCTGGTGCGGCGGGTGCCGGCCCGGTGGGCCGGGGGCACGGCGCCGGTGTCGATGGTGGCGGTGGAGGACCTGGCCCGGCTGATCGCCGCGCTCGCGCTGGCCACCGGGCCACTGCACGGCGGGGTGTTCCACGCCGGGCACCCGGTACCGGTCTGCTCGGGCGCGCTGCTGGACGCCCTGGCGGGCTGCGGAGTGCTCGACCCGGTGCCGGTGCGGGATTGGGAGTGGGAGCGGTGCCTGGCGCGGCTGGCGCAGGTACCGGGGCGTGTGACGGAGCGGCAGTTCGAGCTGGTGGGGCTCCCCCACTGGTACCGCAGCGAGGAGATCTGGCGACTGGCCGGTGTCGATCCCGGTCCGGGCGTGCTGCGGCGCCTGCCGGCTGCGGCGCCCTGGTACCGGGAGCACCTGGGGCGCACGGAGGCGGCCGGGAGCGGTGTCTGAGCACCGGGTTCGCCGCAAGGTGGGCGGGATTTGTCGTGCGTTTCGGAAAGTGGCAGCGGGTGGCTTTTTCAGGTCGCTCCAGGAATTCCTGAGGGAAATCGACGGATAAGCTCAACTGTGGTGTTTGAGTGGTGAGTTGACCGTTGTGAGCCGATCGGCTGATGGGGCGTCGGAATTCCACCGGATTCGCACTGTGCGGCCATCCGGGCGGTGCCGTCGGGCTGATACGGAAAGGCGGGGGCCGGTGATGACGGCCGGTTCCCGCACGTTCCGAGCCGTCGACGGAAGACAGGTGGAGACATGTCTGGAAGCGGGATCCGCGGTGCGTCCTCGGGCGGGGGCGGGGGCGACCGGCTGCCCTCGCTGACCGGGATGCGGTTCCTGGCCGCGCTGCTGGTGTTCCTCACCCATACGTCGGTGGCGAGTCCGTTCACCGATGCGGGGATCGACCGGTTCCTGGGGACCTGGCTGGGGCGGGCCGGGTTCCTCGGGGTCGGGTTCTTCTTCGTGCTGAGCGGGTTCGTGCTGACCTGGTCGGCGCGGCCGGGCGACGCGGTCGGGGCGTTCTACCGGCGGCGGCTGGTCAAGATCTACCCGAACCACCTGGTGACCTGGCTGGCCGGGCTGCTGCTGATGATCGGCGCGGGCGCCACCGTCACCGCGCGCGGGACGGTGCCGAGCCTGCTGCTGGTGCAGAGCTGGATACCCCGGCTGGACAGCATCATGGGTACCAATGCGCCGAGTTGGTCGCTCGCCTGCGAGCTGGTCTTCTACCTGAGCTTCCCGCTGCTGCTGCGCTGGGCGAAGCGGATCCGGCCGGAGCGGCTGTGGCTGTGGGCCGGGGTGCTGACGGCGGCAGCCTTCCTGGTGCCGGTGCTGGCGCAGGCGTTGCCCGCGCAGCCCGTCTCGCCCTGGCAGTCGATCTCGCTGTGGCGCTACTGGTTCGTCTACTTCCTGCCCGCCTCGCGGCTGCTGGAGTTCGCGCTGGGTGTGCTGATGGCCCTGATCGTGCGCAACGGCCGCTTGATCAACCTGAGTTGGCCGCTGGCGCTGGTGCCGCTGGCGGTCGGCTACCTGCTGATGGTGAAGCTGCCCGACGCCTACGGGCTGGCCGCGCCGACCGCGCTGCCGGTGGCGCTGCTGATCGCCGCCGTCGCCACCAAGGACCTGCGGGGCACCGGCACCTTCTTCGGCCTCGGGTGGATGCGCCGGCTGGGCGAGGTCTCGTTCGCCTTCTACCTGGTGCACTTCCTGGTGTTCCAGTACGGCCCGATCGGGCTGGGCGACCTCTCCCCCACCGCAGTGCACTTCTGGGGCACGCCGGAGGCGCTGGGCCGGCTCGGGGCCACCCTGCTGATCAGCCTGGCGCTCGCCTGGGTGCTGCACCTGCTGGTCGAGGAGCCCGCGATGCGGCTCTGGGGCCGCACCGCCCGCCGCCCGCTCCCGGCCGGACCGCTCCCCGCGGCCGAGGCCGCGGACACGGTGCCGGCGGCCGACTGAACCGTCGGCCCCCTGCAGGCCGTTCCGGGTGCCGGATCAGTCCTGGTCCGGGACGGCCTGGATGGTGCGGCGGCGCCGGGCCGCGATGTTGCCGACCTTGCGCGGGGCCTGGGCGCGGGCGTCCGGGGTGATCTCCGGGGCGTCCAGCGCCTCGCCGACCAGGCGGCGGATCTCCGGGTTGGAGGCGAAGAAGTAGCGCGGGCTGACCCGGTAGCGGGTCGGGTCCGGGTTCTCCACCAGGTGCAGGGCCTCCAGCCGGGCCAGCGCCTCGTAGACCGTGGAGACCGAGGCGCCGCAGTCCAGGGCGATCTCCTCGATGTCCGTGATGATCGGGTCGAAGACCGCGCCGTGGCTGGTCAGCCACTCCAGCACGCTGCGCTGGCTGGCGGAGAGGTTGAGGGTGTAGACGGGCGGCATGCCGAGGCTGTCCGGATCGAAGCCACCGTGGTGGCTGTGGGTGGCGGCGCTCATCGGGTGCCTCCGTTCGTCGTTCTCCTGCGCGGCCCGGGCGCCTTGGCCAGGGCCTTCTCGGCCGCCTTGGCCGCGGCCGCGAGGGCCTTGGCGTCCGGCGTGATGGGCGGTGGGTCCAGTCTGCGGCAAGCCTGCACCTGCGCCTCCCCCGTACCTTCCCAGAAACGGCGGGGGTTGAGCTGATAGGTCTGGCTGCGGGGGCTGGTCTTCAGCAGGATGTTCAGCTTCACCAGCCGGGAGAGCGCCGTCTTGGCCGTCGTCTCGGTGGCCAGGATCGCCTCGGCGACCGCCGTCGGGGTCACCTTGACCGGTCCCCCCGCCCCGCCGCCGGAGCGCACCCAGTCGATCGTCGCCCACTCGGCCCCCGAGAGCGCCAGCGAGTAGAGCGGGGCGTCGTCGGTGTAGGCGTTGAGCGTGTAGGAGCCGTCCATGGTGTGCGGCGTCCTGGCCTTCGGCGCGGGCACCACCGTTCCCGTGTCCAGGTTCACCAGGGCGATCTTGCCCCTGCGGACCATCGCTGCTCCTCACCATGCTGGTCTCGGTCGTGCGGGCCGGTCCGCCCGCTGGGTCGGCTAGGTCTGATTTTTCAGACGTTGGCTCCGGAAAACCCGACCTTAGCGCCATGAACCTACAGGACGGGCTCCGAAGAACGCGTCAACCGGACCGTCGTGTCGAACAGAGATCGCAGCGGAGGGCCGGAAATCGAACAACGAGGGCCGCAGAGGGCCCGCTAACGTCTGGTTTTCTGACCTTAAGGGCTGGAAAACCAGACGTTAGCGAGGGCAAAACCGCAGGTCAGAGCATTTTCCCCTTCTTAAGTAAGAAGGCGCGCGTTCGATCCTGCCGCACCCCGGGCGGGTGCAACAGCAGCGAAGCTGTGTGGTGCACCTGACTGGTGGGCCGGGCCTGGTGAGGCGGTCGGCCGTGCCGGAGGTGCTGATTCGACTCCTGGCAGCCACTGACAGCAGCCGTCGCAGGGCGGCCGGGGAGCGTCGTGGACGTGGGCAGGGGCGGGACCAAGGAGTCGCAGGTGGCGACTCGGGGACCACCGGGCCGGAGGCTGTGAGGCCGGCTGATGCGGAGGGTCACCGCCTTCGACGGCGCGCAGGGGCGGGGCGGGTGGTGCGGTCCGCAGTCCGGCCGCGTCAGCGGGGGCGGGAGGGGCCGCCCCGGGTGGGGGGTTGGGAAACCGGCCAGAACCATGTTGCGCTGGTGACGCGCTGTCAGAGCTCCACGTCTCAGAGCTCCACGTCTCAGAGTTCGACGTCCATCCAGCCGAGGTCACGGATCACGACCTGCAGGCCCTGGGCGCGGCCGCCCTGCTTGAAGTAGTGCTCCTGGAAGGCCTCGGCGAGGATGCGCTCCTGCTCGGCCTGGGTGCGGCCGGCGTCGTGGGCCTGGTAGAGGCGGCGGGCGACCTCGCCGGGCATGCGCTGGGTGATGGTGCGCAGGCGCGGCTCGTCGGTGGAGCGGCCGGCCGCGTCGAAGCCGAGGTAGGCGTTGAGGGTGACGGTCAGCCCCTGGGTCTCGGCCCGGCGCCGGGTGCGGCGGCGCACTCCCGGCTGCCAGCGGCGGCGCACCGCCTGCTCGACCTTGGCCGCGTTCGCCTTCGACATCGGCACGTCCCCGGTCACCTCGCCGGCCGCGACCGCCCGCAGGGCGTGCACCCAGCGCTGCGCGGTGCGCACCGAGACGCCGACCGCCTCGGCGAGCTTGGCCGTGTCCTCCTTGGCGACCTTCTCCCAGAGGAACTTCAGGCGGGTGTTGAAGTGCACCGGGAGCGGGCGGGTGCGCTCCACCCGCTCCAGGCTCTCGTCGATCTCACCCATCGCGGGGGCTCCTCCGGTTGGTCGGGTGCTGGGCTACTCGTCGATGGAGGCGGCGCCGCCGGACTTGATGTGGCGGGCCGGGTTGGCGCCCTCCGTCATCAGGGCCAGCACCTCGGCCATCGGGCGGGAGCCCTCGAACTTCACGTGCCCCGGCGAGACGCCCAGGCGCAGCGCGGTGCTCAGGGTGCCGTCCGGGCGGCGCAGCACGTCCAGCGCGGTCGGGCCGGGGGCGGCGAAGACCGCGCAGTCGGAGAGCACCGCGAAGCAGGACAGGCCGGTGTCGGCGGCCGTCCTGACCAGCTTGCGGTGGAAGTTGACGGTGGCGGTGTCGATCACCAGGGCGCGGATCAACGGGTCCCAGGTGGGCCGCTCCAGGGCGGGCCAGCGCTGGCCGGGCGACCAGCCCTGGCGGGGCTTCTCGCGGAACTTGCCGATGGTGCCCTTGGCGGTCTGCTTGATCGCGGTCAGCACCGCCAGTTCGGCCGGGTCGCCCTCGCCGAGCCGGGCCATGGCGTCCAGGAAGCCCTCCGGGTCGCCCTCGGTGGCCTCGAACGAAACACCGAGGGCCTCCATGGTGTCCAGGTAGGCCTGGCGCAGGCGCCGGTGCCACGGGTCCAGATACGGGCTGGAATCGTGCCTCAGCCAGCCCTCCAGGGGCTGCACGGTGGCACCCAGCTCCTGGGCGTAGGCCAGCTTGACGGTGGAGTACCAGGCCGGGCCGGTGGGCCGGTTGCCGTCCGCGCTGAAGGGGCTGGGCAGGGCGGGGTCGGTCGCGAGGCCGGAGAGGTCGGCCAGCCAGGATCCCGGGATCCGCTTGTCGAAGGCCGGCTCCAGCTCGTGGTACGGCTCGGAGAGCGGGAGGTTGAGGCGGCTGGCGGCCGCGAGGAAGGCCATGTTGACGTCGAGTCCGACCGCGAAGGGCGCACCGCGCTCGGCGTCGGTCGGCTCGCGGTACCAGTCCCAGGCCTCGGTCATCAGGACGTCCTGCGGGGCGCGGCCCTCGGCGAGCGGGTGCTCGTCCGGCACCTCGGGCGGCGCCGGGTCGAAGGCGCGCGGGCGGGAGCCCTCGACCTCGCCGGACTCCCAGCCCGCCTCGGTGCGGACGGCGCGGGTGGGCGGGCGCAGGGCGGTCACCAGTTCCAGGCCGGAGACGGCGGTGGAGCCGCGCGGGGTGAGCACCCGGGAGGCGTAGCTGCCGAGCAGGCGGGCCAGGTCGGGCGCGTCCAGGCCCTCCGGGAGATGCCAGCCGCCGGCCGCCAAGGCGTCCCAGGAGGGCAGGCAGAACTGCACGCAGACCCGCTTGCCGTCCTCCGGGGTGCGGTAGAGCCGGGCCCACGGGCCGAGGCCGCGCTTGGTGAGCAGCCAGCCGGCCTTCGTCAGCGCCTTCACCTGGCGGTGGGTGTCGGGGAGCTGGCCGAGGCGGGGGACGAAGTCCTTCTTCGGGTCGCGGCCGAGCGGGGGCAGGCCGAGCTCGGTGGCGGCGGCGTCGGTGAGGACGACGAGGGGGTCGCCGTCCTTGCCCCAGCGGTGCAGGCGCGGGGCGCCGAGGCCGGTGGCGAGGGCCCACTCGGCGACCTCGGCGAGGGTGCGGCCGGTGGGGGCGGTGGCGGCGGGGGTGCCGTCGGCGAGGTATGCGGTGAGGCTGCGCCCGTCGGGGGCGACGTCGAGGACGGCGAGGGGGCCGGCGGGGTAGCGGGCGGCGGCGGCCGACTGCCAGTCGGTGGAGTCGGGGGTGGGCTTCTTGGCGGCGGCCTTTTTGGCGGTGGGCTTGGCGGTGGGCTTGGTACGGGGGGTGGGGCGGGGGTGCCGGGTCGGGCTGTGTTGTCCGCGGACAACATTTCGGGGGGCAGGGGCGGGGGCAGCGGGTGGGACGGTGTTGTCCGCGGACAACATTTCGGCGGGCGCAGGGGCGGGCGGGGGCGGCGGGGTGGTGTCCGGCGTGGTGTCCGGGGTGCAGAAGCCGCCGAGGTGCATGGGGAGGCCCTGGGCGCGGTAGACCGAGGGGCGGCCGCACTGGACGCAGGGCTGCGCCGGGCCCATGACGAGGGAGCCGTCGGGGTGGGCGTCGAGCATGGGGGTGCCGGCGGGGACGGGCTGCTGGTGTTGCTGTGGTGCCGGAGTGGGGGCGAGTTGGGTGGCGATGCCGTCGAGCAGCTTGGCGTAGGCGGCGCGGGCTTCGCCCTGGGGGTCGCGCTGGGCGGTCTCCCAGGCGGTGAAGGTGCTGGTGCTGACGCCGAGCGCCTTGGCGGTCTCGGCCTTGCTCAGCCCGTAGGCGGTACGCAGCCGGGCGCGCTCCTCGGGGTCGGGCAGCGGCACGATGCTGCGCGGGCCGGCCGCCAGCAGTGCGTCGATCGCATCCGGCTCGCCGGTCACCGCTCCCCCTCGCTGGGTGCGCAGTCCAGGAACTCCCGCAGCGCGGCGCCGTCCAGCACCCGCGCCGGATTGCGTCCGGGCGCCAGCGGCAGGTGCTGCAGCAGTGCCCACCGGAACCGTGCGGCCGGCGCCAGGTCGAAGGCGTACTTGCCGCCCGCTGCCTCGCGCCGCGCTCCGCGGATCTCGAACGCCCCGACGCACAGCCGGCCCTCGACGAAGGCGAGCAGGAAGTCCCCGTGCTCGGCCACCGTCTGCTCGCCGAAGCGCCAGGAGCGCGAGGCGCCTTCGAGCACCGACTTGCCCTCCCTGAGGGACTGTCGGACGTCCACCGCGAGCACGGGCCTCCTCCATGGCTGGTTTGAAGCTTGATCAACTGGATCGTAAGGGAGATGGAGTGGGTTTATCAAGCTATAAAGTGCCGTGTCGGCCGATAAAATGGCAGGTGGAGGGGGGTGAGGGCGGGGATGCGGGCCTTGGGGGGGGGGGGGGGGGGTTTTTGGGCGGCGCACAAACCCCCCACCCCCCCCCACGGGGGGGGCAAGAAAATTATG
>NZ_JBIAGU010000025.1:9901-140146 GCF_042869935.1 Kitasatospora sp. NPDC006697
GGTGGGGGGTGAGGGCGGGGATGCGGGCCTTGGGGGGCTGGTGGGGATGTTGTCCGCGGACAACATCCCCACCAGCCCCCCAAGTGGGTGCGACATGTACTTGTAGGCAAGGCGACCCGATCCTGAGGTCGGGTCACCTTGCCTACAAGTACATGTCCTCTCCCCCGATCGAAGGCGGGCCGGAGGCCAAGTGGGGCCCACGATGTTGTCCGCGGACAACATCCGGAAGGGCGGTGTCCCGGGTCAGCCGACCACTCGGAGGCGGGAACGGCCGGGCTTGGGTGGGGCGGTCTGGTACTCGGGGAGCAGGATGGGCGGGACGCCTTCGCTGGCGGCCCGGGCCATGGCGGCCTGCAGCTCCGCCTCGGAGGTGTAGCCGGCCAAGACGGGGTGCAGGCGGTAGCGGTAGCCCTTGCGGAGGACCAGGCCGCGCTCGACCAGGAGGGCCATGCCCCGGCTCACCACCGAGGGGAGGATCTTCAGCTCGTCCGCGATCTCCTGCTGGGTCAGCGGGACCACGCCGCCGGGGCTCTGCTGATCGACCATCACGGACAGGACGTTCGTCGCGGTGGGTGTCAACTCCAGGCGGTGCAGCAGCCCGAGGAGGTCGGTGACCATCAGCATGCCGGTGTCTCCTTGCCGTCGCGCCCGGGGCTGGCAGGGGCCGGTACGACGTTGTCAGGGAAGCCGTTCTCCAGGGCGAGTGCCCGCAGTTCGGTCAGGAAGCCCCGCTGCTCGTTCCCGTTGCCTTTGTACGCGATGAGCGGGTTGAGCTGCCAGGTCCCGCGGCCGACGGCACGGATGTAGTTACGGGCCGCCAAGTACTTGAGGGCTTGGGTCACGTTCGGGCGCGCTGCACCGATCTCCTCGGCGATCTCCCGCTGGAGGGCTTGGCAGACGCCGCGCTCGGCCCGTCCGATGATGTTCGACAAGACCGCGCACTGAAGCTTCGTCATCCTGCTGGACATCAGCGCCTGCGGCAGGACGTAGCGGGCGAAGTAGCGGCTGAGGAGGGCGTAGCCGTCCGCTCCGAGAACTTCGTGCGAGGCGCAGCGGTAGAACCTGGTCCTCGCCTCGTAGACATTGCGGGGCAGAGCGGCGACAGACCCACGGATGATCTCCGGAGCGACGTTGACCTGGTTCTGTGGGCCCGCCGAATGAAGTGTCGACGTCCGGCCGTGCCAGGGCGCAGTACCGCGCCGTGGTGCGTGAGTCAAGACAGTGCTCCCTTTAGGTGACGTCGGCACACTATCTGTCTATCGCAGCTGTGCGCAGGACTCTGCGTCTTGGTGCGCACATATGAGTGACAAGCGTCGAATGAGATATCGAGCGCCGTACTCCTGTTCCCACGACTTCGCAATGCTGCGATGAAATCGCGGCAAGTGTAATTTTCGCGTGACCACAGGGGGTGCCTAATGTATCGCCAGCGATACCTTGGATTTTCCAAGTTCGCAGGTCAGAGCGCGTCTCCGAAGGACCGTGTCTTCCTAATAAAAAGGGCAGGTCCACGCCTTCCGCCCGCTCCCCCACTCGCCGCCTTCCCGACCGTCACCGCAGCGTGCCCGCCCCGGTGCTGCCGCACCCTGGCCTGCCAGGGCAGCTGCTGCGGAACCAGGCGACTGCGGGTGCCGCTCACCGAGTCCGGCGGGGGCGGGGTCCGGAGGAGCCCCCGCCGGGGCTTCCGCGCGGCTGGAAGCCAGGCGCGTCGGGCGGAGGGCAGTTCCAGGGTCAGTGGCAGGGGCGGAGCGAAGCGGGCGCGGCACCGCCGGATCGGCCGAAGGTCGATGCCACCACCAACGGCGAGTCAGGCGCCCACGGGCAGGGCCCGGTCGGTGCCGGATGTTGTCCGCGGACAACATCCAGCTCGAGGGGCAGTCGAACGGCGCTCGCGGGACGGCGGGAATGTTGTCCGCGGACAGCACCGTAGGGGGCCTGGTGGCGAGCTCTTCCGCGCACCAGACGGGGCATCTCAGCACATTTGACGCGAGATCACGAGGTGTCGGTGGGTCAAGCACGCCTCGGGGTTAGTAAACTCCCCTCATGGCCACCCCTCAGACCGATGATCGGGACAAGGTAGTTACCAAACTCCCCCCGCAGCTGCGACGCGAGCTGAAGATCCGCGCTGCCACCGTTGGCGTCGACATCCAGGACGCTGTCACTGACGGCATCAAGGCCTGGCAGACGGCCGTCAAGCCGCTGCCCGCGATCGATGTCTCCGGGGCGCAGTCCTTCTCCACCTACGTGCCCAGTGCCCTGCTGGCCGACTTCCGGGCCGACTGCTCCGAGTTGAAGCTCGCCTACAACCAGGGCCTGGCACAGTCGATCCGGCTCTGGTTGGACTCGCATCCGCTCCCCCAGCGGGTGCGGCGGGCCACCGGGGCGCGGCGGGTGGCGATCGGGAACCAGAAGGGCGGGGTGGGCAAGACCGCGCTGACCGCCGGGCTGGCGCAGGCGCTGGCCGAGATGGGGTTCCGGGTGCTGATGGTCGACTTCGACCCGCAGGGCCACCTGACCAAGCAGCTCGGCCACGACCACCTGCCGCTCAAGGGCGACAGCCTGGTGAAGCACATGACCGGTGAGCGCTCCGGGGAGCTGGCCGAGTTGGTGCTGCCGATCGGCGGTGAGCCCTTCGAGGACCGGCTGCACCTGCTGCCCGCCTGCACCGATGGCTTCCTGCTGGACGCCAAGCTCGCCACGTACCGCGAGATCCGGATCAAGGAGACCGCCCTGGAGAAGGCGCTCGATCCGCTCGCCGACGACTTCGACTTCATCCTCGTCGACTGCCCCCCGTCGCTCGGCTACGCGATGGACAACGCGCTCTACTACGTGCGCACCCGGGAGGACGAGGAGGCCGGCTCCGGCCTGATCATCCCCGTCCAGGCCGAGGACTCCTCCGCCGACGCCTACGTGCTGCTGCGCGAGCAGATCGACGCCCTCTGCAACGACCTCGGGGTGGACATCTGCGACCTCGGCTTCGTGGTCAACCTGTACGACAACCGCAAGGGCCATGTCCTCACCTCCTCGCTGGACAGCTGGCGCAGCCTCGGCGAGCCCGAGGTGATCGCCGTCATCAACGACCTGAAGGACCAGCGCGAGGCCGTCCGCACCAAGACCCCCCTGCTCGTCTGGGCCCCCGACAGCGAGCAGGCCGACGCGATGCGCGACATCGCCAGGAGGATCACCGCATGAGCAGCCGAGTGGCCGACCGCCTCGGGAACGGCAGCTTCGGTGCCGCCCGTTCGCTCCGCAGCGAGCGGGGCCGCGCGAAGGCCGTGACCGAGGGTGCCATCCCCGCCTACGAGCTCGTCCGGCTGCGCCTGGCGACGGTGGCCCCCTGCCCGATGAACCCGCGCCGGAACTTCGGCAGCGACGAGACCAAGACCGCCCTCGGCAACAGCCTGACGGTCCGCCAGACCACCGCCTGCGTCGCCGTCAGCCGCGAGGCGTACCTGAAGCTCTGGCCCAACCACGAGCGGCTGCTGGACCCCGCCGCCGAGCACGTGCTGCTGAACGGCGAGCGCCGGTACCGCTCCGCGCTGCACGTCGGCCTGGACACGCTCGACTTCGTGGTCCGGGACGACCTGGCGACCAGCCGGGAGGACTTCCTCGACGCGCTGCTGCTGGAGAACGAGGACCGCTCGGACTTCGACGTCATCGAGCGGGCCCGGGGCATCAAGCAGCTCCTGGAGGCCTGCGGCGGCAATGCGGCCGAGGTGGCCCGCCGGCGGGGCCGGGACCGCTCCTGGGTGGGCAACCAGATCGCGCTGCTGACGCTGCCGCCGCGGCTCCAGGAGCAGCTGGCGGTCGGCGAGCTGGCCGAGCGGTACGGGCGCCGGCTCGCCCGGGCGCTGAAGGAGAACCCGGCGCTGGGGACCGAGGAGCTGCTGGAGCTCGCCGAGCAGTTCAAGGACGAGGAGCGGGTCCGGCGGGACCAGGACCGGGAGCTGCGGGAGCTGGCGAAGGCCGGGGCGCTGGGGAGCGGCGGGGCGGTGGCCCCCGTGCCGGCGCCTGCTCAGGAGCGGGTCGTGGAGCGGGTGGGGGAGGGGGCGATGTTGTCCGCGGACAACATCGGGTCCGCTGCTCCGGCTGTCGGGATGTTGTCCGCGGACAACATCGAGGAGGGGGAGGCGGCCGTTGAGATGTTGTCCGCGGACAACATCCCGGCTCCCGAGGTGACCGCGCCGGTGCCGCACCAGGTGCAGGAGGAGGCGCCGCGGGACGACTCCCGCGAGCGGGTGCGGCGGCTCGGGGCGACGGTCGAGGAGCGGGCCGAGACGCTGCGGCGGGGGAGCAGCCCCGAGGAGCTGACCGCCCTGATCGAGGCGTTGCTGGGTTAGGGGTTGGTGGCAGGCGCCTGGGCCCCGGATCTCGTGGAGATCCGGGGCCCAGGCGTTTTGGTGGGGGTGGGGGAGGGGGGCGATGTTGTCCGCGGACAACATCGGGTCCGCTGCTCCGGCTGTCGAGATGTTGTCCGCGGACAACATCGGAGGGAGCAGGGGGTGGGGGAGTGAGATGTTGTCCGCGGACAACACGTGCGGGATGTTGTCCGCGGACAACATCCCGCCATGCTCATGTCAGTAGCGCCCCGCGAGCGTCAGGGACTGGACGTTGTGGTGGATGTCCAGGGTCGCCGTCGACTTGTTGAGGGTGATGTAGTGCAGCCCCGGCGCCCCCTCGCGGAGGAGGCGCTCGGCCATCGCCGTGGCGTAGTCGACGCCGATGCGGTGGCCGTCGGCGGGGCGGTCGCGGGCGGCTTCGAGGCGGTGGGCCAGGTCCTCGGGGAAGGCGGCGCCGCTGAGCTCGGCGAAGCGGCGGATCTGGCGGACGTCGGTGGCGGGCATGATCTCCGGGATGATCGGGGTGTCGCAGCCCGCCGCCACGACCCGGTCGCGCAGACTCAGGTAGTCGTCGACGTGGAAGAACATCTGGGTGATCGCGTAGTCGGCGCCGGCCCGGCACTTGGCGACGAAGTGGCGCAGGTCGGTCTCCCAGTCGGGGGAGCGCGGGTGCCGCTCGGGAAAGGCGGCCACGCCGACGCTGAAGCCGCCGGACTCCTTGACCAGGGTGACCAGCTCGTGGGCGTGCCGGTAGCCCTGCGGGTGCGGGTGCCAGGGGGCGTTGGGGTCGCCCGGCGGGTCGCCGCGCAGGGCCAGCACGTCGCGGACTCCGGCGTCCGCGTACTGGCCGATGATGTGCCGCAGCTCGCCCACCGAGTGCCCGACGGCGGTGAGGTGGGCGACCGGGCGCAGGGTGGTCTCGGTGGCGATCCGCTTGGTCACCTCGACGGTGCGGTCCCGGGAGGACCCGCCCGCGCCGTAGGTGACGGAGACGAAGCTGGGCGCCAGCGCCTCGATCCGGCGGATCGCCTCCCAGAGGGTGCGGCTGCCCTCCTCGCTCTTCGGCGGGAAGAACTCGAAGGAGAAGGACGGGCGGCCGCTGTCGAGCAGTGCGCGCAGTGTGGTCATGAGCGGCCTCCCGCGTTGAAGTACCCGGCCTCCGGGTGGTGGACGACGATCGCATCGGTGGACTGCTCGGGGTGGAGTTGGTACTCCTCGGAGAGCACCACACCGATCCGCTCGGGCCGCAGCAGTTCGGCGATCTTCGCCCGGTCCGAGAGGTCGGGGCAGGCCGGGTAGCCCAGCGAGTAGCGGCAGCCCTGGTACTCGGTGCGGAACATGCCGTCGACGGTGTGCGGGTCGGCGGCGGAGATGCCCAGTTCCGCGCGGACCCGGGCGTGCCAGTACTCGGCCAGGGCCTCGGCGAGCTGCACGGAGAGGCCGTGCAGCTCGAGGTAGTCGCGGTAGGAGTTGGCCTCGAAGAGCTCGGCGGTGGCCTGGCCGATCTTCGAGCCGACGGTGACCATCTGGAAGCCGACCACATCGGTCTCGCCGGACTCCTCCGAGCGGAAGAAGTCGGCGAGGCAGAGCCGGCGCCCGCGCTCCTGGCGGGGGAAGGTGAAGCGGGTCCGCTCGCCGCCGTGCTCGTCCAGCACGATCAGGTCCTCGCCCTTGGAGACGCAGCGGAAGTAGCCGTGCACCACGGCGGCTTCGAGCAGCCGGTCGGTCTGCAGCCGGTCCAGCCACATCCGAAGCCGCGGCCGGCCCTCGGTCTCCACCAGCTCCTCGTAGGAGGGGCCGGAGTCGGCGCGGGTCTGCTTGAGTCCCCACTGGCCCTTGAAGAGCGCGGCCTCGTCGAGCCAGGGGGCGTACTCCTTGAGCTGGATGCCCGTGACCACCCGGGTGCCCCAGAACGGCGGGGCGGGCAGCGGGTTGTCGGTGGCGACGTCCGAGCGGCGCGGGCCCTCCGCGGGCCGCTCGGCCACCCGCAGGGCGGCGGCGGCCGGCTTGACCCGGCGCTGCTTGAGCTCGGGCAGCGTCGCCCCGGGCACCCCGCGCTTGACCGCCATCAGGGCGTCCATCAGGTGCAGGCCCTCGAAGGCGTCCCGGGCGTAGCGCACCTCGCCCTGGTAGAGCTCGTGCAGGTCCTGCTCGACGTAGGCCCGGGTGAGCGCGGCGCCGCCGAGGATCACCGGGTAGTCGGCGGCGAGCCCGCGGGCGTTCAGCTCCTCGAGGTTCTCCTTCATGATCACGGTGGACTTCACCAGCAGCCCCGACATGCCGATCACGTCGGCACGGTGCTCCTGCGCGGCCTCCAGGATCGCCGAGACCGGCTGCTTGATTCCGATGTTGACCACGTTGTAGCCGTTGTTGGACAGGATGATGTCGACCAGGTTCTTCCCGATGTCGTGCACGTCGCCGCGCACGGTCGCCAGCACGATGGTGCCCTTGCCAGCGGCCTCGGACTTCTCCATGTGCGGCTCCAGGTGGGCGACCGCGTTCTTCATCACTTCGGCCGACTGCAGCACGAACGGCAGCTGCATCTGACCGGAACCGAACAGCTCGCCGACCACCTTCATGCCGTCCAGCAGCACCTCGTTGACGATCTCCAGCGCCGGACGGCCCGTCAGCGCCTCGTCCAGGTCGGCCTCCAGGCCGTTCTTCTCGCCGTCGATGATCCGCCGCTTCAGCCGCTCGTCCAGCGGCAGCGCGGCCAGTTCCTCGGCCTTGCCGGCCCGCAGCGAGCTGACGGTGGCGCCCTCGAAGAGCTCCATCAGCTTCTGCAGCGGGTCGTAGCCCTCCCGGCGGCGGTCGTGGATCAGGTCCAGGGCCGTGCCGACCTGCTCCTCGTCGAACCGGGCGATCGGCAGGATCTTGGCGGCGTGCACGATCGCCGAGTCCAGGCCGGCCTTGACGCACTCGTCCAGGAAGACCGAGTTGAGCAGGACCCGGGCGGCCGGGTTGAGGCCGAAGGAGATGTTGGACAGCCCGAGCGTGGTCTGCACCTCGGGGTGGCGGCGCTTGAGCTCGCGGATCGCCTCGATGGTGGCGATGCCGTCCTTGCGGGACTCCTCCTGGCCGGTGCAGATGGTGAAGGTCAGGGTGTCGATCAGGATGTCCGACTCGCGGATGCCCCAGTTGGCGGTCAGGTCGGTGATCAGCCGCTCGGCGATCTCGACCTTCTTCTCCGCGGTCCGGGCCTGGCCCTCCTCGTCGATGGTCAGCGCGATCAGCGCCGCGCCGTGCTCCTGGGCCAGCCGGGTGACCTGGGCGAAGCGCGAGTCCGGGCCGTCGCCGTCCTCGTAGTTGACCGAGTTGATGACCGCGCGGCCGCCCAGCATCTCCAGGCCGGCCCGCAGCACCGGGACCTCGGTGGAGTCCAGCACGATCGGCAGGGTGGAGGCGGTGGCGAACCGGCCGGCCAGCTCGGCCATGTCGGCGGCCCCGTCGCGGCCCACGTAGTCCACGCACAGGTCCAGCAGGTGCGCGCCCTCGCGGATCTGCTCCCGGGCGATCTCCACGCAGTCGTCCCAGCGGCCCGCCAGCATCGCCTCGCGGAACTTCTTGGAGCCGTTGGCGTTGGTCCGCTCGCCGATCGCCAGGTACGAGGAGTCCTGCCGGAACGGCACCGCCTGGTAGAGCGAGGCCGCGCCCGGCTCGGGTACCGGCTGCCGCTCGGCGGGGGCCAGCCGGCGGACCCGCTCGACCACCTGGCGCAGGTGCTCGGGGGTGGTGCCGCAGCAGCCGCCGACCAGCGAGAGGCCGTACTCGCGGACGAACTCCCCGTGCGCGTCGGCCAGCTCGGCGGGGCTCAGCGGGTAGTGCGCGCCGTTCTTGCCCAGCACCGGCAGGCCGGCGTTCGGCATGCAGGCCAGCGGCACCCGGGAGTGCCGGGCCAGGTAGCGCAGGTGCTCGGTCATCTCGGCCGGGCCGGTGGCGCAGTTCAGGCCGATCAGGTCGATGCCCAGCGGCTCCAGCGCGGTCAGCGCGGCGCCGATCTCGGAGCCCAGCAGCATGGTGCCGGTGGTCTCCACGGTGACCGAGCAGATCAGCGGCAGGTCGGTGCCGAGCGCGGCCAGCGCGCGGCGGGCGCCCAGCAGGGCGGCCTTGGCCTGCAGCAGGTCCTGCGAGGTCTCCACCAGCAGCGCGTCGGCGCCGCCCGCGATCAGGCCTTCGGCGTTGCGCTGGAAGGCGTCGCGCAGCAGGGCGTAGGGGGCGTGGCCGAGGGTGGGCAGCTTGGTGCCGGGGCCCATCGAGCCGAGCACCCAGCGCTGCTGCCCGGTGGCGGCGGTGAACTCGTCGGCCACCTCGCGGGCGATCCGGGCGCCGGCCTCGGAGAGCTCGAAGATCCGCTCGGGGATGTCGTACTCGCCGAGCGCGGAGTGGTTGGCGCCGAAGGTGTTGGTCTCCACGCAGTCCACGCCGGCCTCGAAGTAGGCCGCGTGCACCGAGCGGACGATGTCCGGCCGGGTCACGTTGAGGACCTCGTTGCAGCCCTCCAGCTGCTGGAAGTCGTCCAGGGTGGGGTCCTGGGCCTGGAGCATGGTGCCCATCGCCCCGTCGGCGACCACGACCCGGGTGGCGAGCGCCTCGCGCAGGGCGGCGGTCACGACGCGCTCCCGGTGCCTGGCGCGATCAGCGCGGCCGCCTCGGTGCCGTACGCCTGCTCGGCCACGGCCAGCAGCCGGGCCGGGTCGACGGTGTAGGCCTGCGGGCCGACCGCGCCCAGCGCCTCGGCGGCGAGCACGCAGCCGAGCCGGGCGGCGGAGACGGTGTCCAGGCCGCGGCCGGTGCCGGCCAGGAAGCCGGCCCGGAAGGCGTCGCCGACGCCGGTCGGGTCGGCCACCGCGACGCCGGGCACCGCGGGGACGGTGAGCGGCTCGTGGCCCGCGCGGTCGATCCGCACGCCCGCACCGCCCAGCGTGGTGACCCAGCTGCCGACCCGGGCGAGCACCGCCGCGCGGTCCCAGCCGGTGCGCTCCAGCAGCAGCGCGGCCTCGTACTCGTTGGTGAAGAGCCAGCGGGCGCCGTCCACCAGCTCCCGGGTCTGCTCGGCGGTGAGCCGGGCGAGCTGCTGGGAGGGGTCGGCGGCGAACGGCAGGCCCAGCTCGCGGCATTCGCGGGTGTGGCGCACCATCGCGGCGGGGTCGTTGGCGCCGACCAGGACCAGGTCGGGGGCCGGGCTGCCGGGGCCGGTCAGCCGCCGCAGGTCGATCTGCCCGGCCTCCTGCATCGCTCCGGCGTAGAACGCGGCGATCTGGTTGGCGTCCTGGTCGGTGATGCACATGAAGCGGGCGGTCTGGTGCTCGGCGGAGACCAGCACCGCGCCGGTGTCGACGCCGTGCTCCTTGAGCCAGACCTCGTACTCGGCGAAGTCGCTGCCGACCGCGCCGACCAGCTGCGGGGTGAGGCCGAGGCTGCCGAGGCCGAAGGCGATGTTGGCCGCGACCCCGCCGCGGCGCACCTCGAGCCCGTCGACCAGGAAGGAGAGCGAGACGTGGGCGAGCTGGTCGGGGATCAGCTGATCCACGAACCTGCCCGGAAAGACCATCAGATGGTCGGTAGCGATGGAACCAGTGACGGCGATGCGCACGTCAGGACCTCCTTGGATGTCCGCCGAGCGGTCAGGGACTGGTGCTGTGGGGGGATGCCGTGGGGTGCCGTCAGCCGGCCTGTGCGGCGACGGCTTCGAGCAGCCGGGTGAGCAGGGCGCCGTCGCCGGCGGCTCCGGTGAGCACCACCAGCGGCGGCCGGCCGCCGTCCGCCGCGATGAGCCGGGTGAGCTCGTGGGCGGCGGCGCCGCCTCCGGAGAACGCGCCCAGCACGAGCCGCCCGTCGGCCAGCGGCCGCAGCGCGGTGTAGCGGGCGCGGGTGCCCTCGGGCACCAGGCGCAGCAGCACGATCGCCTCGGGGCCGGGGTACCGGCGGGCCAGGCGGTCGTAGCGGGCGCGGGGGACGTCGTGGGTCTGCAGCAGGCAGACGGTGCCCGCGTCCGGGCGGGCGGCCGGGCGCAGGGTGACCAGCCCCGGTTCGGGGCCGGGCTCCGGCAGCGGGTCGGTGGCGGGCAGTACGGGTGCCACGGCGCCGCCCAGCGACTCCAGGGCGGCGGAGAGCTGGTCCAGCACCTCGCCGAGGGTGGTGTAGCCGTCGGTCTGCTGCAGCAGGATGCCGAGCAGCAGGGCGGTCTGGGTCAGCGCCTCGGCGACCTCGGCCGGGCGGGCCCGGTCGTAGGTGACGGTGAGCACCAGCCGGTCATCGCCGTCGTGGTGGGCGACCAGGGTGGTGGGGAAGGCGGTGCGGGCGGCCAGGTGCTCGGGTTCGCCGGCGCTGATGCCCTGGGCGGCGCACTCGGCGGCCAGGTCGCCGAGCGCGGGCGGCCGGCCCTCGAAGACCAGCAGGCTCTCGGCGGGGTCGGTGGCCTCGCCGCTCCAGTCCCGGACCTGCCCGGCCGACACCCACTCGTAGCCGGACATGTCCAGGGCCTTGTCCACGAGTTGGGCGAGCAGGGCGGGGAACGCGGCGTCCGGGTCGACCTCGACGGAGACCGGCAGCGCGCCGCGCAGGGCGCCGGGCAGGCGCTGCGCGCCGTCGAGCGGGATGCCGCGGCCGGTGACGGTGATGTCGAAGCGCACCCGGGCCGGGCCCCCGGCGCCGCTCGCCCGGTGCAGCAGCAGCGCCCAGACGGCCTGCAGCACGGTGCTCTCGGCGGCCCCCCAGGTGGCCGCCCAGGTGCGCAGCCGGGCGGTCTGCGCGCGGGTGAGCGGCAGCCGGACCCGGCCGGTGGCGGGGGTCCGCTCGGCGGTGTCCTCGGGCGGGGCGGGCTGCGGGCCGGTGCCGGGCGGCAGCGCCCGGCTCCAGAAGTCCCGGGCCGGGACGGTGTCCTGGCCGGCCAGCCAGCGCGCGTAGTCCTCGATGTCGGGGCGCCGCTCGCCGCCGGCCAGCCGGCCGCCGGCCAGGTAGGCGCGGTAGAACTCGCGCAGCAGCAGGTGGACGCTCCAGTCGTCCAGCAGCGCGTGGTGGTAGGTGAGCAGCACCCGGGTGGCGGAGGTGCCGGCCGGTGCGTCGGCCGCGCCGCCGATCACGGTGATCCGCAGCGGGCCGGGGCGCCGGGGGTCGACGCCGCGCCGGCGGTCGCGCTCGACCAGCGCGTGCCAGGGCTCGGAGCCCTGGGGCAGCCGGTCCAGCTCGGGCACCACCCGGTCGGGGATCAGGATCCGGGGCTCGGGGGCGTTGTCGAAGCCGGCCCGCAGCACGGACTCGCGGTCGGCGACCGACTGCCAGGCGTCGGCGAACCGCTCCTGGTCGAACGGCCCGTACCAGGCCCAGGTGAGCTGTCCGATGCCGCGCCCGGTGCCCGGGTGGGCGTCGGCGTCGGCGAGCAGCTCGCGCTGCAGCGGGGTCGCGGGGAAGGAGCGGACCGGCAGGATCCGCGGGGTGCGGCAGGTGAGCAGGTCGGCGAGCAGGCCGACCGGGTAGGCGCGCGGGGTGCGCAGCGTCTGGCGGCCGCGGCGGCGGCGCGTCCGCGGGTGCCAGGCCGGGGTCTGCGGGTGCTCGGCGGTGATCAGGTCGAGCGCGGCCTCGAGCCGGGTGCTGTCCAGCGGCCCGCCGAGTTCGAGGACCGGGGTGTCGTAGGGCGGACGCCCGGGGTCGATGACGACGGTCATCGCCTCGTCCGGCACGGCTGGGTCCGGCACGGCGGCCGAGGAGTGACTGGTGGTCATCGTGTGGTCCGGGGGCGCGCACATCCGGCGGCCGCGGGTGCGGCGGTCCGTCGTTTGTCACGGTCGTGCGCTGCCTCCGCCGGTGTCCGCGGAGATCCCCTCCCTCCCCTCTCTGGGCGCCCAACGAGTATGCGAAGACCCGCCGATACGGGCCTGATACAGCGCTGACACGGAGATGGTGGGGGCGCGGGGACGCCGCGGGGCGGTGTCCCCGGTGGCGCGCCGTACGGGGGAGCCGGCGCGCCACCGGGAGTTGGGGGGACGGTGGATCTCCCACCGTCAGCGGAACGCTAGCGCAGCGCCCGGGCCGGGGGTCGGGTTCTCCAGCCGCTCTGGAAGGGCCCGCGAGTGGAGCGGGCGGCCGGGCGGGGCGGGTGGGGTCACACCCGCCCCGCCGGCGCTCAGGACCCGGTGCCGCAGAACTCGGCGTTCAGCTCGGCGGTGAACAGGGTGATCGGGTTCGGGAACCAACTGCCGTTCGCCCAGTCGCCGTTCACATGGGTGGTGAGCAGGTGGCGGCCGTCGGGGGTGCCGAAGGTGTAGCTCCAGGAGCCCTCGATGGCGCCGCCCATGCCCTGGACGGTGGTGCCGCAGGAGAGCTTCACCGAGGCGAGGCCGAGGCCGTACTCGGTGTCCGGGATCCACTGGACGGTGGGCTGGGTGGCGAGCATCTCCCGCTGCTCGGCGGGCGGCAGCAGCCGGCCGGCCAGCAGGGCGCCCACGAAGGTGTTGAGGTCCTTGGCGTCGGAGACCATGTCGCCGGCGGCGAAGCCCCAGGACGGGTTGAGCTCGGTGACGTCGTAGGCGGGCACGTCGGTGCCGGTCAGGTAGAGGTGGGAGTAGCCGCGGCCGTGCGGGCCCTTGATGCCGGTGGTGTCGCCGGTGGGCTCGTAGGTGGCGGTGAGGTGCAGCGGGCGGACGATCCGGTCCTCGATCTCCTGGGCCAGGGCGTGTCCGGTGGCCCGCTCGATGATCAGGCCGGCCAGCACGTAGTTGGTGTCGGAGTAGCCCCAGCCGGTGCCGGGGGCGAAGGCGGGCGGGCTGGTGAGGGCGAGCCGGACCAGCTGCTCGGGGGAGTAGTGGTCGAAGCGGTGCTGCAGGAAGGGCGTGCCGGTGGCGTCGTCGAGCATGGTCTTGGTGAGCACGTAGTTGTAGATGCCGCTGGTCTGGCCGAGCAGCTGGCGCACGGTGATCCGGCTGCCGTCGTAGCCGTTGCCGTCGACCAGGCCCGGCAGCCACTGCTCGACCGGGTCGTCCAGGCCCACCCGCTGCTCGGCGACCAGCTGCAGCATCACGGTGGCGACGAAGGTCTTGGTGGTGCTGCCGATCCGGAACCGGTCGGCCCGGCGCGGCTGGGCGCCGGTGGCCAGGTCGTCCACCCCGGCCCGGCCGAACCAGCTGCCGCCCCGGCCGTCCTGGACCAGGGCGGTGGCCCCTGGCAGCCCGGCCTCGGCGACGGCGCGGTCCAGCACGGACTGGACGCCGCCGTGCCCGGCGCCGGTCCCGGCCGGCACCGGCGCGGCGCCGGCCGGGGCGGCGGCCGCGGTCGCCAGCAGTGCCGCGGCGGCGGTCAGTACGGCGGCGCGGATCGTGAGCTTCACCCGTGGTCTCCCTGGTCGGTGCGCGACCCGCCCGCTGCGGGTTCCGCATTCGGAAGGGACGCTAGGCGGCCGTTTGGGGGGCGGGCAATCCTGACTCGTCGTCAGCGAACCTTTTCCGCAGGTGAATGCGGGGCAATTGGTGCAACGGCCCTGGTGTGAAAGGCAACGGCGCCGGTGGGCGGGCGGGGGCCGAATACTGTCGGGTGCGGGGGGAACCGCGCACGGCATGGGCAGGGGAATCAGGGATGCCAGGAGCCAGGCTGACCCGGCGGGAACGCGGGCGGATCGCCGCCGGATTGGCGGGGGGACTCGGGTACGGGGAGATCGCCCGGGCGCTGGGCCGCTCCACCTCGACGGTCTCCCGGGAGATCGCCCGCAACGGCGGGCCGGCCGGCTACCGGGCCGACCGGGCGCACTGGGCCGCCGAGCGGCGGCTGCACCGGGCCCCGGTGCGGCGGCCGGCCGGGCGGCGGCCCGGGGGCGGCGGGGACGGGCGGGACCGCGAGGCGGTGGGCCGGTTCGCCGACGGGCTGGGGGAGTTGCTGACCCGGCTGGGCCTGCCGCGGCCGGTCGCCCGGGTGCTCTCCTGCCTGTACACCACGGACAGCGGCTGCCTCACCGCGGCGGAGCTGGACGAGCGGTTGCGGGTGAGCCCGGCCGCGGTGGCCCGGGCGGTCGGCTACCTGGAGCGGCAGCAGCTGGTCCGCCGGGAGCGCGCCGGGCAGCGGCGGCGCGAGCGGTACCGGATCGCGGACGACGTCTGGTACCGGGCGCTGCTGGCCAGCGCCCAGCGCAACGTGGAGCTGGCGGAGGCGGCCCGCGGCGGGGGGCGGCTGCTCGGCCCCGGCAGCCCGGCGGGCGCCCGGATGGACGGGGCGGCCGACTTCCTGGAGCGGATCGGCCGGGAGCTGGTCCGGGCCGTCGAGCTGTGGCGCCTGGGCGC
The DNA here is from genome assembly GCF_042869935.1 of Kitasatospora sp. NPDC006697. Classification (NCBI taxonomy): domain Bacteria; kingdom Bacillati; phylum Actinomycetota; class Actinomycetes; order Kitasatosporales; family Streptomycetaceae; genus Kitasatospora; species Kitasatospora sp. NPDC006697. The sequence continues at coordinate 24,504 of NZ_JBIAGU010000025.1, forward strand.
GGCCGGGAACGCCGCTGTCGCGGTCGCCGGGGGCGACCGCGACAGCTGAGCGGGGTGCTGGGGGCCGAGTCGGTCAGAGGCCGGCGGCGGCCTTCAGCCGGTCGGCGCGGTCGGTGCGCTCCCAGGTGAAGTCGGGCAGCTCGCGGCCGAAGTGGCCGTAGGCGGCGGTCTGCGAGTAGATCGGGCGCAGCAGGTCCAGGTCGCGGATGATCGCGGCGGGGCGCAGGTCGAAGACCTGGGTGACGGCCTCCTGGATCTTCAGCACCGGGACGGTCTCGGTGCCGAAGGTCTCCACGAACAGGCCGACCGGCTCGGCCTTGCCGATCGCGTAGGCGACCTGGACCTCGGCCCGCTTGGCCAGGCCCGCGGCGACGATGTTCTTGGCGACCCAGCGCATGGCGTAGGCGGCCGAGCGGTCGACCTTGGACGGGTCCTTGCCGGAGAAGGCGCCGCCGCCGTGGCGGGCCATGCCGCCGTAGGTGTCGATGATGATCTTGCGGCCGGTCAGGCCGGCGTCGCCCATCGGGCCGCCGATCTCGAAGCGGCCGGTCGGGTTGACCAGCAGCCGGTAGTCCGAGGTGTCGATGGAGAGGTCCTTGAGGACCGGCTCGACCACGAACTCGCGGATGTCGGGGGCCAGCAGGGAGTCCAGGTCGATGTCGGCGGCGTGCTGGGTGGAGACCACCACGGTGTCCAGCCGGACGGCCTTGTCGCCGTCGTACTCGATGGTGACCTGGGTCTTGCCATCGGGGCGCAGGTAGGGGACGGTGCCGTTCTTGCGGACCTCGGTCAGCCGCTGGGAGAGGCGGTGCGCCAGGGTGATCGGCAGCGGCATCAGCTCGGGGGTGTCGTCGCAGGCGTAGCCGAACATCAGGCCCTGGTCGCCCGCGCCCTGCTGGTCGAGGACGTCCACCTCGGCACCCTGGCGGGCCTCGTGGGCGGTGTCGACGCCCTGGGCGATGTCGGGGGACTGGGCGCCGATCGACACCGAGACGCCGCAGGAGGCGCCGTCGAAGCCCTTGGCGGAGCTGTCGTAGCCGATCTCCAGGACCTTGTCGCGGACCAGCTGGGCGATCGGTGCGTAGGCGCCGGTGGTGACCTCACCCGCGATGTGGACCTGGCCGGTGGTGATCAGCGTCTCGACGGCGACCCGGGAGGTTGGGTCCTCCTTGAGCAGGGCGTCGAGGATGGTGTCGCTGATCTGGTCGGCGATCTTGTCGGGGTGGCCCTCGGTGACGGACTCCGAGGTGAACAGGCGACGGGACATGACTCTCCAGGGGTGTGGGCTCTCCGGTCGGGCGGGCGGTGCGGCGATGATCATGCCCGTGCTCAAGACTCTGCTGGCAGTCGCTCGAGCACCGGCAGCGGAGTGCTCGATTCGCGCGGGCCGGTTCGCCCGGCCGACGAGGAGCAGTGGAGACGGGGTCGGGAACACTTCAAGGATCTCTTGAATGTCATGACCCGGTTCACCGCTGCGCCACGGCGGCACCCGACGGCGCTGCCACGGTGCCACCAGGATGGCACCAGCACCCCGCAGGGTGGCCGGAGGCGCGCCGGAGGAGCTCTCAAGTCGACCATGGCACCACGAATTTACCCGCTCTGACCTGCGCATTTAAAAGTGGTGGCACCAGTGGTGCCATTTTGGCTCGCCATAGCGCCACATCTGTGCCAAGCTATGCGACATGGACCTCACACCGTACGTAGCAAGCCTCCGGAACGAGCTCGCACAGGCCGCCGAGGCGGGGGGTGACGACGCTCGGGCCCTCGCAGAGCGCATCACCCCCGCCCTAGAGTCGGCGGCACGGCTCACGCTCCTGAACGCCTTGTCGGACGCCATGGGCGAGATCACTCTCGAACTCGCCCCGGGATCGGTCGACGTGAGGCTCCGGGGGCTGGATCCCGAATTCGTCGTCACCGCGCCGCCCAGCGGCGCGCCTTTCGAGGGCCAGGACGACAGCGACCGCCTTCTGGAGGAGGCCGAGCTGCCGGCCCTGCCCCCCGTACCGGAAGGGGAAGAAGGCAGCACCGCACGGATCAACCTCCGCCTCCCGGCCCATGTGAAGGCCCGGGCCGAGCAGGCCGCCGCACGCGACGGCCTCTCCCTGAACGCCTGGCTGGTCCGGGCGGTCTCCGGCGCACTGGAGCCGGGCGGCGGGCGACAGCAAGCGGCGCGCACCGGAAACGGCAGGAGGAGCATCAGGGGCTGGGTCGGCTAGACCGGCCGCCAGACCCTGGAGCTCATGAACACCGGCCCGTGAGGCACCGATTCGCCTCAGGCCATCACACCGGTTCCCACCTGCGGGAACGCCCCAACAGACAACGAGGACGGGACAGCCATGCCTTCTTACACCACCCCGGGTCCGATCACCGCCGACATCCACGTGGAGGTCGGGAACACCACGGTGCACGCCACCGACCGGACCGACACCGTCGTCCAGATCCGCCCCACCACCCCCGACGACAAGGACGACCTGCGCTCGGTGCAGGAGACCAAGGTCGAGTTCACCGACGGCCGGCTGACCATCAAGACGCCGCGGGCCCGCGGGCTGTTCAGCCCCAAGGGTTCGGTGGTCGTGGAGGTCTCGATGCCGCAGGGCTCGCAGCTCACCGCCTCGGTCGAGCTGGGCTCCCTCAACTCCAAGGGCCTGCTGAGCAACTGCGAGGTGCGCTCCAGCGCCGGCGACATCCGGATCGACGAGGCGCGCACCGTGCGGCTGAAGACCTCCAGCGGCGACATCAGCCTGGAGCGGGCCTCCGGCAACGCCGAGATCTCCACCGGCTCGGGCGAGGTGCGGGTCCACGAGATCGCCGGCAACGCCGAGATCAAGAACTCCAACGGCTACACCTGGGTCAACGAGATCGCCGGCGACCTGGAGGTCAAGGTCTCCAACGGCAACACCACCGTCGGCCGTGCGCAGAACTCGGTGGTGGTCAAGTCCGCCCACGGAAACGTGAAGATCGGGGAGGTCGCCCGCGGCACCGTCGACCTGCAGACCAAGTCCGGCAGCATCGAGGTCGGGATCCGCGAGGGCAGCTCGGCCTGGCTGGACGTCAACTCCCAGACCGGCAAGGTCTACAGCGACCTCGGCGCCACCGAGGGACCGGTCGAGGGCACCGAGACCGTCAAGGTGCACGGGCGGACCGGCTTCGGCGACATCGTCATCCAGCGCACGCAGAGCGTCTGACGCGGGCAGAGCCCTGCCCTCGCGACAACCAGGAGATGGAGGGGGCACGATGAGTGCCGCATTCGAACAGATGGGCCCGCCCATGGGCATCAGCGCAGTCGGGCTGTGCAAGTCGTACGGCGAGAAGTCCGTACTCAACGGGGTGGACCTTCAGGTCGAGGCCGGGACGATCTTCGCACTGCTCGGCCCCAACGGGGCCGGCAAGACCACCACGGTGCAGATCCTCTCGACGCTCATCGCGGCCGACGCGGGCGAGGCCTACGTCGTCGGCCAGTCGCTCGGCGACCCGGACGCGGTCCGCCGCCAGATCGGCGTCACCGGCCAGTTCGCCGCCGTCGACGGTCTGCTGACCGCCGAGGAGAACCTCCTCCTGATGGCCGACCTGCACCACCTCGACAAGCGCGAGGGCAAGCAGCGGGCCGCCCGCCTGCTGGAGCAGTTCGACCTGACCAAGGACGCGAAGAAGCGCGCCGCCACCTTCTCCGGCGGCATGCGCCGCAAGCTCGACCTGGCGATGACCCTGGTCGGCAAGCCGAGCCTGATCTTCCTGGACGAGCCGACCACCGGCCTCGACCCGCGCAGCCGCCGGGTCCTCTGGGAGCTGATCAAGGAGCTCGCCAACCAGGGCGTGACGATCTTCCTCACCACGCAGTACCTGGAGGAGGCCGACCAGCTCGCCGACCGGATCGCCGTGCTCGACGGCGGCCGGATCGTCGCCGAAGGCACCGCCGACCAGCTCAAGCGCCGGGTCCCCGGCGGCCACATCCGCCTGCAGTTCGCCACCGCGGCCGCCCTCCAGGCCGCCGCCGACCGGCTCGCGATCAGCACCGCCACCCTGGACGAGGAGAGCCTGAGCCTCCAGATCCCCAGCGACGGCAGCATCCCCGCGCTGCGCTCGGTGCTCGACCTGCTGGAGCACTCCGGCGTCCACGCCGAGGCGCTCACCGTCCACACCCCCGACCTCGACGACGTCTTCCTCGCGCTCACCGGCAACGGCAGCGCCAGCCACGTCCCCGCCCCGGCCGCCGTGAAGGAGAGCGTGCGATGAGCACCGCCTACGCGATGCGCGACTCGATGACGATGTTGCGCCGCAACCTGAAGCACGCCCAGCGCTACCCGTCGATGACGGTCTCGATCGTCGCGATGCCGGTCCTGATGCTGCTGCTCTTCGTGTTCGTCTTCGGCGGCACGCTCGGCGCGGGCATCAACCACTCGGGCGGCACCAACCGCAGCGCCTACACCAACTTCGTGGCTCCCGGCATCATCCTGATGACCGTCACCGCCGGCGCGATCTCCACCGCCGTCTCGGTCTGCACCGACATGACCGAGGGCATCATCAACCGCTTCCGGACCATGTCGATCGCCCGCTCCTCGGTGCTCACCGGGCACGTGATCGGCAACGTGATCCAGACCATGATCAGCCTGGTCATGGTGATCGCGGTGGCGCTGGCGATCGGCTTCCGCCCGCACGGCACCTTCCTCGGCTGGCTCGGCGCCCTCGGCATCCTGGCCCTGCTCGCCTTCGCCCTCAGCTGGATCTCCGCCGCGATCGGCCTGGGCGCCAGCAGCGTCGAGGCCGCCAGCAACGCGCCGATGCCGCTGACCTTCCTGCCCTTCCTCGGCAGCGCGGTCGTGCCGCCGTCCTCGATGCCGATCGGCCTGCGCCAGTTCGCCGAGTACCAGCCCTTCACCCCGATCACCGACACCCTGCGCGCTCTGCTGATGGGCACCAGCGTCGGCAACAGCGCCTGGATCTCGCTCGCCTGGGGCGTCGGCCTGAGCGTGCTGGGCTTCCTGTGGGCCCGCTCCGCCTTCAACCGCGAGGCGAAGATCTGACCCGCCCGACCCGGCGCCGGCCGCGGTGAGAAAACCGCTCGGCAGCGCTTCGAAAAAACACCGAAGAATACTCGAGAAACGCGACTGGGCCGCCCGGCATTGTGCCGGGCGGCCCAGTCGCGTTCGATTGTCCGAGAGGCCGTGCCGTCTTGGCGACAGGACAGGTCAGCGGCCCTGCCGTGCGGTCGGCGGCCCGCTCCCGGAGCGCTCGAGAAAATCTCGAAACGTGCCCGTACAAGCACCTGGCACTCGGTACTTCCTTGCCTCGTGGAATGGAACACTCCTACGATCGATGGGGAGGAGCGGGGTAATTCAATTCAGTCCGTTCCGGCCCACTGCACGAACCTCCCGAGTGTTTCCGCCAGACCGCCACCGAATTCCGCAGAGGGGTCATGAGCATTCACACGCGCAGCCATTCACCGGAACGCGGCGCCGGCCTCGCGGTCGAGAGCCCCTTCCTCTGGCGCGCCCGGCGGGCCGAGCACACCCACCAGCTGGTCTGCTTCCCGCAGGCCGGCGGCGGGGCCGGCGCCTTCGGCGACTGGCCGCAGCAGCTCCCGGCCGGCATCGAGGTGCTGGCCGTGCAGCTGCCCGGCCGGCAGAACCGCCTGCTGGAGGACCCCGCCACCGAGGCCGGCCCGCTGGTGCGCACCCTGATCCAGGCGCTGCGCCCGCTGTTGGACGGCCCGTTCTCCTTCTTCGGCCACTCCAGCGGCGCGCTGCTCGCCTACGAGCTGGCCCAGGCCCTGCAGGCCCGCGGCGGCCCGGCGCCGGCCCACCTCTTCTTCTCCGGCCAGGCCTCGCCGATCCCGTTCCGCGACCGGCCCCGGCTGGCCGGCCTCTCCGAGCAGGAGTTCCGCGCCGAGGTGCTGCGCCTGGGCGGCTTCGACGAGGAGGTCATGCAGGACGAGGAGGCCCTGGAGGCGCTGCTGCCCCCCGTGCTGGCCGACTTCGCGCTCTGGGAGCAGCACCCGATCTCCGTCACCCCGCGGCTGGCCGCCCCGATCACCGCGCTGGTCGGCGAGAGCGACAGCCGGGTGCCGGTGGAGCACATGGCGACCTGGCGCGACCACACCGACGCCGAATTCGAGCTGAAGGTCTACCCCGGCGGGCATTTCTACCTCTTCGACCAGCCGGTCGGCACCGAACTGCTGGAATTCATCGCCGCCCGGCTCACCGCCTGACCAGCACCGACCGCCGCTCCGCGGGAATGTGCCGGAGCCGTTCCGGCGCATTCCCGCGGAGCCGCCCCGGGGGACGCGGAACGCGATTGATGAGCAATACCACCCGAAAGAACTCCCGCCGCTACGTTCAACCATTGGGGGATGGTCGCTTTGTGCTCGTTCCATGACCCGGCGATGCCACCGGCGACGATTCCTGAGCTGTTCGAGCGCCAGGTCGCCGCGGCGCCGGACGCCGTGGCCCTGGTCTTCGGCGCCGAATCGCTGAGCTACCGCGAGGTCGACGCCCGGGCCAACCGGCTGGCCCGGTTCCTGATCGGCCGGGGCGTCGGCCCCGAGACGGTGGTCGGCGTGGCGCTGCGGCGCTCGCCCCAGCTCTGGGTGACCGTGCTCGCCGTGCTCAAGGCGGGCGGCGCCTACCTGCCGATGGACGCCGCCTACCCGGCCGACCGGCTGCGCTACATGGTCGAGGACTCGCGGGCCCGCCTGGTGCTGGCCGACTCGGTGACGTCGGGTCAACTGCCCGAGCTGGCCGCCCCGGTGCTGGAGCTGGACGCCCCGGAGACCGCGGCCGCGGTGGCCGCCGCCCCGGCCGGCCCGATCGGCGCCGCCGAGCGCAGCCGCCCCAACCGGGTCGCGCAGGCCGCCTACGTGATCTACACCTCCGGCTCCACCGGGCGCCCCAAGGGCGTGGCCGTCACCCACGGCGGCCTGGCCGCGCTGCTGGACACCCACTACGGCCGGCTCAAGGTCACCGCCGACAGCCGGGTGCTGCAGTTCGCCTCGCCGAGCTTCGACGCCTCGGTCTGGGAGATGTGCATGGGCCTGCTCTCCGGGGCGGCCCTGGTGCTGGCCGACAAGGAGCAGCTGGCCCCCGGCGAGCCGGTGGCCGAGACCATCGCCGCGCACGGCGTCACCCACGTGACGCTGCCGCCGCCGGTGCTGGCCGCCGTGCCGGCCGGCTCGCTGCAGAGCGTCGAGACCCTGGTGGTGGCCGGCGACGCCACCACCCCCGAGCTGGTCGCCACCTGGTCGGCCGGCCGCCGGATGATCAACGCCTACGGGCCGACCGAGACCACCGTCTGCGCCACCATGAGCGCCCCGCTGACCGGCGACGGCAAGGTCCCGCCGATCGGCCGGGCGATCACCGACACCGCCGTCTACGTGCTGGACGACGCGCTGCGGCCGGTGGCCCCCGGCGTGACCGGCGAGCTCTACGTCTCCGGCGCCTCGCTGGCCCGCGGCTACCTGGGCCGCCCCGACCTGTCCGCGCAGCGCTTCGTGGCCTGCCCGTTCGGCGCGCCCGGCGGGCGGATGTACCGCACCGGCGACCTGGTGGAGCCCACCCCCGACGGCGACCTGGTCTTCCACGGCCGGGCCGACACCCAGGTGAAGATCCGCGGCATCCGGATCGAGCCGCTGGAGATCGAGGCCGTGCTGAGCGCCCACCCCGGCGTCTCGGACGCCGCCGTGGTGGTCCGCGACGCCCGCGGCAGCCTGCAGCTGGTGGCCTACGTGGTGCCGGCCGGGCGCGGCGCGGGCAAGCCGGCCGGCGAGCAGCAGGGCACCGCGTACGGCAGCATCGCGCTGGACTCCGGCTTCGGCGCCGCCGACCTGCGCGCCTACGCCACCCAGCACCTGCCGGAGTCGATGGTCCCGGCCGCCTTCGTGCTGCTGGACCGGCTCCCGCTGACCCCCAACGGCAAGCTCGACAAGGCCGCCCTGCCGGAGCCCGAGTTCCGCGGCGAGGCCTACCGGGCGCCGCGCAGCCCGCAGGAGGAGCTGCTGGCCGAGCTCTTCGCCAAGGTGCTCGGACGCAACCAGGTCGGCATCGACGACGACTTCTTCGTGATCGGCGGCGACAGCATCATGTCGCTGCAGATCGCCGCCTTCGCCCGGGCCCAGGGCGTGATGGTCAGCGAGCGGCAGATCTTCGAACTGCGCACCGTCGCCCGGCTCGCCGAGGTCGCCACCGCCGCCGGCCCGGCCGGCCCGGTGCTCGAGGAGCTGGAGGGCGGCGGCACCGGCGAGCTGCCGCTGCTGCCGGTGGCGCGCTGGATCAAGAGCTGGGGGCCGGGCTTCGACCGGTTCCTCCAGGCCATGGTGCTGGAGCTGCCCGCCGGCATCGAGACGGCCCAACTCGCCGCCGTGGTAGGCGCGGTGCTGGACCGGCACGACATGCTGCGGGCCCGCCTGCTGGACGACGAGACCCTGGTGATCGGCCCGGCCGGCTCGGTGGAGCCCGGCTCGGTGCTGCGCGAGGTGGCCTGTGCCGGCGGCTGGGACGCACCCGAGGGCTCGGCCGAGGGCCGGGCCTGGCGCGAACTGCTGCTGGCCGAGCTGGAGGAGGCCGCGCAGCGGCTGGACCCGGCGGCCGGCGCGGTGGCCCGGTTCACCCGGTTCGCCGCCCCCGACGGCACCGGCCGGCTGCTGGTCGCCCTGCACCACCTGGTGGTGGACGGCGTCTCCTGGCGCATCCTCACCCCCGACCTGGCCGACGCCTGGCGCCAGGTGAGCGCCGGCCGGGCCCCCGAGCTCGCCCCGGCCGCCACCTCGATGCGCACCTGGGCGCACGCCCTGGCGGCCGAGGCCCGCACGCCGGCCCGGATCGAGGAGCTGGACCTCTGGGAGTCCATCGTCGAGCGCACCGAGCCGCTGCTCGGCGCCCGCCGGCTGGACCCGGCCACCGACGTGCGCGGCACCGTCCGCTCGGTCCAGGTCGAACTGCCGGTCCCGGTCACCGAGGCGCTGCTGACCACGCTGCCCGCGGCCTTCCACGGCGGTGTCAACGACGGCCTGCTGGCCGGCCTGGCGCTGGCGCTGGCCAAGTGGCGGCGCGACCGCGGCACCGAGCACCCCGCCGCGCTGGTCCGGCTGGAGGGCCACGGCCGCGAGGAGGGCGCCGCGCCCGGCGCCGACCTGTCCCGCACCGTCGGCTGGTTCACCAGCGCCTTCCCGGTCCGCCTCGACACCGCCGGGCTGGACCTGGACGAGGCCTTCGCCGGCGGCCGCGCCGCGGGCGAGGCCGTCAAGCGGGTCAAGGAGCACCTGCGCTCGCTGCCCGACAAGGGCATCGGCTACGGCCTGCTGCGCCACCTCAACCCGCAGACCGCCCCGGTGCTGGAGCGCTACCCGATCGGCCAGGTCGGCTTCAACTACCTGGGCCGGTTCTCGGCCGGCGCCGACATGCCGGAGCAGCTGCGCGGCCTCGGCTTCACCCAGGACCCGGTGGCCTCCGCCTGGCCCGAGCTGGCCGAGCTGGACGCCGCCCAGGACCCGCGGATGCCCGCCCCCGCCGAACTGGACATCAACGCCTCGGTCCGGGACACCCCGGCCGGCCCCCGGCTGGAGGCCGCCTTCAGCGCCCCCGAGGGCGTGCTCGACCCCGCCGCGGTGCGGGAGCTGGCCGAGCTGTGGTGCGCGGCGCTGACCGGGCTGGCCCGGCACGCGGCCGAGCCCGGCGCCGGCGGCCTGACCCCCTCGGACGTGCCGCTGGTGAAGGTCAAGCAGAGCGACCTGGACGAGTGGGCGGCCCGCTACCCGGGCCTGGCCGACGTCTGGCCCACCACCTCGCTCCAGTCCGGCCTGCTCTTCCACTCCACCCTGGAGGACTCCTCCTTCGACGCCTACCAGGTGCAGTACGCGCTGCACCTGGCCGGCCCGGTGGACCCGGAGCGGATGCGGGCCGCCGCCCAGGCGCTGCTGGAGCGCCACCCCAGCCTGCGCACCGCCTTCGTCCACGACGCCGACGGCGGCCTGGCGCAGCTGGTGCTGACCGGCCTGCGGATGCCCTGGACCGACCTCGACCTGAGCTCCCTCGGCGCGGCCGAGCGCGAGCAGGCCTTCGAGGAGTTCCTGGCCAAGGACCTGGCCACCACCTTCGACCAGGCCGCCCCGCCGCTGCTGCGGATGTCCCTGGTCCGGCTGGACGGGGAGCGCCACGAGCTGGTGCTGACCGCCCACCACGTGCTCTTCGACGGCTGGTCGGTCCCGCTGCTGATGCAGGACCTGCTGCGGCTCTACGGCTCGGCCGGCGACGCCTCGGCGCTGCCCCGGGTGCCGGACTACCGCGAGTTCCTGGCCTGGCTCTCCCGGCAGGACCGGGCCGAGTCGGCCCGGGTCTGGCAGGCGGAGCTGTCCGGCGTCACCGAGCCGACGCTGGTCGTGCGCCCCGACGAGGTCCCGCCGGCCGGCTCCGCCCGAGCGGCCGACGACGCGGTGATGAGCCAGGCCGACGTGCCGCTCGACCAGGAGACCGCCCGGGCGCTGCTGCGCAGCGCCGGTGAGCTGGGCGTCACCCTGAACACCGTGGTGCAGGGCGCCTGGGCGGTGCTGCTGGGCCAGCTGACCGGCCGTCAGGACGTGCTGTTCGCCTCCACCGTGGCCGGCCGGCCGCCGGAGCTGCCCGGGGTCGACGCGATGGTCGGCATGTTCCTCAACAGCCTGCCGGTCCGGGTGGGCTTCGGCCCCGGCGACCGGCTGGGCGAGGTGCTGGGCACGCTGCAGACCCGGCAGGCCGTGCTGAAGGACCACCAGCACCACGGGCTGAGCGAGATCCTGCGGGCGGTGGGCCTGGGCGAGCTGTTCGACAGCATCATCGGGTTCGAGTCCTTCCCGATGGACCGCTCCGGCATCGTCGAGGCCTCCCGGTCCGCCGGGATCGCGATCACCGGCATCCGCTCCTTCACCGCCAGCCACTACGCGCTGAGCGTGTTGGTCTTCATCGAGCCGGACGACATCCGGCTGACGGTGCAGTACCAGCGCTCGATGGTCGAGCCGGCCGTGGTGAAGGCGATCGCCGCCCGCTACGGCATGGTGCTGCGCCAGCTGGTCGCCGACCCGGCCCGGTTCGCGGGCACCGTGGACCTGCTGGAGCCCGCCGAGCGGGAGCGGCTGCTCGCGCCCGCCGCGGCGGCGGACGGCGCCGCGGCGACCGTGCCGGAGCTGTTCGACCGGGCGGGCCTCCCGGAGCTCGGCGAGCGGGCGGACCGGCTGGCCCGCGCGCTGGCCGGCCGCGGAGTCGGCGCCGAGACGCCGGTCGCCGTGGCCCTGCCGGCCGGCGAGGACCTGCCGGTCGCGCTGCTCGGCGTGCTGAAGTCGGGCGGCACCCTGGTGGCGCTCGACCCGGCCGACCCGGCCGGGCGGCAGGCCGCGGTGCTCGCGAGCACCCGGCCGCTGCTGCTGGTCACCGACCGGCCGGCCGCCGACGGCGCCACCCCGACCGCGGGCGTGGCGGAGCTGCTGGCCGAGGCCGGCGGCGCGGGCCGGCTGCCGGCCCCGCACCCCGACCACCTCGCCCTCCTCACCCACCCGACCGGGCTCTCCGTCACGGCACCCGCCGTCGGAACCACCCACCGCAACCTCGCCGGGCAGGTCGCGAGCCTGCCCGCCGGGGTGCCCGACTGGACCGCCGGCGTGCCGGTGGCGCGGCTGCTGGCCGCCGTGCTCTCCGGCGGGGCCGAGTCCGGCACCGCCTCAGAGCGGCCGGCCGGCCCGGTGCTGCCGCAGGGCCGGGCCTATCTGCTCGGCGCCGGCCTGGTGCCGGTGCCGCCCGGCGCCGTCGGCGAGCTCTACCTCGCGGGCGACGCCGTCGCCCGCGGCTACCCGGGGCACCCGGCGGACACCGCGCTGCGGTTCGTCGCCGACCCGTTCGGCCCGCCCGGGGCGCGGATGCTGCGCACCGGGGACCTGGCCCGCTGGAACCGCGCGGGGCAGCTCGAGCACCTGGGCCGCACCGACGCCCTGCTGACGGTCCGCGACCTGCGGATCGACCCGGCCGAGGTGGAGGCCGCGCTGGCCGCCCACCCGGCGGTGGCCCGGGCGGCCGTGCTGGTCCGCCCCGGCACCGACCAGCTCATCGCCTACCTGCAGCCCGCCGACCCGGCCGAGAACGCACTCGACGGCGCCGACGAGGACCTGCGCGCGCACACGGCCGCGCTGCTGCCCGCGGCCCTGGTCCCGTCCGCCTTCCTGGTGCTGGAGCGGCTGCCGCTGGCCCCGGACGGCGGGGTGGACCGCACGGCACTGCCCGATCCCGACACCGTCGGCATCGCCTACCGCGCACCGAGCACCCCCCAGGAGACCGCCCTGTGCGAGCTGCTGGCCGAGGTGCTGGGGGTGGAGCGGGTCGGCATGGACGACGACTTCTTCGCACTCGGTGGCAACTCCCTATCGGCTACTCGGCTGACCAGCCGGATCCGCAAGGTGCTCGGCGTGAGCGTGCCGTTGCGGGCGATCTTCGAGTCTCACGTCATCTCAGAAATTTCGAGCACGGTCAGGAACGCAGGCACGTCGAGCCGGCCTCGACTGCGCAAGATGGACAGGAGTGGACAGAAATGATCCCGTTGTCGTTCGCACAGCGTCGGCTGTGGTTCATCGACCGGTTCGAGGGCCCATCGGCGACGTACAACGTCCCCTTCCTCATGCGGTTGACCGGTGACCTGGACCAGGGCGCGCTGAGCGCCGCGGTGCGCGACGTGGTGGCGCGGCACGAGAGCCTGCGCACCCTGATCGCGATGAACGAGCACGGCGTGCCTTCGCAGCTGGTGCTCCCGGTCGAGCAGGCGCAGGTCGAGGTGCCGGTGCTCGAGGTGGCGCCCGAGGCGCTGGACGAGGCGATCGCCGAGGCCTCCCGGCACGCCTTCGACCTCGGTTCGGAGATCCCGGTCCGGGCCACCCTGCTGCGCTCGGGCGAGCGCGAGCACGTACTGGTGCTGCTGATCCACCACATCGCCGCCGACGGCGAGTCGATGCTGCCGCTCTCCCGCGACCTGGCCGCCGCCTACACCGCCCGGCACCGCGGCGAGGTCTCGCAGCAGCCCGAACTGCCGGTGCAGTACGTGGACTACACGCTCTGGCAGCGCGAGGTCCTGGGCGACGAGAACGACCCGGACAGCGTGGTCTCCGCCCAGGTCGGCTACTGGCGCGACGAGCTGGCCGGCGTGCCGCAGCCACTGCGGCTCTCCACCGACCGCCCGCGCCCGCCGGTCGCCAGCCACAAGGGCGACATGGTCGGCTTCCCGATCGACGCCGAGCTGCTGGCCCAGGTCGAGCGGACCGCGCGCGAGCGCGACATGTCCGTCCCGATGGTGCTGCAGGCGGCCCTGGCCGTGGTGCTCCAGCACCTGGGCGCCGGCTCCGACATCGCGATCGGCTCCACCGTGGCCGGCCGCACCGACGACGAGCTCCAGGACCTGGTCGGCTTCTTCGTCAACACCTGGGTGCTGCGCACCGACCTGACCGGCAGCCCGACCTTCGACCGGGTGCTGGAGCAGGTCCGGCAGAAGGCGCTGACCGCCTACGACAACCAGGACGCCCCGTTCGAGCACCTGGTCGAGGTGCTGAACCCGGAGCGCTCCACCGCCTACCACCCGCTCTTCCAGGTCATGTTCACCTGGGAGAGCGACGCCTGGATCGACCTGGAGCTGCCGGGCCTGGAGCAGGCCCGGCTCGAGGTGCTCTCCACCTCCAGCGCCAAGTTCGACCTGGAGTTCAACTACTTCTCGGACCCGGACGGCCCGGGCATGCTCTGCTACCTGGAGTACGCCACCGACCTGTTCGACGAGTCCACCGCGCAGTCCATCGTCGACCGCTACGTGCGGGTGATCCGCTCCGTGGTGGCCCGCCCGGACCAGCCGGTCGCGCTGGCCGAGATGCTCGAGGCCGACGAGCTGGACACCGTGCTGCACCGGTTCAACGACACCGCGCGCGAGCTGCCGCAGCTGACCGTCCCGCAGCTGTTCGCCCGTCAGGTCGCGGAGCGCCCGGACGCGGTGGCCGTCGAGTGCGAGGGCACCGTCCTCACCTACCGCGAGCTGGACGCCCGCGCCGACCGGCTGGCCGGCGTGCTCGCCGGTCTCGGCGTCGGCGCCGAGACCCCGGTCGGCGTGGCCGTGCAGCGCACCGCCGACCTGGTCACCTCGCTGCTCGCGGTGCTCAAGGCCGGCGGCGCCTACGTGCCGATCGACCCCAAGTACCCGAGCCGCCGCCTGGACTTCATCCTCGAGGACGCCGCGCCGCGGCTGATCCTGACCGACGGCCGCAGCGCCGACGTGCTGCCGCTGACCGGCATCGACCAGCTCTCGCTGGACGACCTGGACCTCGACGACGCCGCGCTGGACGCCGCCGCTCCGCAGGCCGCGCCGCTGCCCGGCCAGCTGGCGTACGTGATGTACACCTCCGGCTCCACCGGCACCCCCAAGGGCGTCGCCGTCACCCACGCCACCGTGCTCAACGACGTGCTGGGCCTGGCCGAGCAGGTCGGCATCACGGCCGGCACCCGGGTGCTGGCCGGCACCTCGATCAACTTCGACGTCTCGGTCTTCGAGCTCTTCGCCACCCTGACCGCCGGCGGCACCGTCGAGCTGGTCCGCGACGTGCTGGTGATCGGCGAGCGCGGCGGCTGGCGCGGCGGCGTGATCAGCACCGTGCCGTCGGTCTTCGCCGAGCTGCTGGACCAGGTCCACGGCAAGATCGAGGCCGACACCGTGGTCTTCGCCGGCGAGGCGCTGCCCGCCGCGCTGCTGGACCGGGTGCGCGCCGCGATCCCCGGCGTCCGGGTGGTCAACGGCTACGGCCAGACCGAGTCCTTCTACACCAGCACCTTCGCGCTCGCCGCCGACCAGGAGTTCACCGGCACCGGCGGCGCCCCGATCGGCTCCCCGCTCGGCAACATGCGCGCCTACGTGCTCGGCCCCGGCCTGCGCCCGGCCCCCGTCGGCGTGGTCGGCGAGCTGTACGTGGCGGGCCAGGTGGCCCGCGGCTACCGCGGCCGCCCGACCCTGACCGCCGACCGCTTCGTCGCCGACCCGTTCGGCCCGGCCGGCTCCCGGATGTACCGCACCGGCGACCTGGCCCGCTGGAACGAGCAGGGCCAGCTGGAGTACGCGGGCCGCGACGACGTCCAGATGAAGGTCCGCGGCTTCCGCATCGAGCCCGGCGAGGTCGAGGCGGCGCTGACCGCCCACCCCGGTGTCGCCAAGGCCGTGGTGACCGTCAAGGGCGGCCGCGGCGGCAGCCCGCAGCTGGTCGGCTACATCGTGCCGGTGGAGGCCGAGCAGAGCGGCCTCGGCAGCGTGAAGAGCCTGGGCGACCTCGACGTCGACCTCACCGTCACCCTCTCGGTGCGCGACCTGCGCCGCTTCGCCGCGAGCCGGCTGCCCGAGTTCATGGTCCCGGCCGTCTTCGTGCTGCTCGGCCGGCTGCCGCTGGCCCCCAACGGCAAGCTGGACCTGGCCGCGCTGCCCGAGCCGGACTTCTCCGGCGGCGAGTACCGCGCCCCGCGCAACCCGGTCGAGGAGGTGCTGACCGGCGTCTACGCCGAGGTGCTGGGCCTGGACCGGGTCGGCATCGACGACGACTTCTTCGGCATCGGCGGCGACTCGATCCGCTCCATCCAGGTGGTCTCCCGGGCCCGCGCCCAGGGCGTCGAGGTGACGCCGCGGCAGATCTTCGAGCACCGCAGCGCCGCCGAGCTGGCCACCGTCGCGCTGGTCGGCGAGACCGGCGGCGGCCCGGTGCTGGCGGAGCTGGCGGACGGCGGCCTCGGCCACCAGCCGCTGCTGCCGATCGGCCACTGGCTGGGCGAGCTCGGCGCCGGCGCCGACCGGTTCGCCATGTCCCAGGTCCTCGACCTGCCGCAGGGCATCGACCTGGCCGGCCTGACCGCCACCCTGTCCGCGGTGCTGGACCACCACGACATCCTGCGTTCGCGCCTGGTCACCGAGGGCGAGGGCGGCCTGCTGGTCGCCCCGGCCGGCTCGGTGGACACCGCCGCGCTGATCCGCCGGGTCGAGACCGACGGCAGCTGGGACGCGCAGTGGCGCGAGCTGGCCACCGCCGAGCTCAACGCCGCCACCGGCCGGCTGGACGCCGAGGCCGGCGTGATGGCCCAGTTCGTCTGGTTCGCCGCCGCGAACGGCACCGGCCGCCTGATCGTGGTGCTGCACCACTTCGTGGTGGACGGCGTCTCCTGGCGCATCCTGCTGCCGGACCTCGCCACCGCCTGGGAGCAGGTCCGCGACGGCCGCGAGATCGAGCTGCCCCCGGTCGCCACCTCGGCCCGCCGCTGGGCGCACGCCCTGGTCGAGCAGGCCACCGCCCCCGAGCGGCTGGCCGAACTGCCGCTCTGGCGCTCGGTGGTCTCCGGCCCCGACCCGCTGCTCGGCAGCCGCCCGCTGGACCCGGCCGTCGACACCGTCGACACCGTCGAGCACACCTGGCTGACCCTGCCGGCCGGCGTCACCGAGACCCTGCTGACCACGCTGCCCGCCGCCTACCGCGGCGGCGTCAACGACGGCCTGCTGGCCGCCCTCGCGCTGGCCCTCGCCGCCTGGCGCCGCTCGCGCGGCATCGAGGAGTCCTCGGCGCTGGTCCGCCTGGAGGGCCACGGCCGCGAGGAGCAGGTGGCGCCCGGCGCCGACCTGTCGCGCACCGTCGGCTGGTTCACCAGCATGTTCCCGGTCCGCCTGGACCTCGCCGGGATCGACCTGGACGAGGCGCTGGCGGGCGGCGCCGCCGCCGGCAGCGCCGTCAAGGCGGTCAAGGAGCAGCTGCTCGCGCTGCCCGACAAGGGCATCGGCTACGGCCTGCTGCGCCACCTCAACCCGGACACCTCCGCGGTGCTGCGCCGGTACCCGACCGGCCAGATCGGCTTCAACTACCTGGGCCGCTTCTCCGCCACCGACGTACCCGAGCACCTGCGCGGCCTGGGCTTCACCCGCTCCGAGGGCACCACCGACCTGATCGGCGACCTCGACCCGCGGATGGCCGCGCTCTCCACCCTGGACGTCAACGCGCTGGTCGCCGACACCGAGCGGGGCCCGGAGCTGACCGCCCGGCTGGCCTTCCCGGCCGGCCTGCTCAGCCTCGCCGAGGTCGAGGAGCTGGCCGGCCTGTGGCGCACCGCGCTGCTCGCCCTGGCCCAGCACGCCACCGCCCCGTCGGCCGGCGTGCTCACCCCCTCCGACGTGCCGCTGGTCCCGGTGACCCAGGGCGACCTGGACAACTGGTCCGACCAGTACGCGGGCCTGGCCGACGTCTGGCCGCTCACCACCATGCAGTCCGGCCTGCTCTTCCACGCCGAGCTGTCCGGCTCCACCTTCGACGCCTACCAGATGCAGCTGGTCTTCCACCTGGCCGGCGAGGTCGACCCGGCCCGGATGCGGGCCGCCGGCCAGGCGCTGCTCGACCGGTACGACAGCCTGCGCGCCGCCTTCGTCTTCGACGCGGCCGGCGACCGGGTGCAGCTGGTGCAGAAGCAGGTCCAGCTGCCCTGGCAGTACCTGGACCTCAGCGGCTTCGGCGAGACCGGGCAGAAGGCGGCGCTGCGCCGCTTCCTGACCGAGGACCACAACACCCACTTCGACCTGGCCAAGGCCCCGCTGGTGCGGATGTCCCTGGTGATGCTGGCCCCCGACCGCTGGGAGCTGGTCTTCACCGCGCACCACGTGCTCTTCGACGGCTGGTCGGTCCCGCTGCTGATGCAGGACCTGCTGCGGCTCTACGGCGCGGCCGGTGACGCCTCGGTGCTGCCGAAGGCGCACAACTACCGCGACTTCCTGGTCTGGCTCAACCGGCAGGACCGCGCCGAGTCGGACCGGGCCTGGGCGGAGGAGCTGGCCGGCCTGGAGGCGCCCACCCTGCTGGTGCCCAACCAGCACGCCGGGGCCGCCCCGGAGGGCATCGGCCAGATCGACATCCCGCTCAGCGCCGACGACGCCCGCGAGCTGGGCCGCCGCGCCGCCGAGCTGGGCCTCACCCTCAACACCCTGGTGCAGGGCGCCTGGGCGCTGCTGCTCGGCGGCCTGACCGGCCGTCAGGACGTGGTCTTCGGCGCCACCGTCTCCGGCCGCCCGCCGGTGGTCCCCGGGGTCGACGGCATGATCGGCCTCTTCATCAACACCCTGCCGGTCCGGGTCGACTGCGGCCCGACCACCACCCTGCGCGGGATGCTCACCGATCTGCAGAACCGGCAGAGCGCCCTGCTCGACCACCACCACCAGGGCCTGCTGGACATCCACCGCTCGACCGGCCTGAACATCCTGTTCGACACCCTGGTCGGCTTCGAGTCCTACCCGATCGACGGCGTCGCGCTGACCGAGGCCAACTCGGCCGCCGGCATCTCGATCACCGGCATCAGCCCGCTCTCCGGCGCGCACTACCCGATGGTCGTGATGGCCTTCGCCGAGCCGCACCTGCGGGTCGCGCTGCAGTACCAGCACCACCTCTTCGACCCGGAGACGGTGCGCGGCTACACCGAGCGGTTCGCCCGGATCCTGCAGCAGCTGGTCACCGACCCGGACGCCACCGTCGGCGAGGTCGAGCTGCTGGAGAGCGCCGACCTGGACCTGGTGCTGCGCCGGTTCAACGACACCGCCGTCGAGGCCCCGCAGGGCACCGTCGCCGAGCTGTTCGCCGCGCAGGCCGCCGCCACCCCCGAGGCCCCCGCGGTCGCCGCCGGCGACCTGGTGCTGAGCTACCGCGAGCTGGACGGCCGGGCCAACCGGCTGGCCCAGGTGCTCGCCGCGCAGGGCGTGGGCCGGGAGTCGGTCGTGGGCGTGGCCCTGCCGCGCTCCGCGGAGCAGGTCGTCGCGCTGCTCGCGGTGCTGAAGGCCGGCGCCGCCTACCTGCCGGTGGACCCGGACTACCCGGCCGAGCGCATCGAGTTCATGCTGCGCGACGCCGAGCCCGCGGTGCTGCTGACCGACACCGAGACCGCCGACAAGCTGCCCGCGGACGCCCGCCTGCTGGTGCTGGACGCCCCGGAGACCGCCGAGGCCGTGCGCACCGCCGCGGACCTGGCCCCGGCCACCGCCGCCGGCAGCCCGGAGCAGCTCGCCTACGTGATGTACACCTCCGGCTCCACCGGTCTGCCCAAGGGCGTCGGCGTCACCCACCGGGCCGTCACCGGCCTGGCCACCGACCGCCGTTACCGCAACGGTGCGCACGCCCGGGTGCTGGTGCACTCGCCGCAGTCCTTCGACGCCTCCACCTACGAGCTGTGGGCGCCGCTGCTGGGCGGCGGCACGGCCGTGGTCGCGCCGGCCGGCAAGCTGGACGCGGCCGCGCTGACCGCGCTGATCGCCGAGCAGCGGATCACCGCGCTCTGGCTCACCGCGGGCCTCTTCAAGGTGATCGCCGACGAGAACCCGGAGGCGATCGCCGGCGTCCGCGAGGTGTGGACCGGTGGCGACGTGGTCTCCCCGGCCTCGGTCGCCCGCGCCCTGGAGGCCAACCCCGGCCTGACCGTGGTCGACGGCTACGGCCCGACCGAGACCACCACCTTCGCCACCTGCCACCCGATGGCCTCGGTCGCCGAGGTCGGCGAGTCGATCCCGATCGGCCGCCCGATGGACAACATGCGGGTGTACGTGCTCGACGCGGGCCTGCGCCCGGTGCTGCCCGGCGTGGCCGGCGAGCTCTACATCGCGGGCGCCGGCCTGGCCCGCGGCTACGCCCACCGACCAGGCCTGACCGCCGAGCGGTTCGTGGCCTCGCCGTTCGGCGCGGCCGGCGAGCGGATGTACCGCACCGGCGACGTGGTCGCCTGGACCCCGGAGGGCACCCTGGCCTTCCGCGGCCGCGCGGACTCCCAGGTCAAGATCCGCGGCTTCCGGATCGAGCCCGCCGAGGTCGAGGCCGCCCTGGTCTCCCACCCCGGCGTGGCCCAGGCCGTGGTCACCTGGAACGAGGACCGCTCGGGCGAGCGCCGCCTGGTCGGCTACGTGGTGCCCAAGGCCGACGCCGTCGAGGAGCTGGACGCCGCCACCGGCGGCGCCGAGGAGCAGATCGACGAGTGGGAGCTGATCTACGACGACCTCTACGCGGAGACCAGGACCGCGTGGGGCGAGGACTTCAACGGCTGGAACTCCAGCTACTACGGCGGTCAGCCGATCGAGCTGGACCAGATGGCCGAGTGGCGCGACGCCGCGGTGGCGCAGATGATGCGCTGGCAGCCGAGCCGGATCATGGAGATCGGTGTCGGCACCGGTCTGCTGATGTCCCAGGTGCTCGGCCGGGTGGACGAGTACTGGGCCACCGACATGTCGGGCCCCGTCGTCGAGCGCCTGCGGGTCCAGGTCGAGCAGGCCGGCCACGCCGACAAGGTGCACCTGCAGCACCAGAACGGTGACGACCTGTCGGGCCTGCCCCGCGACCACTTCGACCTGGTGGTCATCAACTCCGTCATCCAGTACTTCCCGAGCGCGGAGTACCTGGACGAGGTGCTGGCCGGCGCGCTGGAGCTGCTGCGCCCCGGCGGCCGGATCCTGGTCGGCGACGTCCGCAACGCCGCCACCCTGCGGCTCTTCCGCTCCGGCGTGCAGCGGGCGCTGCACCCCGAGGCCGCCCCGTCGGTGAGCCGGGCCGCGGTGGCCCGCGCGATCCTGATGGACAAGGAGCTCGTGCTCGACCCCGAGTGGTTCTCCCAGTGGGCCGAGCGGCACGGCGCCGGCGGCGTCGAGATCCGGCTGAAGGCCGGCCGCGCGCACAACGAGCTGACCCGGCACCGCTACGAGGTCGTGCTGCACAAGGCCCCCGCGGCCGCGGTGCAGGTGGCCGAGGCGCCGGTGCTGCGCTGGGGCCGCCAGGTCGACGACCTGGTCGGGCTGGCCGAGCTGGTCCGCTCGCACGGCGACACCCCGGTCCGGATCACCCGGATCCCCAACGGCCGGCTGGCCGACGAGGTCGAGGCCGCGGTCTCGATGGGCGTCATCACGGCGCCCGCCGCCGCCGGCCCGGTGGTCGAGCCCGAGGACCTGCGCGCCTTCGCCGCCGAGCAGGGCTGGGGCCTGGTGCTCAGCTGGTCGGCCGCGGCCGACGAGTGCTTCGACGCGGTGGTCTTCCCGGCCGGCCTGGCGGACGACCAGGCGGTCAGCGGCTCCTTCGTGCCCTCCCGCCGGACCGACCGGGTGCTGGCCAACGTGCCCGCCGCGGCCGGCCGGATCGGCACCCTGGTCGGCGCGCTGCGCGGCTACCTGAAGGGCCGGCTGCCCGAGCACCTGGTGCCCTCCACCGTGGTGGCGATCGCCGAGGTGCCGCTCACCCCGAACGGCAAGCTGGACCAGAAGGCGCTGCCCGCGCCGGACTTCGCCGGCGCCGCCACCGGCCGGGCCCCGCGCACCCCGCAGGAAGAGGCGCTGTGCGGCCTGTTCGCGGCGGTGCTCGGCCTGGACCGGGTCGGCATCGACGACAACTTCTTCACCCTGGGCGGCCACTCGCTGCTCGCCACCCGCCTGGTCAGCCGGATCCGCTCGGTGCTCGGCGTCGAACTGCCGATCCGGGTGGTCTTCGAGGCCCCGACCGTGGTGGAGCTGGTCGCGCACCTGAGCGCCGGTGCCGCGGTGCGCGCCCCGCTGCGCCGGGCGGCCGAGCGGCCCGAGTCGCTGCCGCTGTCCTACGCGCAGCGCCGGCTCTGGTTCATCGACAAGTTCGAGGGCCCGTCCTCGACCTACAACGCGCCGTTCCCGCTGCGCCTGACCGGCGAGCTGGACCGGACCGCGCTGCGGGCCGCGCTGGCCGACGTGGTGGTCCGGCACGAGAGCCTGCGCACCCTGATCGTCGAGGGCGCCGACGGCGTCCCGGCGCAGGTGGTGCTGCCGGCCGAGCAGGTCTACCTGGAGCTGCCGGTGGTCGAGGTGCCCCAGGGCGGACTGGACGACGCGATGGCCGCGGCCGCCGCGCACCCGTTCGACCTGGCCGCGGAGATCCCGGTCCGGGTCACCCTGCTGAAGATCAGCGAGCAGGAGCACATCCTGGTCCTGCTGATCCACCACATCGCCAGCGACGGCTCCTCGATGGCCCCGCTGGCCCGCGACCTGGCCACCGCCTACGCGGTGCGCAAGGAGGGCGCGGCCCCGCAGTGGGCCGAACTGCCGGTGCAGTACGCCGACTACACCCTCTGGCAGCGCGAGGTGCTGGGCGAGGAGGAGGACGAGGGCAGCCTGCTGGCGGCCCAGGTCCGCTACTGGCGCGAGGAGCTGGCCGGCGTGCCGCAGCCGCTGCGGCTGCCCACCGACCGACCACGCCCCGCCTCCGCCTCGCACCGCGGCTCCGCGGTCGAGTTCGCGCTCGACCCGGCCACCGCCACCGCCGTCGAGGAGCTGGCCCAGCGCCACGGCGCGACCGCCTCGATGGTGCTGCAGGCCGCGCTGGCCGTGCTGCTGCACGGACTCGGCGGCGGCGACGACCTGACGATCGGCTCGCCGATCGCCAACCGCACCGACGAGGCGCTGGCCGAGCTGGTCGGCTTCTTCGTCAACACCTGGGTGCTGCGCACCGACCTGTCCGGCAACCCGGCCTTCGGCGAGCTGCTGGAGCAGGTCCGCGGCAAGTCGCTGGCCGCCTACGACAACCAGGACGTGCCGTTCGAGCGCCTGGTCGAGGTGCTCAACCCGGAGCGCTCCACCGCCTACTCGCCGCTCTTCCAGGTGATGTTCGCCTGGCAGAACTTCGCCCGGAAGGACTTCGCGCTGCCGGGCCTCCAGGTGGAGTTCGAGCGGGTGCGCACCGAGACCGCCAAGTTCGACCTGTTCTTCAACATGGCCGACCTGCCGGGCATGGGCGTGGTGGGTCTGCTGGAGTACGCCACCGACCTCTTCGACCGCGCGACGGCCGAGGCGATCGCCCAGCGCTTCGTGCGCCTGGTGGGCGTGCTGGCCACCGAGCCGGAGCGCGGCATCGCCACCGTCGAGCTGGTGGAGGCGGCCGAGCGGGAGCTGGTGCTGCACGGCTTCAACGCCACCGCCGCCGAGACCCCCGAGCTGACGCTGCCCCAGCTGTTCGAGCAGCGGGCCGCGGCCACCCCGGACGCGGTCGCGCTGGTCACCGAGGGCGAGGAGCTGACCTACCGCCAGCTGGACGAGCGGGCCGACGCGCTGGCCCGCGCGCTGGCCGGCCGCGGGGTCGGCGCGGAGTCCGTGGTGGGCATCGCCCTGCCGCGCTCCGCCGACCTGGTGGTGGCCCTGCTGGGTGTGCTGAAGGCCGGCGGCGCCTACCTGCCGATCGACCCGAAGTACCCGAGCAGCCGCCTGGCGCACATCGTCGCCGACGCCCGCCCGCACCTGGTGCTCACCGACGCGGCCAGCGCCCACGTGCTGCCGCAGGACGGCGCCGAGCGGGTGCTGCTCGCCGACCTGGCCGGCGAGGCCGGCGCCGAGCCGGCCGCCGTGCGGCCGGACAACGCCGCCTACGTGATGTACACCTCCGGCTCCACCGGCCTGCCCAAGGGCGTGGCCGTCACCCACCGCAACCTGGTCAACGGCCTGCTCCGGCTGGCCGGCACGGTCGGCATCACCGCCGCCACCCGGACCTTGGCCGGCGCCTCGATCAACTTCGACGTCTCGGTCTTCGAGGTCTTCACCACCCTGACCGCCGGCGGCACCGTCGAGCTGGCCCGGGACGTGCTGGTGATCGGCGAGCGCGGCGGCTGGAGCGGCGGCGTGATCAGCACCGTGCCGTCGGTCTTCGCCGACCTGCTGGAGCAGACCACCGGCACCATCGCCGCCGACACCGTGGTCTTCGCCGGCGAGGCGCTGCCCGCCGCCCTGGTGCGCCGGGTCCGCGAGGCGATCCCCGGCGTCACGGTGGTCAACGCCTACGGCCAGACCGAGTCCTTCTACGCCAGCGCCTTCGCGCTGGCGGCGGGCGAGGAATGGACCGGTGCGCACACCGCGCCGGTCGGCGCCCCGCTCGGCAACATGCGGGCCTACGTGCTCGGCGCCGGCCTGGTGCCGGTGCCGGTGGGCGCGGTCGGCGAGCTGTACGTGGCGGGCGAGGTGGCCCGCGGCTACCACGGCCGCGCCGCGCTGACCGCCGAGCGCTTCCTCGCCGACCCGTACGGTCCGGCCGGCTCGCGGATGTACCGCACCGGCGACCTGGCCCGCTGGAACGCCCAGGGCCAGCTGGAGTACGTCGGCCGCGGCGACGCGCAGCTGAAGGTCCACGGGTTCCGCATCGAACCCGGCGAGATCGAGGCCGCGCTGACCGCGCACCCCGGCATCGAGCAGGCGGTGGTGGCGGCCCAGGCCGTCCCCGGCGGCGGCTCGCGGCTGGTCGGCTACGTCGTCCTCGGCGGCCTGGACTCGGGCGGCGAGGTCGACGCCCAGGGCCGCTTCGAGGCCGACATGACCGCCGGTGTCACCATGCGCGAGCTGCGCAGGTTCGTCACCGGCCGGCTGCCGGAGTTCATGGTCCCCTCGGTCCTGGTGCCGCTGGACCGGCTGCCGCTGGCCCCCAACGGCAAGCTGGACCGGGCCGCGCTGCCCGCCCCGGACTTCACCGGCGAGACCTACCGGGCCCCGCGCAGCCGGGCCGAGGAGGTGCTGGCGGAGGTCTTCTCCGAGGTGCTGGCGGTGGACCGGGTCGGCATCGACGACGACTTCTTCGCCATCGGCGGCGACTCGATCCGCTCCATCCAGATCGTCTCGCGGGCCAAGGCCCAGGGTGTCGTGGTCAACGCCCGGCAGATCTTCGAGCTGCGCACGGTGGCCGAGCTGGCCGCCGCCGCGGGCAGCCAGGACCTCGGTCCGGTGCTGGCCGAGCTCGAGGGCGGTGGCACCGGCGAGATGCCGCTGCCGCCGATCGCCAAGTACATGCTGGAGCTGGGCGCCAGCTTCAACCGGTTCTCCATGTCGGCGGTGCTCGACCTGCCGACCGGGATCGACGAGGCCGGCCTGACCGCAGTGCTCGCCGCGGTGCTGGACCGCCACGACATCCTGCGCTCGCGCCTGGTGCTGGCCGGCGAGGGCAGCCTGGAGATCTCCGCCCCCGGCACGGTCGACCCGGCCGCGCTGCTGCACCGGGTGGACTGGGACGGCGCCTTCGACGCCGCCTGGCTGGAGTCGGCCAAGGCCGAACTGGACGCCGCCACCGGCCGGCTGGACCCGGCCGCCGGCACCATGGCCCAGTTCACCTGGTTCGCCGGCCCGGACGGCGCCGGCCGCCTGATCGTGGTGCTGCACCACCTGGTGGTCGACGGTGTCTCCTGGCGCATCCTGGTGCCGGACTTCGCCGCGGCCTGGGAGCAGATCAGCGCGGGCTCGCCCGCGAACCTGCCGGCCGTCGGCACCTCGGCCCGCCGCTGGGCGCACGCCCTGCGGGACGAGGCCTCCGACCCGGACCGGATCGCCGAGCTCTCCAAGTGGTCCGAGCTGCTGGACGGCGACGACCCGCTGCTCGGCTCCCGCCCGCTGAACCCGGCGGTGGACGTGATGTCCACGGTCGACGCGGTCTCCCTGGAGCTCTCCGGGGAGGTCACCGAGGCGCTGCTGACGGCGGTGCCCACCGCCTTCCACGGCGGCGTCAACGACGGCCTGCTGGCCGGTCTCGCGCTCGCCGTCTCGCAGTGGCGCGCCGACCGGGGCGTGCAGCAGTCCTCGACCCTGATCAAGCTGGAGGGCCACGGCCGCGAGGAGCAGGTCGTGCCCGGCGCCGACCTGTCCCGCACGGTCGGCTGGTTCACCAGCCTCTTCCCGGTCCGCCTGGACGTGGCCGGGTTCGACCTGGCCGAGGCGCTGGCCGGCGGCGCGGCCGCGGGCGGCGTGGTCAAGGCGGTCAAGGAGCAGCTGCTCGCGATCGACGACAAGGGCGTCGGCTACGGCCTGCTGCGCTACCTCAACCCGTCCACCGCCGCCGACCTGGACTGGCGCGCGACCCCGCAGATCTCGTTCAACTACCTGGGACGGGTGGCCGCGGGCGACCCGGCCGACGGCGGCGCGGGCTGGACCCTGGCCGCCGACGCGCTGGGCCTGGCCGCCGAGCTGGACGCCGACATGCCGGCGCTGGCCACGGTCGAGGTGAGCGCCTACGTCACCGACACCGCGCAGGGCCCGCGCCTGACCGCCCGGGTCGCCTTCCCGACCGGCCTGCTCTCCCGCGAGGAGGCGCAGCAGCTGACCGGCCTGTTCGGCACCGCCCTGGAGGGCATCGCCCGGCACGCCGCACAGCCCGGCGCCGGCGGTCTGACCCCGTCGGACCTGCCGCTGGTGACGATGGCCCAGGCCGAGATCGAGTCCTGGGAGCAGCAGTACCCGTCGCTGACCGACATCTGGCCGCTCACCCCGCTGCAGTTCGGTCTGCTCTTCGAGACCATGCGGCTGGAGCAGCACGAGTTCGACGCGCACATCGTCCAGGTGGCCTTCCACGTCCAGGGCGAGATCGACCCGGCCCGGATGCGGCTGGCGGCCCAGGGCCTGCTGGACCGCTACGACACCCTGCGCACCGCCTTCGTCACCGGCGCCAGCGGCGACCTGACCCAGCTGGTGCTCAAGGACGTCGAGCTGCCCTGGCGGGTGGTCGACCTGCGCGAGCTGGACGACGCGGCCCGGGACGCGGCGCTGGAGGAGGTGCTGCGCGAGGACCACTTCGCCCACTTCGACCCGGCGAAGCCGCCGATGCTGCGGGCCAGCCTGGTCCGGCTCGGCGAGGACAACTCCGAGCTGGTCCTGACGGTCCACCACGCCATCTTCGACGGCTGGTCGTTCCCGATCCTGGTCCGCGACCTGGCCCAGCTGTACGCGGCCGAGGGCGTGTCGGCCGGGATGCCGCGGGTGCCCGACTACCAGGAGTTCCTGCGCTGGCTGGCGCGCCGCGACGACGACGCGGCCGCGGCGGCCTGGACCAAGGAGATGGAGGGCGTCAGCGAGCCCACCATGCTGGCCACCGAGGAGCTGGCCGAGACCGAGGCCCGGGTGGGCCAGGTCGACGTGCCGCTCCCGCTGGAGGAGGCCCAGGCGCTGAAGCGGCGGGCCGCCGAGCTCGGGGTGTCGATGAGCACCCTGGTCCAGGGTGTCTGGTCGGTGATCATCGGCCAGCTGACCGGGCGTCAGGACGTCATCTTCGGCACCACCGTGTCGGGCCGTCCGCCGGAGGTGGCGGGCGTCGACCAGATGGTCGGCCTGTTCGTCAACTCGCTGCCCATCCGGGCCGAGTTCGCGCCCAGCGACACCCTCGCCGACGTGCTGCGGCACCTGCAGCGGCGGCAGACCGCGCTGCTGGACCACCACCACTACGGCCTGCACCGCATCCAGCGGGGCACCGGCCTCAAGGAGCTGTTCAACACCATCGTGCTGTTCCAGTCCTTCCCGGTGGACCGGGAGGGCATCGGTGCGGCCAACACCGCGGCGGGCCTGTCGTTCAGCGGCATCCGCCCGTCGGCCGGCGCCGCCTACCTGGTGGGCCTGGCGGCCGACGCCGAGCCGTACCTGCGGATGATCCTGCAGTACCAGCGCCGGGACATCAGCCCCGAGCGGGTGCAGGCGATCGCCGACCGGGTGCTGTACGTGATGCGCCAGCTGGTCGCCGACCCGCAGATCCCGGTGGGCGCGCTGGACGTGCTCGGCGCGGCCGAGCGCGAGCAGCTGCTGGCGGCCTTCAACGACACCGCCGTGGAGAGCCCGAAGCTGACCCTGCCGGAGCTGTTCGAGCGGCAGGCCGCCCGGACCCCGGACGCGGTCGCGGTGCACTTCGAGGACCGGACCGTCAGCTACGCCGAGCTGGACGCCCGGGCGAACCGGCTGGCCCGGGCCCTGGCGGCCCGCGGGGTCGGCGCGGAGACCGTGGTGGGTGTGTCGCTGCGGCGCTCGCCCGAGTGGTGCGTGGCGGTGCTCGCGGTGATGAAGGCCGGCGGCGCCTACCTGCCGCTGGACCCGAAGTACCCGGCCGACCGGCTCACCTACATGGTCGAGGACTCCTCGACCAGGCTGATCCTGGTCGACGCGGACACCGCCGACCAGCTGCCGGAGCTGCCGGCGGACACCCTGCGGCTGGACGACGCGGAGTTCGCGGCGGCCACCGCGGAGCTGGACG
This sequence comes from Kitasatospora sp. NPDC006697, assembly GCF_042869935.1. Taxonomy (NCBI): domain Bacteria; kingdom Bacillati; phylum Actinomycetota; class Actinomycetes; order Kitasatosporales; family Streptomycetaceae; genus Kitasatospora; species Kitasatospora sp. NPDC006697. The sequence continues at coordinate 52,510 of NZ_JBIAGU010000025.1, forward strand.
CCACCGCGCTGACCGGCGCGGACCGGGCGCTCACCCTGGCCAACGCGGCCTACGTGATCTACACCTCCGGCTCCACCGGCCAGCCCAAGGGCGTGGCGGTCACCCACACCGGCATCATCAACATGGTCTCGGTGATGACCGAGCGGATGGCGGTCGACTCGGACAGCCGGGTGCTGCAGTTCGCCTCGCCGAGCTTCGACATCTCGGTCGGCGAGATGTGCATGTCGCTGCTGGCCGGCGGCGCGCTGGTGATCGCCGAGCCCGACAAGATCACCCCCGGTGCCCCGCTCGCCGAGACCGCGGACACCTACGGCGTGACCCACGCGATCCTCACGCCCACCGTGCTCAGCGCCATGCCGGCCGGCTCCTTCGGCTCGGTGCGGTCGCTGATGGTGGCCGGCGAGGCCGCCTCGCCGGAGCTGGTGGCCACCTGGTCGGCCGGCCGCCGGATGTTCAACGGCTACGGCCCGACCGAGACCACGGTCGGCGCCACCATGGGCGAGCTGACCGCCGGACAGCCGGTCACCATCGGCCGCCCGCTGCCCAACACCCGGGCGTACGTGCTGGACACCGCGCTGCGGCCGGTGCTGCCGGGCGTGGCCGGCGAGCTGTACGTGGCGGGCGCGGGCGTGACCCGCGGCTACCTCGGCCGCTCCGGCCTGACCGCCACCCGCTTCGTGGCCTGCCCGTTCGGCGAGCCCGGCGAGCGGATGTACCGCACCGGCGACGTGGTCGCCTGGACCGCGGACGGCGAGCTGGAGTTCCGCGGCCGCGCGGACAGCCAGATCAAGATCCGCGGCTTCCGGGTCGAGCTCGGCGAGATCGAGGCCGCGCTGCTGGCCCGGGAGGACGTCGAGCAGGCCGTGGTGATCGCCCGCGACAACCGCAACGGCGACAAGCAGCTGGTGGCCTACGTGATCCCGGCCCAGGGCGCGAGCCCGAACGCCGAGGAGCTGCGCAAGGCGCTCGGCGAGCGCCTGCCGGAGCACATGGTGCCGGCGGCCTTCGTCACCCTGGAGCGGCTGCCGCTCACCCCGAACGGCAAGCTGGACCGCAACGCGCTGCCGGACCCGGAGTACTCCGGTGCCAAGTACCGCGCGCCGCGCAACCCGCTGGAGGCCAAGCTCGCGGAGCTGTTCGCCGAGGCCCTGGAGCTGGAGCAGGTCGGCATCGACGACGACTTCTTCGACCTGGGCGGCCACTCGCTGCGCGTCACCAAGCTGATCAGCCGGATCCGGGCCTCGCTCGGCATCAAGGTGCCGATCCGCGTGATGTTCAGCAACACCACGGTGGCCAAGCTCTCCGCGCACCTGGAGTCGAAGACGGCCAGTCAGCTGCCGGTCTTCAGCGACCCGTTCGCGGCGGTGCTGCCGATGCGGACCGAGGGCACCAAGTCGCCGCTCTGGTTCATCCACCCCGGTGTCGGCCTGTGCTGGTCCTACGTGGGCCTCGCCCAGCTGCTCGGCGACCGTCCGGTGCGCGGCATCCAGGCCCGCGGCTTCGACGGCAACGGCCGGGCCGAGTCGACCCAGGAGATGCTGGACGACTACCTGCGCCAGATCCTCGAGATCCAGCCGGAGGGCCCGTACCTCTTCGTCGGCCACTCCACGGGCGGCACCTACGCCCACGCGATCGCCGCCGAGCTGGAGCGGCTGGGCCACCGGGTCGAGCTGCTGGCCCTGCTGGACTGCCCGCCGGCCAGCTGGTTCCGCAACATCGAGGACCCGGTGAACATGCCGGAGGTCCGGGAGTTCTTCACGGAGTTCTTCATCGGCTCCGGGGTGGACGAGGACCGCGAGGCGCTGGTGGAGAACGGCAGCCAGCTCTTCAAGGCGCACTCGGAAATGCTGCTGGAGTACGACTCGCCGGTCTTCAACGGCGACGTGGTGTTCTTCAACGCCACCCAGAACCCGGACGAGTCCTACGCCGGCGTCTGGGCCCCGCACATCGGCGGCACGATCCACCACTACGACATCGACGCCACCCACATGGGCCTGCCCAAGGCCCAGCCGGCGGCCGAGATCGCCCGCATCATCAACCTCCACCTCGAGGGGAACTGAGCCATGACCGGAATCACCACCGGCACGGACGAGCAGGCGGCCGCGGCGCTGGCCGACGGCCTGGGCATCAACCCGGACTTCTTCTGGCTCCGGGGCCACCGACCAGACCACCCGGTCGAGGTCAACGACTACGGCGTCGTGGACGTCTTCGGGTACAAGGAGGTCCTGGAGGTCTTCGCCGACCCGTCGACCTTCTCGGCCGACGTGGCCGAGCTGATCGTCGGCGACGCCGAGATCGACCCGGAGTTCAGCGACGGCACCCTGCTGCAGTCCGACCCGCCGGAGCACACCAAGCTGCGCAAGATCATCAGCAAGGCCTTCACCCGCGGCACCGTCGCCGCGCTGGAGCCGCGGATGGTCGAGATCACCCACGAGCTGCTCGACATGGTCGCCGGGCAGGACCGCATCGAGATGGTGAACGACCTCGCCTACCCGATGCCGATCATCGTCATCTCCGAGCTGCTCGGGGTGCCGAAGAGCGACCGCGACCTGTTCAAGACCTGGGTCGACCGGATGGCGCACAGCGCGGTCGCCCTCACCTCGGGCGACCGGGAGTTCGACGACGAGGTCGACGCCCAGGCCGCCATGCGGGTGGTCCCGGAGATGTTCGCCTACCTGCGCGAGCACGCCGCCGAGCGGCGGATCAGGCCGCGCGAGGACCTGCTCACCAAGCTGGTCGAGGCGGAGGTGGACGGCGAGCGGCTGACCGACAACGCGGTGGTCAACTTCGCCAACGAGCTGCTGGTGGTCGGCCACGCCACCACCAGCGCCCTGCTCGGCAACACCCTGCTCTGCCTGGACGCCTTCCCGGAGCACCAGGCGGCGGTCCGGGCGAACCCGGGGCTGATCCCCGGCGTGGTCGAGGAGTCGCTGCGCTACCTGAGCCCGATCGCCACCGCCTACAAGGCGTGCGTCGCCGAGGGCGAGCTGGCCGGCGTCAAGATCCACCCCGGCCAGCTGGTCGCCATCTCGCTCTCCGCGGCCAACCGCGACCACCTGCAGTTCGACCGCCCGCACCTGTTCGACCCGTACCGCGACCCCAACCCGCACATCGCCTTCGGCCGGGGCATCCACTTCTGCCTCGGCGCCCCGCTGGCCCGGATGGAGGGCCGGATCGCCACCGAGATCCTGCTGGAGCGCTTCCCGACCCTGCGCACGGACCCGGACAACCCGCCGAGCTTCCTGCCGCTGCCGCACGTCATCTCCACCTCGGAGCTGCCGCTCCTCACCCGGTGAGGCGCCTGAGGGCCCGTCACCGGGCCAGTGAAGGAGAGAAGCGATGAACGGCCCCATCGACAAGTGGGACATGCACCCCAAGCACTTCTGGCTGCGCGGTGAGCAGCCGGAGCAGAAGGTGCAGTACGACGAAGAGATCGACATGTGGCACGTCTACGGCTACCCGGAGGTGATGGAGACCCTCAGCGACACCAAGACCTTCTCCTCCGCGGTCGCCTCCCGGTTCCTGCCGCCCGAGCAGGCCGCCGTCGCCTTCGACGGCAACCTGACCCAGGTGGACCCGCCGGACCACCGGAAGCTGCGCGAACTGGTCGGCAAGACCTTCACGCTGAAGATGGTGGCCGGCCTGGAGCAGCGGATCGCCACCCTGACCCACGAGCTGCTGGACGAGATCGAGGGCGACGGCTTCGACCTGGCCGAGGGCCTGGCCTACCCGCTGCCGGTGATCGTCATCTGCGACATGCTCGGGCTGCCGCGGGAGGACCGCGAGCAGCTCAAGGAGTGGACCGACCAGTCCCTGATGGCGAGCACCCAGCTCACCACCAAGGCGGGCGACGGCGCCCAGGAGGAGTCGCTCGACACCCAGGCCGAGGCGGCCATGGAGCTGGGCTTCTACCTCCTGGAGGCGGTCACCGACCGGCGCAGGCGGCCGCGCGAGGACCTGTTCTCCAAGCTGATCGCGGCCGAGGTGGACGGCGAGCGGCTGACCGACCGGCAGATCGTCAACTTCGGCAACCTGCTGATCTCGGCCGGCCACATCACCACCACCATGCTGCTCGGCAACAGCATCCTGTGCCTGGACGCCTTCCCGGACGCCAACGAGCAGGTCCGCAAGGACCGTTCGCTGGTGCCGACGATGCTGGAGGAGTCGCTGCGGTTCCTCAGCCCGCTGGCCGCGGGCTACCGGGTCGCCACCCGGGACGTGGAGCTGGGCGGGGTGACGGTGCCCGAGGGCGACGTGCTGGAGACCTGGTTCTCGGCCGCCAACCGGGACGACCGGGTCTTCAAGGACCCGTACACCTTCGACCCGACCCGCAACCCCAACCCGCACCTGGCCTTCGGCCGCGGCGTGCACTTCTGCCTGGGCGCGCCGCTGGCCCGGCTGGAGGGCCGGATCGCGATGAACATCCTGTTCGACCGCTACCCGAACCTGCGGATCGACCCGCGGGAGACGCCGAAGTTCCTCGGCTCCCCGGAGTTCACCGGGGTCTGGCAGCTGCCGATCCGGGTGGACTAGGCGCCCCGGCGGCCCGGACCCCACCGGGTCCGGGCCGCCGCCGCACACCCCGCGCGGGTGCCCCGCGCACCACGACACCGGCCGCCGGGCGGCCGGCCCAGGAGCGAAGGAGCCTCCTTTGACGCAGTACGACGTGATTGTGGTCGGCGCGCGCTGCGCCGGGGCTCCGGCCGCGATGCTGTTCGCCCGCGCCGGCTACCGGGTGCTGATGGTCGAGCGCGGGAAGTTCCCCAAGGACACCCTGTCCACCCTCTACATCCACCAGCCCGGGGTGGCCGCGCTGGCCCGCTGGGGCATCCTGCCCGAGGTCGTCGCGACCGGCGCGCCCGCCCTGGACCGGGTCCGCTACACCCACGGCGAGATCCGGCTGGACGGCTGCTCCTGGGCCGCCGAGGGGCAGCGCGCCGCCTACGCGCCGCGCCGCTACCTGCTCGACCCGATCCTCGCCGCGGCCGCCGTGGCGGCCGGCGTGGAGTTCCGGGAGAACTGCTCGGTCAGCGACCTGGTCTTCGAGGACGACCGGGTGGTCGGCGTCCGGCTGGCCGGCGGCGCCGTCGAGCGGGCCGCCCTGGTGGTCGGCGCCGACGGCATGCGCTCCACCGTGGCGGCCAAGGTCAACGCCCCCTACGTGGTCCAGGACCCCACCTCCACCTGCGCCTACTACTCCTACTGGTCCGGCCTGCAGCCCGGGTTCCGGCTCTTCGACAAGCCGGGCCACTGGGTCGGCACCGTGCCGACCAACGACGGCGCCACCCTGGTCGCCGGCTACCTCCCGCAGGACCAGTTCGACGCCGTGCGCGGCGACGCCCTCAACGCGCTGCTCGCCAACGTCGAGAAGACCGCCCCCGAACTGCGCGAGGAGATGGCCGGCGGTGCCCGGCTGGAGCGCGTCTTCGGCACCGGCGACCAGCGCAACTACTTCCGGCAGGCGGCCGGGCCCGGCTGGGTGCTGATCGGCGACGCCGGCCACCACAAGGACTCGATCACCGCCCGCGGCATCACCGACGGCTTCTACTCCTCCCAGCTGCTCGTCGACTGCGTCGGCGACGGCCTGCACGACCCGGCCCGGCTGGCCGCGGCCCTGGACACCTTCGCCGAACAGCGGCTGGAGGCCCTGCTGCCCGAGTACCAGGCCACCCTGAAGACCGCCCGGCTGGCCCCGCCGGCGCACCACCTGGACCTGCTGCGCGCCATCGCCACCAGCGGCGAACTGACGGACCGGTACTTCTCGACGCTGTCCGGCGTCTGCCCGATCGACGAATTCGTCACCCCCGAACTCCTCGACCTGATGGAGGAGATGGAAATGGAAGGACTGCAGGGATGACCGACGGGACGACCGACGGCACGACCGCGAACGACCGGCTTCCGCTCACCCTCGGGCAGGAGTTCATCCGGTCCGGCCAGGACGGGGCGCGCGGCCCCCACCCGCTGCTCGCGCTGCGCCTGACCGGCGCCCTGGAGCGGACCGAACTGGCCGCCGCCCTGCGGCTGCTGGTCGCCCGCCACGAGCCACTGCGGACCACCTTCACCGAGCTCGACGGCACCGCCCACCAGGAGGTCTGGCCGGCCGGACCGGTCGAGCTGGAGCTCACCGACCTGCCGGCCGGCCCGGAGCAGGCCGGGCAGCTGGCCGCCAAGGCCGCCGAACTGGCCGCCCGCCCGTTCGACCTGGCCTCCGGCCCGCTGCTGCGCTCGCTGCTGGTCGGCCTCGGCGCCGAGGAGCACGTGCTGCTGCTCAGCGCCCACCGGATCGCCGTGGACGCCCGCTCCGAGGCGCTGCTCACCGCCGAACTGGCCGAGCTGTACGCGGCGGCCGTCTCCGGCCGCGCCGCCGAGCTGCCCGAACTTCCGCTCTCCTACAGCGGGTTCGCCACCGAGCAGCGCGCCGCCGCCGGCGAGCAGGAGCTGGCCGCGCAGCTGGAGCACTGGCGCGGCCACCTGGCCGGCCTGCCCGCGCTGCGGCTGCCCACCGACCGACCACGCACCGGGGCCCGCGGCACCGCCGCGCACCACGGCTTCCGGCTGCCCGCCGAGTCGGCGCGCGCCCTCGCCGCCACCGCCGAGGCGGCCGGCGGCACCCTTTTCACCGGCCTGCTGACGGCCTGCCAGGTGCTCTTCTCCCGGCACACCGGCCAGGAGGACCTGGCGCTCGGCACCCTGGCCGCCGGCCGCCCCGCCGCGGAGCTGGCCCACCTGGTCGGCGCCTTCGACAACCCGCTGCTGCTGCGCGCCCAGGTCCGCCCCGAGGCGCCGTTCACCGAGCTGCTGGCCGAGACCCGTACCGCGCTGGCGGCCGGCCTGGCCCACCAGGAGGTGCCCTTCGAACGGGTCCGCGCCGCACTCGGCGAGGGCCGGGACGCCGGCGACACCCCCGGCATCCAGGTGCTGGTGCTGCTCCGCGAGGCCGCCGAATTCGCCCAGGCGCCCGCCCTGGCGATCCGCACCGAGCAGCTGACCGGCGGCCCCGCCGCCTTCGAGATCACGGTGGCCTTCACCGCCACCGCCGACGGCGCCCTGGACGTCGAGATCGGCTACGACTCCGCGCTCTTCGAGGCCGCGACGATCGAGGTGCTGGCCCGTCACCTGGCGGTGCTGCTCGGCGCCGTCGCCGCCGACCCGGCCCGCACGGTCGCCGACCTGCCGCTGGCCGACGAGGCCGAGCTGCGGCTGCTCACCACCGACTGGGCGGTCAACCACACCGACTTCCCGTCCGAGAGCTGCGTGCACGAGCTGGTCGCCGAGCAGGCCCGGCTGCGGCCCGAGGCGGTCGCCGTCACCGCCGGCCTGGAGCAGCTGACCTACGCCCGGCTGGAGGCCGGCGCCAACCGGCTGGCCAACCGGCTGGTCGCCGACGGCGTGCAGCCCGGCACCTTCATCGCCGTCTGCCTGCCCCGCGGCCCCGAGCTGATCACCACCCTGCTCGCCGTGCTCAAGGCCGGCTGCGCCTACCTGCCGCTCAACCCCGACTACCCGGCCGACCGGCTCGGCTTCATGCTCTCCGACGCCGCCGTGCCGCTCTGCCTCACCGAGTCCTGGCTGACCGGCAAGCTGCCGGCCGGCGGCACCCGGATGGTCGCGCTGGACGAGCTGGAGCAGGAGATCGCCGCCCAGCCCGACACCGCCCCCGAGGTGGCCGTCACCGCCGACGACCCGGCCTACCTGATGTACACCTCCGGCTCCACCGGCACGCCCAAGGGCGCCGTGATCGGCCACCGCTCGGTGGTGCGGATCTTCGCCAACACCGACTGGATCTCGCTCGGCCCGGACGACGTGATGACCCAGGGCTCGGACGTCACCTTCGACGCCGCGATCCTGGAGATCTGGGGCCCGCTGCTGGCCGGCAGCCGGATCGTGGTGATCGACAAGGACACCCTGCTGGACCCGGCGGCGCTGACCGCCGCGATGCGCCGCAACGGCGTCACCACCCTGTTCGCCACCACCGCCGTCTTCAACCAGATCGCCGCCGCCGACCCGCACGCCTTCGGCGCGCTGACCAACGTGCTCTTCGGCGGCGAGGCCGCCAACTCGGTCCGGGTGGCCGAGGTGCTGGCCTCCCCGACCCCGCCGAAGCGGCTGGTGAACCTCTACGGCCCCACCGAGACCGCCGTACTCGGCACCTGGCACCTGATCAGCCGGGCGGACGAGAACATGCCGGTCCCGATCGGCCGCGCCGTCGCCAACACCACCGTCTACGCGCTGGACGAGCAGCTGCGCCCGGTGCCGGTCGGCGTGCCCGGCGAGCTGTTCATCGCCGGCCCCGGCGTGGCCCAGGGCTACCTCAACCGGCCCGAGCTGACCGCCGACCGGTTCCTGGAGAACCCCTACGGCGGCCCCCAGGACCGCCGGATGTACCGCACCGGCGACCTGGTCCGCTGGACCAGCGCGGGCGTGCTGGAGTACGTCGGCCGGGCCGACCACCAGGTCAAGGTGCGCGGCTACCGGATCGAGCCGGGCGAGATCGAGCTGGTCCTGCAGCAGCACCCGCAGGTCGGCGTCGCGCTGGTGGTGGCCCTGGCCGACGGCGAGCACAAGCGCCTGGTCGGCTACGTCACCCCCGCCGTCCCCGGCCAGCAGGCGCAGCCCGCCGAGTTGCGCGAGTTCGTCGCCGCCCGGCTGCCCGTGCACATGGTGCCGTCCGCCGTGGTCTGCCTGCCGGAGTTCCCGCTCACCCCGAGCGGCAAGGTGGACCGCCGGGCGCTGCCCGCCCCCGAGCACGCCGCGGCCGCCGCCGAGGACGTCCAGGAGCCGCGCACCGAGGCCGAGAAGGTGCTCGCCCGGATCTGGTCCGACGTGCTGGGCGTGCCCGCCGTCGGCGTGACCGACAACTTCTACGAGCTGGGCGGCGACTCCGTGCTCGGCATCAAGGTGGTCGCCCGCGCGAAGAAGGCCGGACTGGTGATCACCGCCAAGGACGTGTTCCGCCGCCAGACGATCGCCGAACTCGCCACCACCGCGGCGCCGGCGCCCGCCGCCTGAGGATCCAGAGGAGACCGAACGATGACCGCGCCCGCCCTGGCCGCCCCGGTGGACTTCGACCCCACCGCGCTCGACCTGACCGACCCGCAGACCTTCCTCGACCACGACCCGCACGAGCTCTTCCGCCCCTACCGGGCCCACAGCCCGGTCTTCTGGCACCCCGGCAGCGAGCACCTGCCCGGCTTCTGGGTGCTCACCAAGTACGACGACGTGATGGCGGTGTACCGCGACAACAAGCGGTTCACCTCCGAGCGCGGCAACGTGCTCAGCACCCTGCTGCTGGGCGAGGACTCGGCCGCCGGCAAGATGCTGGCCGTCACCGACGGCCCGCGGCACCGCGAGATCCGCAACCTGATGATGAAGTCCTTCTCGCCCCGGGTGCTGGCGCCCGTGGTGGAGAGCGTGCGGGCCCGCACCGACCGCCTGGTCGCCGAGGCGGTGGACAGGGGCGAGCTGGACTGGGTGCACGACGTGGCCGACCAGGTGCCGATCCACAGCATCGGCGACCTGATGGGCGTGCCCGAGGAGGACCGCGAGCAGCTGGTGGACTGGAACGCCCAGACGCTCTCCCGGTACAGCTCCGAGGACAGCGAGGAGGTCTCGCTGATGGCCCGCAACGAGATCATCCTCTACATCTCCGGGATGCTGGAGGAGCGCCGCCGCAACCCCGGCGAGGACGTGCTCAGCACGCTGGCCAACGCCACCATCGACGGCAAGCCGCTCACCGAAGAGGAGATCATCTACAACACCTACAGCCTGCTGCTGGGCGGCGACGAGTCCAGCCGGTCGACCGCGACCGGCGCCCTGATCGCGCTCAGCGAGCACCCGGAGCAGTGGCGGAAGCTGAAGAGCGGCGAGGTGGGCATGGATACCGCCACCGAGGAGGTGATGCGCTGGATCACCCCGACCAACCACTTCGGCCGGCACGCGCTGACCGACCTGGAGATCCGCGGGCACCAGGTGAAGGAGGGCCAGGTCGTCACCCTCTGGAACGCCTCGGCCAACTTCGACGAGGACGCCTTCGCCGACCCGTACTCATTTGACCTGGCCCGCACCCCCAACAAGCACGTCAGCTTCGGCCACGGCCCGCACTTCTGCCTCGGCGCCTACCTGGGCCGGGTGCACCTGCAGGCGCTGCTGGAGTCGATGGTGACCCGGATCGCGGAGAGCGAGGTGCTGGGCGACCCGGTTCGGTTGTTCTCCAACTTCGGCATGGGCTGGAGCAGCATGCGGGTCCGGGTCACCCCGGAGCGGGGCTGACCGGGCCGGTCGAAAACGCCGAGTGCCCCGACACCAGTTGGTGCGGGGCACTCGTGACGTGAGGTCAGGCAGGGATCTCCGAGCTGACCGGGATCGGCGGCTGCACTCCCGTGAGCTCGACGGCCCGCGCCACCAGGAGGTGCGCCAGCTCGGGGTAGTAGCCACGGGCGACCGCCTGCAGCATCTCGGCGAGGGCGGCGAGCTCGCCGATCCGGCCGGCGGGGGTGTCGAGGACATCGGCGAACTCGGTGCGAACGCGTGCGGCCACCTCGGGGACGAGGAGGCTGTTCACGTACAGGATGCCGGGGTCGTAGCCGACGGGGACCAGGCCCCAGCGCTCCCAGTCGAGGATCACCAGCGGGGCGGTGAGGTTGCCCCAGTGCAGGTCACCGTGGCCGGTGACGCGCTCGATCTCCGCTGGCGCCGGGATGCCGAGGAACTGCGGGAAGGCCTTGCCGAACCAGGCGTCCCGCACCGTCGTCCGCACGCCCCGGGACTTCCCGAGCCCCGTGAGGGCGCCACGCAGGTCACTCCACCACTGGTCCGGCAAGCCGGGGTCGTGGTCGAGGTCGGGGCGGTGCGGCGAGATCACCGGGTGCTGGACGAAGTCGAGCAGGTCGGCGCCGAAGCCGAAGCCGTCCGTCGCCCAGTCGAGCGAGCCGTGGAGCCGGGGACGGGGCACATCGTCCGGGACCAGCGCCTCCGCGCCCACGATGCCCTCACCGTCAGGGCGGCGGCCGTCCGGCCTCCTGGTCGAGAACACCCGCAGCCATCGGTCACCGGCGCGTCGGCTGAGCGTGCTGCCGAGGTCTCCCCAGACTGGGGCTCCGTCGCACTCCACCCCGAGTCGGCGGGCAGCCGTCTGGAGTGCGGCGTCCATGCGGACTCTGGTGTCGTCATCCGGTGGCGAGTGCATTGATCACCTTCCTGACTCGGCTGGCGGCCAGCGGTTCGGCCAGCACCTTGGCAGCATCGTCCCAGTGCTGCCGACTGCTGGCCGACAGCAGGACGACGTCCAGGTCCGGGCACGAGCCCGCTACCAGCAGTGCGGCGGCCGGGATCGAGAGGCCCGGCCGGATGAACTCCGCCAGTTCGGGTGTCATCAGAGCGGGCAGCTCGCCGCCGTGCAGCGGTGCCGAGCCGAACGTGGTGATGCCGGCTTCGTGAGCCTGGACGAGCGGACCGCCACCGTCGAGCGCCTGCTCGATGGGGGTGGCCATCACCAGACTCACCGGGAGTTGCAGGCCCCGGAAGTGGTGGCGGCCCGAACCGGCCGCCTCGGTGGCCAGGCGCATCAGGTCGGGCACGGTGAACACACTGGCGGTGAATCCGGACCAGGTGGCGACCCCATAGCCCCGGATCTGCCCGGCCTGCACCAGGATCTCCAACTCGGCTAAACAAGCGCGAAGTTGAGCATGGAACTCGTCCCGGCCGAGCTGCTGGTGGACCCGCTCGGGGCTATGGACGAAGACCAGGTCCGCCGTCCGGCCAAGAGCGCGCAAGGACTGCTCGGTCTGCCAGCGGACGAACGCCGGCTCCAGGCTGTGGCCGACAGCGGCCTGTTCGGCGGTGAGCACGCCCGCCACGACAGCGGCCTGTCCTTGAGCGCGGGTGTGGAACCCCGTCTTGGTGGACAGCCAGACGTCCGGGTACTCACCGAGGACGGGGGCGAGTTCCTGGTGGGCCAGGCCGTGAGCGTAGTTGGGTGCGGTGTCCACCCAGGGCGCACCGGCGGCGAGGGCGGTGCGCGCCGCCTCCTGGACGGCGCGCACCCGGTACGTCCCCAGGCCCAGGACGGCCGTCATAGCGCCGTCCCGACGACCGAGGCTGCTTGACCCTCGATGAGTTGCGAGAGCGCCGAGGCCACGTCCTTGACTTCGAGCCCGGCGGTGGCGGCCAGCGAGCCGAGCGTGGCGGGCCGGCCGGTGAGGAGGACCCGGAGCATGGGAGCGGCCTGTTCGCCGAAGTCCCATTCGGTTCCAGCAGCGGCGAGCGTCACCGTTCCCTCGGCCTGGTTCTCCGTCAGGTGCGCTCGGGGTGTGGTCAGGCGCACGGAGATCTCCGCCCGAGCGGGCAGGCCGGTGACGTAGGGCAGGGAGGGCACCGCGCGGCCGCAGTGGGTGGTGTCCACCGAGTCCGCCCAGCGGCTGACCAGGTCCGGGCCGGTCAGTTCGACGGCCATGGCTTCGCGCAGCTCCCGCACGAACGCGGCCTGCTCGCGGGGCGAGCCGAAGCGGGGGATGTCCTGGCGGAGCGTCAGGTGCGAGCGGAGCTGGTCGATCAGCCAGATCAGGAGGTCCGCGCCCGTATGCGTCACCAGGCCGAACGACAGGTGCAGCGACTCGGTGCCCTGATCGGCCGTGACGCCGTGCCACCAGCCGCGCGGCACGTAGAGCACGTCACCGGCGGTCAGCACCAGATCGGCCACCGGGTCGCCCTGCGGTTCCTCCGGCGACTCGACGTCCCGGAAAGTCGGGTCCAGGCGGGTGGGTCCGTACAGCTTCCAGCGCTTGGAGCCGTGCACCTGGACCACCACCACGTCATGGTCGTCCCAGTGGGTGCCGAAACCCTCTCGTTCGGTCCACGAGGCATAGGCGTTGACCTGGACCAGCGTCCCGAGGAGGCGTTCCAGGGCCTCGGCAGCGGTCCCGATCGGCGGGTGGATCTTCTCGATCGAGTCCAGCACCATCGAGGCGCCCTCGGCCAGCCGGGCGTGCAGCTCGGCCGGCTGGATGCGGTGCCAGGTCACGGACCGGCGCGTCGCGACTGGCAGCGTGTACCGGTGCTGGGGCACCATCTCGCCGTCCAGCGACAGGCGGAGCCGCGGGGGCTCCAACTGCTGGGTTGCGAGGATGGTGTTCATGTCGTCCCAGGAGAGGAGACCGGCGACGTCGGCGGCCTCTCCTGGGAGGACGGCGTAGGAGCGGTGGAGCGTCTGGGCGAGGAAGGACTCCCCGCCCAGACGCGCCGCCCACGAAGCAGCGTCAAGCATCGTGGGCGGCCTTACTAGTCGTTGCCGTCGGAACGGCCGCCGCTGACGTCGGACGGCTGCTCGGTACGCGCCCGCGCAGCGGTGATCTTCCGGGCGGCGACCAGGAGGCCGCCCTCAGCGGCCGGAGCCGCCGGGGTGTCCTGCACCATGTGCTTCTTCCCTTCTTCTTGGGGTACTCCCGCCGGGATTCCGGCAGGGAGCTCGGAGACGGCACCGGTCAGCCATCGAGAAGGACTGGCGACCGGCGCCGGGACCAGCCGGCCCGAGATTCCCCAACGGGCCGGCTGGAGCATGAAGTGGCGTCAGGCCGATCCGGGAAGCGTGTCGATCTCGAACCAGACGGCCTTGCCCGCGCCCTCGGGACTCCAGCCCCACGAGCGGGCGAGTCCCGCGACCAGAACGAGCCCACGACCGCCGGTGAGCAGGTCCGCAGCGGCACCGGGTTGGGGAGGCCGCAGGCTGCTGTCCGCGACCTCCACCCGGATGCGTTCGCCCGTCCACCACGCGGTGACCCGGAACCGGGCACCGGCGTGCTCCACGGCGTTGGCGAGCACCTCGCCCGCGCACAGTTCGACGTCCCGCAGTGCTTCGTCGGACAGCGGAACGCGCCAGCCCCGGGCGACCTCTATGATCAGCCGACGCGTTGACGGAACGGCAGCCAACTCGGGCTCAACTTCCCACGTCTGCGGCGCAGGCAGCGTGACGGCGTCGATCGGGCTCGTCAGCACGGGCCGCCCTCCGTCTCGATCGGGTTCCCCGGGCGACCCCCGGAGGATTCCCAGGATTTCCGGTCGGACAGTTCCGCGATAAGGGCCAGATGATTACCCATCGTGGATAGAATCGCGGTCTGTTATGCCACGTGACACCGAGTGATGATCGTCCCGGTGTGGGGGTTACCCGACATGACCGAACCGACACCAGCATCCGGCCTGCCGGCTCAGCTGCTGGCCGACCCCGCGATGGTGGCGGCCTGCCAGGCGCGGAACTTCACCGAGATCTTCCGGCTGGCCAAAGCCCGGGGCGGCTTCCACCCGTCCCGGATCGCCCGCGCCTGCGAACTGACCCCCAGCCGCGTCGGCGAGGTCATCGCAGGGCGCCGCGAGATCGCCAACATGACCGTCATCGAGCGCATCGCGGACGGCCTCCGCATCCCGGGACACCTGGTCGGACTTGCTCCCCGAGCTTGGGAGCGCCCGGAAGCCGCCCGGAAGCCGACGGCTCTGCCAGCGGACTCAGTACTGCCGAGCCGGGAGCTGGACGACATCCTCGCCATAGCGGCCAGCACCCGGGTCACGCCGACGGTTCTCCGCTCGCTCCAAGCCTCCATCGAGGACTACTGGCGACGCGACGACGAGCACGGCGGCGAAGCCCTCCGCCCTGCGGTCATCGGCCAACTGCGCTACGTGCTCGGCATTCTGCGTGACACCGCCGATCCGAACCACCAGCGCAGCTTGCACGGCATCGCGGCCGAACTCGCGCGCCTCACCGGTTGGACGTACTTCGACGCCCGGCAGTACAGCACGGCCCGCAGCTACTTCACCGAGTCCCTGCGTCTGGCGAGGGAGATCGACGACCGTCCGTTCATCGCCAACGTGCTCTCCTGCCTGAGCCTTCAAGCCACCTACGAGGACAGGGCACGCGAGGCGGTCATCCTCGCCAGGGCCGCCCAGGACAGCGCACGGCTCGACGGCGGCGCCCCGAGACTGATGGCGATGCTGTCCATGCGGGAAGCCTTCGGCCACGCCAGCGCGCACGACCAGGACGCCACCCACCGCGCGATCGAGGAGGCGGGGCGACACTTCGATCGCATCGACCAGGCAGACGAGGAACCGGCGTGGGTCCAGTACTTCGACCGGACGAAGCTCACCGTCGACACGGGCATCGCCCTGGGCCAGCTCGGCGACGCCGCAGCCGCCGAACCACTCATCAGGGATGCCCTCCGGGCCGAGACGAGCGCGAACCAGCGGGGGCGGGCATTCCACGCCTACTGGCTGGCGCGCACGCAACTCCAACGCGGCGAAGTCGAGCTGGCGTGCAGCACGGCCGGTGAAGCCCTCGGTCTGACAACAGAGGTCGGGTCCCCGCGCGTGGTCGCGCACCTCCAGGAGTTCCGCCACCAACTGGCGCCCTACCGCAGCACCCGGCCGGCTGCCGAGCTGTCGGCACGAATCCAGGAGATGCGCGCCTGAGCTAGAGGCCGGCCTCATCGAGCAGCAGATACAGCACGCCGACCAGCGAGCCACTGCTGACGATCTCCCTGCGGTCGATCATGCCGCGCAGGTCGGAGAGTGGAATCCACTCGATCCGGTCCGACTCGTTGCGCTCGCTCGGAGGCCCGGTGAACTCGACGGCTTCGGCCCTGAACACAAAGTGCTCTGAGTCGGTGATGCCGTTAGCCGGCTGGGCATAGATCAGCGGCTTGACCTCCCCGACCCGCCAGCCGGTCTCCTCCAGCACCTCGCGAGCGGCGGCCTCGGCCGGGGACTCCTCCCCCTCGATCAGCCCCATGGGCAGCTCCCACGCCCACGAGTCGGTGATGAACCGGTGCCGCCACATCATCAGCACCTGCTTCTGCTCGTTCACCACCGCCGCCACCGCCAGGTGCCGCAGCTTGAGCACGTGGTGTTCCCAGCGGTGCCCGTCCGGCTGCTCGACGTCGACCAGCCACACGTCCACCCAGGGGTTCTCGTAGATCGGTCGTTCCCCGTGGATCTTCCACTGCATCGCTGCGGCCCCTCTCGACGGACCTTCAGCATGTCAGACCAGCAAGGTACTTCGAGCCGGTTCTGATGAATTCGCGTCAAAGTGACGAATAGTAGAGATGCCCGCAGATCGCTGCCCGTCAGGTCTCACGATTGCGAAGAAAGTCCCGCCGCCGATCGGCGGCGCGGCGGGCGCCGCCGATAGTCCGGCAGCACGACTTCCGGTACCTCGTCCGGCACCTCGCCGAGCGCCGCGATCCAGTCGTCCCGGCTGCCCTTGAAGGCGATCCGGGGATTGATCCGGTAGAGGCCGTTCGATACCCGCCAGAGCAGCCCGAGCCCGATCAGCCGGGACAGGGCGGGCGAGATGTTGCTCTTGCTGGTGCCGAGGCGAACCCCGATCTCCTCCAGCGTCAGGTGCACCCAGCCACCGTCAGCCATGTCGCCCAGTACGACGTGCCACACGTCGTACTGGGTCGTCGTCAGGCGGTACAGCGGAAGGGCCCGGGAGAGGCCCTGCGCCGTGTACATCGAGCCCGCCACGGTCAGGAACGCCTCGTCGTCCTGGTCATGCTCGTGCGTGGTCACAGCGACTCCAGCTTGGGTCTGCGGGCGCGGCGGGGCGGGCGCACGGTGCACTCGGGCAGCCGGATCCTGGGGATGGTGTCTGGCATGCGGGCCAGGGCGAGCCGCTGC
This sequence comes from Kitasatospora sp. NPDC006697, assembly GCF_042869935.1. NCBI lineage: Bacteria > Bacillati > Actinomycetota > Actinomycetes > Kitasatosporales > Streptomycetaceae > Kitasatospora > Kitasatospora sp. NPDC006697. Next base: position 69,169 of record NZ_JBIAGU010000025.1, read on the forward strand.
TGACGGCTCGTTCCCCAGAAGGCGATCCGGGGGTTGATCCGGTACTGGCCGCGCCTCTCCTGCCAGATGAAGCCCAGCGCGAACCTGGCAAGTGCCTGGCCGGCCTCCCCGCGGCCGATCCCGAGGCCTTCCCCGAGCTTGGTGACGGTGATCGGCACGATCCCGCCCTTGAGCTGGGCGCCGAGCATCGCGTGCCACACGTCGTACTCGGTGGCGGTGAGGCCGATGAGCGGCAGCTTGGCGGACAGCTCCACCGACGCCAGGTAGAAGTGCTCGCCGAGGAAGTCGAAGTCCTCATGCCCACCGGAGGAGAGGGCAGGCGCCGGGGCGACCGACACCGACTCGCCCGGCTCCAGCCGGATCGAGACGATGTTCTGCGGATTCGCAATCTCCGCGGGTGGTGGCTGGGCCGGTGTCCTGCCCGGCCGAGCGGAGGGAAGGCGGGCGGTCCTGGCGCCCGTCGAGGGACTGATCACCACCAGAGATTATCCCAACGGATAACTTTTGTAGGGCTAGAACCCACACTCCGCACTACTCCACGCGAATGTAGGTTATAACCTACGTTACTGGTCAGTAACGTAGGTTATAACCTACATTCGTTCGGCGTTTTCGCAGGTCAGAGCGCTGCCCCTCTTTAAGCTAAGAACCACTGCCCGGGCGAGCACATTCGCTCGGCCTCCGCCGAGCCGGTCCTCCATGCCGGTCCGCTGCCAACTGATCCATCTGAACGGGTGATTCGACCCCCTGGCAGGCAGTGGACAGCAGCCGTCGCACGGCAACCGGAGGACATCCCGGACCCGGGCAAGGACGGGACCAAGGAGTGGCAGGTGGCGACCCGGGAACCACCGAGTCGATGCCTGTGAGCCCCGCCCACGACCAGGGGTCACCGCCTTCGACGGCGGGCAGGTGGCCGAGGCGGGTGGTGCGGTCCGCAGTCCGGCCGCGTCAGCTGGGGCGGGAGGGGCCGCCCCGGTAAGGCAGTGGACGGGATGAGAAGACGCCCAGTGCTGCGGCCCCCGATCACCAGGTGATCGGGGGCCGCTCGCAATGCGCCTGACGCCGGCTCAGCGGCTCCCCACCAGCGCGCCGGTGCTGAACGCGTGCACGTCGTCCAGGATCGACCGGGACACCTCCTGCTCGCGCGGCTGCAGATAGAAGTGGCCGCCCTCGAAGAAGCGGGCCTTGAACTCGCCGGTGGTGTGCTCGCGCCACTGCAGCAGCTCGTCCACCGGGACGCCCCGGTCGGCCTTGCCGGAGTAGGCGCTGATCGGGCAGCGGGTCTGCGCGCCCGGGGTGCCCTGGTACAGCTCCGAGGCCTTGAAGTCGGCGCGCAGCGCGGGCAGCACGGCGGCCATCAGGTCCTTGTCGGCCAGCAGCGCCGCCGGGGTGCCGGAGAGCGCGGCCATGCTCGCCGTCATGTCCTCGTCGCTGAGCAGGTGCACGCCCTGGTTGGTCTGCACCGAGGCCGCGCCCCGGCCGGAGACGATCAGGCCCAGCGGGCCGCGGCCCTGCGCCCGGGCCTCCAGGCGCAGCGCCACCTCGAAGGCCACGGTGGAGCCCATGCTGTGCCCGAAGAGGACCAGCCGGCGCTCCTCGGCGAACGGCAGCAGGGCCTCGACGGCGCGGTCCGCCATCTCCGCGATGTTGTCCGGGCAGGCCTCCGCGAGCCGGTCCTGCCGGCCCGGGTACTGCACGATGAACGCCTCGACCTGCGCGGCGGCGGAGACCGCCGCCGACAGGCCGAAGTAGCCGGTCGCGGCGCCGCCGGCGTGCGGGAAGAAGACCAGCAGCGGGGCGTCCGCCGGGCCCTTGTGGTACTGCCGCAGCCAGCCGGTGCGGTCCCGGCCGCGGCCCAGGAGAGTGCTCATGCGGCTGCTCCGTTCTCCAGGGCCGCGCCGGCGAACAGCTGCGGGCCGAGCTCGGCGAGGGCGGCGCTGCCGGTCAGCGCCAGGGACAGCTCCAGGTCGGCGAGCAGGCAGCGCAGCACGTGCTCCACGCCGCGCTGGCCGTCCAGCCCGAGCCCGTAGACGTAGGGGCGGCCGTACAGCACCGCGTCCGCGCCCAGGGCGAGCGCCTTGACCACGTCGGCGCCGGTGCGCACCCCGGAGTCCAGCAGCACCGGCACCCCGGTGCCGACGGCGGCCCGCACCGCGGGCAGCGCGTCCAGGGCGGCCACGCTGCCGTCCACCTGGCGGCCGCCGTGGGTGGAGACCACCACGCCGTCGGCGCCGTGCTCGAGCGCCAGCCGGGCGTCCTCCGGGTGCAGGATGCCCTTGACGATGATCGGCAGGCTGGTCAGCGAGCGCAGCCAGGAGACCGCGTCCCAGGTCAGGCTCGGGTCGTTGGAGATCTGCAGCCAGCGCCGGACGGCCGACTCGGGGCCGGCCTCCTGGCCCAGGCTCCCCCAGAAGACCGGGTCGGTGGTGAAGTTGGCGATGCCGATGCCGCGCAGGAACGGCGAGTAGCCGTGGTCCAGCTCGCCCGGGCGGAACCCCAGGTGGGTGTTGTCCACGGTGAGCACCAGCGCGGTGTAGCCGTTCGCCTCGGCCCGGCGGACCAGCGACTCGCCGACCGCCCGGTCCGAGGGCAGGTAGAGCTGGAACCAGCGCGGGCCGCCGCCGGACTGCCGGGCGACCTCCTCCAGGGAGCGCGAGGCGAAGCTGGAGAGCACCATCGGCAGGCCCAGGCGGCCCGCGGCGCGGGCGGTGGCCGACTCGCCCTCGGGGTGCACCAGGGCCTGCGCGGCCAGCGGCGCCAGCAGCACCGGGGCGGGCAGGCGCTGGCCGAACAGGGTCACCGAGGTGTCGGGTCGGGTCACCCCGCGCAGCACCCGCGGCACCAGGCGGTGGCGCTCGAAGGCCTCCCGGTTGGCGCGGCCGGTGGAGCCGGTGCCCGCGGTGCCGGCCAGGTAGCCGAAGGCGTTGGGCGCCAGCACCGCGCGGGCCGCCTCCTCCAGCTGGGTCAGGTCGGTGGGCAGGCCGGGCGTCTGGCCGTCCAGACCCGCCGTCAGGATCTCCTTGACCAGCTCGGTGGCCGGGCCCTGCGGCGCCTTGCGGGCCAGCGCGGCCCGGTCGCGGCGGATGTAGCGGCCGAGCACGGCGGCGGTCTCCGCGGCCTGCTCGACCAGCGAGAAGTGCCCGCCGGTCAGCGGCTCGACGCTGTGCCCCTGGGCGCTGTGCCGGCCCCAGTCGGCCATCTGCTCGAAGGTGTTCTTGGGGTCGCTGCTGCCCAGCAGCACGGTCACCGGGGCGGCCGTGGCCGCCTCCGGGTCGCCCTGGTAGCGGCGCAGCGCGCGGTGGTCGGCGCGCAGCAGGCGCACCAGGTCGCCGACCACCTCCGGGTCCTCCAGCAGCGCGGCCGGGATGCCGCCCAGGGTGCGCAGCCCGGCGACGATCTGCGCGTCGCTGAGCGCGTCCACGTCCTGCTCCTGCCAGTCCTGGGCCGGCGGCCGGGCGGCGGAGACGAACAGCCGGGCCACCGAGCCGCCCTGGCGCTCGATCAGCCGGGCGGTCTCGAAGGCCACCAGGGCGCCCATGCTCAGGCCGAGCAGGAAGACCGGCTTGTCGTCGTACTCGGCCAGCGCCCGGGCCGCGCCCTGGGCCAGCGCCTCGATGGACTCGGCGCAGGCCTCGGCGCGCCGGAACTGGCGGCCCGGGTACTGCACGGCCAGCAGCTCGGTGCCGGCCGGCAGCACGGCGGAGAGCCGGGCGAAGGCGTTGGCGGTGCCGCCCGCGTGCGGGAAGCAGACCAGGCGGACGGCGGCGGTGCCGGCTTCGCCCCGGTAGTAGCTGCGCAGCCACCGGGAGGCGTCGGCCGGTGCGGTCGTCGGAGCCGGCTGGGGCTGGGTCGTTGGTTCGGCCGGTGGGGCCGTCATGGTCACACCCATGCTGAGGAACCCTCCTTCGAAGAGCTCAGTTCGGTGAGCAGGTCACGCAGCCGTTCGCTGACGGTGGCCCGCTGGCTGTCGCTGAGGGGGCGGTCGGCGACCGCGGCCTCGAGCCGGGCGATCTCGGCGAGCAGGGCGACCGTCTCCGGTGCCCCGCTCGCGGGAGCGTCCTGCTGGTCGTGCTGGTTCTGCTGGTCGTTCTGGTCGTGCGTGTTCTGCGGTGCCGGCTGCTCCGGGAGCTGCGGGCGCAGGTGCGCCACCAGCTCGGTCGGGGTCGGCCAGTCGTAGATGAAGGTGGCGGGCAGCCGGATCCCGGTGGCCTCGGCGAGCCGGTTGCGCAGCTCCACCGCGGTCAGCGAGTCGAAGCCCAGCCGGTCGAAGAAGCCGTCCGGGTCCACCGCCGCGCCGGAGGCGTGGCCGAGCACGGCCGCCACCTCGTCGAGCACGGTGTCCAGCAGCGGATCGCCGGTGCGGGCACCGGAGCCGGCCGGGGAGTCGGCCGCGGCCGCCGCCCCCTGCGCGCTCGGCGCCGCCGCGGCGGCCGCCGCCTTGACCGCCGGGGCGGGCAGCAGGCCGCGCAGCATCGCGGGCACCTCGCCGCCGGCCGCCGCCCGCTCGCGCAGGCCGGCCAGCTGCCAGCCGGCCGCCACCGCCACCGGCTGGTCGCGGCGCACGGCCGCGTCCAGCAGCTCCAGGCCGCGCTCGGCGGTCAGCGGAGCCACGCCCACCCGGGCCATCCGGGCCACGTCGGCCTCGGTGAGGCCGGCGCCCATGCCGCCGTCCCCGCCCCACAGGCCCCAGACCACGGAGACCCCGGGGCGGCCGATCGAGCGGCGGTACTCGACCAGCCCGTCCAGGAAGGCGTTGCCGGCCGCGTAGCCGGCCTGCCCGGGCGAGTTGACCGTGCCGGCCAGCGAGGAGTAGACGACGAAGGCGCTCAGGTCCAGGCCGTCGGTCAGCCGGTGCAGGTTGAGCACCGCGTCGACCTTGGGCCGCAGGGTGCGGTCCAGCGCCTGCGGGGTGAGCGAGGAGAGCAGGCCGTCGTCCAGCACGCCCGCCGCGTGCACCACGCCGCCGATCCGCACGCCGTCCAGCGCCAGCCGGGCCAGCGCGGCGGCCAGCGCCTCGCGGTCGGCCGCGTCGCAGGCCTCGGTGCGGACCTCGGCGCCCAGCGCGCGCAGCTCGGCGATGTCCCGCTCCGCCTCCGCGCCCGGCCGGCCGCGGCCCATCAGCACCAGCTGCCGCACTCCGTGACCGGTCACCAGGTGGCGGGCCGTCAGCCGCCCCAGCCAGCCCAGGCCGCCGGTCACCAGCACGGCCCGGTCGGTGTCCCAGCGCTCGCCGGTGCCCAGGTCCAGCACCACCTTGCCGATGTGCCGGGCCTCGCTCAGGTACCGGAAGGCGTCCGGCGCCCGGCGCAGGTCGAAGCCGGCGACCGGCGGCGGGGTCAGCGCGCCCTGCTCGAACAGGCCGGCCAGGGTGAGCAGGATCTCCTGCACCCGGTCCGGTCCGGGGTCGCGCAGGTCGTAGGTGCGGTAGTCCACCCCGGGGTGGCTGAGCGCCACCGAGGCGCCGTCGCGCCGGTCGGTCTTGCCCATCTCCAGGAACCGCCCGCCGCGCGGCAGCAGCCGCAGCGAGGCGTCGGCGAACTCGCCGGCCAGCGAGTTGAGCACCACGTCCACGCCGGCGCCGCCGGTGGCGGTCAGGAACTCCGCCTCGAAGTCCAGCGTGCGGGAGGAGGCGATCCGCTCCTGCGGCACCCCGGCGGCGCGCAGCGCGTGCCACTTGGCGGGGCTCGCCGTGGTGTACACCTCGGCGCCCAGGTGGCGGGCGATCTGCAGCGCGGCCGTGCCGACGCCGCCGGTCGCCGCGTGCACCAGCACCGACTCGCCGGCCCGCAGGCCGGCCAGGTCCACCAGGCCGTAGTAGGCCGTCGCGTAGGTCACCGGCACGGCGGCCGCCTGACGGAACGACAGGCCGGCCGGGATCGGCACCACGAACCGGCGGTCGGCCACGGTGACCGGGCCGATGCCCTGGAACAGGCCCATCACCCGGTCGCCCGGCCGCAGCCCGGTCACCCCGGGCCCGACCTCCAGGACCACGCCGGCGCCCTCGCCGCCCTGGCCGGAGCCGCCCGCGTGCCCGTCCACCGAGGCCGGGATCACGCCGAGCGAGAGCAGCACGTCGCGGAAGTTCAGCCCGGCGACCCGCATCTCCACCCGGACCTGGCCCTCGGCCAGCGGCTCGCCGGCCTCCGGCCAGGGCTTCAGCGCCAGGTTGGCGAAGGTGCCCTTGGCGACGTAGTCGAGGTGCCAGTGCGGTGCGCCGGCCGGGGCGCGCAGCAGGCCCTCCGGCTCGGCCGCGGTCAGCGTGGGCCGGTGGGCGGTGCCGCCGCGCAGCGCCAGCTGCGGCTCGCCGGCGGCGAGCGCGGCGGCCACGGCGCGCAGCGAGGCGGGGCTGCCGTCCTCGTCGAGCAGGGTGAAGCGGCCCGGGTGCTCGCCCTGGGCGGAGCGCAGCAGGCCCCAGACGGCGCGCTGGGCCGGCTCGCCGGCGTACTGCTGGCCGCCGAGGGTGACGGCGCCGCGGGTGAGCACGGCCAGCTTGGTGCCGGCCAGCCGCTCGTCCTCGATCAGCAGCCGCACGGCCTCCAGCACCTGGTGCAGCAGCCCGCGCACGTCCACGGCGTCGGCCGCGCCGGCCGGGACGGCGAGCAGCAGCTGCTCGGGCACCGGCTCGCCCTCGTCCAGTGCGGCGGCCAGCTCGGCCGCGTTGGCCAGCACCGGGCCGGTGCCCAGCTCGGCCGCCAGCGGGTCGGCGTCGCCCAGCACGATCCAGTCGTAGCTGTCGGGCGCGGCGGGCAGGTCGGCCAGCGGCTCCCAGGCGGTCAGCAGCAGGCCGTCGTCCTGGCCGGCCGGGGCGGCCGGGCGCAGCGCCAGCGAGGCGATCGAGGCGACCGGGCGGCCGTCCCGGTCGGCCACCGACACGCTCACCCCGCTCGCGCCGGCGGGCGCGATCCGCACCCGCAGCGCGGCCTCGGCCGTGCCGTGCACCCGGACGCCGTTCCAGGCGTAGGGCAGGAACATCCGGTCGTCGCCGCCGACCCCGTCGAGCACCCCGCCCAGGGCGATCGGGTGCAGGGCCGCGTCCAGCAGCGCCGGGTGCAGGCCGTAGCCGCCGGTGCCGGGCTGGCGCCCGTCGGGCAGCGCCACCTCGGCGAAGAGCTCGCTGCCGCGCCGCCAGAGGGCCCGCACGCCGCGGAAGACCGGGCCGTAGGCGAGGCCGGTGGCGCCCATCGCGGCGTAGAGCTCGGCGGGCGCGGTGCCGGCCGGCTCGGCGCCGCTCGGCGGCCACTGCGAGGCCAGGTCGGCGGTCTCGGCGGGCGCGGCGGCGGTCAGCAGGCCGTGCGCGTGCCGGGTCCAGTCGCCCTGCTCGCCGGTGTGGATGCCGACGGCGCGGGCGCCGGTGCCGTCCGGGGCGCCGACGGTGACCCGCAGCGGCAGCGCGCCGTCCGCGGGGAGCACCAGCGGGGCCTCCAGGACCAGTTCCTCCACCAGGTCCAGGCCCGCCGCCCGGGCGGCCTGCACGGCCAGGTCGAGCAGCGCGGTGCCGGGCAGCAGCACCTGCCCGGCGACCTGGTGGTCGGCCAGCCAGGGGTGCTCGGCCAGCGCGAGCCGGCCGGTGAGCAGCAGGCCGCCGGTGTCCGGCAGTCCGGTGGCGGCGCTGAGCAGCGGGTGCTCGACGGCGGTCAGGCCGGCCGAGCCGACGTCACCGGTGCGGGCCGGCTGGTCGATCCAGAAGGTGCGGTGCTGGAAGGCGTAGCCGGGCAGCTCGATCCGGCGGGCGCCGCGGCCGGCGAAGACCGCGCGCCAGTCCACCGCGCCGCCGCGCACGTGCAGCCGGGAGACGGCGGTGAGCAGTGCGGCCGGCTCGGGCAGCCGCTTGCGCAGCGCGGCGACCACGGTGTGGCCGGCCGCGCCGTCCAGGCAGTCGGCGGCCAGCGAGGTGAGGTCGGTGCCCGGGCCGAGCTCCAGGAACCGGGTGCAGCCCAGCTCGGCGAGGCCCCGCACGCCGTCCTGGAACCGGACGGCCTCGCGGGCGTGCCGCACCCAGTACTCCGGGTCGGCCAGTTCCTCGGCGGTCACCGGACGGCCGGTCAGGTCGGAGACCATGGTGAGGGTCGGCTGGTGGACCGTCAGCCCGGCGGCGACGGCGCGCAGCTGGTCCAGCGCGGGGGCCATCAGCGGGGAGTGGAAGGCGTGGCTGACCTTCAGCCAGGTGGCCTTGCCGCCGTCCGCCTCGACGGCGGCGACGATCGCGGCCAGCGCCGCCCGGTCGCCGGAGAGCACGGTGCTCGCCGGTCCGTTGACGGCGGCGACCGAGACCAGCTCGCGGTGGCCGGCGATCCGCGCCAGGGCCTCCTGCTCGGTGGCGCGCAGCACCACCATCGCGCCGCCCTCGGGCAGCCGCTGCATCAGCCGGCCGCGGGCGGCGGCCAGCGCGGCGGCGTCCTCGAGCGCGAGGAACCCGGCGGCGCGGGCGGCGGCCAGCGCGCCGACCGAGTGGCCGAGCACCGCGTCCGGCCGCACGCCCCAGGAGCCGAGCAGCTCGAACAGCGCGGTCTCGAAGGCGAACAGCGCGGGCTGGGTGTACTCGGTGCGGTTCAGCAGCTCGCCGGCCGCGGTGTCCGGCTCGGCGAGGACCACCTCGCGCAGCGGGCGCGGCAGGTGCGGGTCCAGGGCGGCGCAGACCTCGTCGAAGGCGGCGGCGAAGGCGGGGAAGGCCTGGTACAGCTCCCGGCCCATGCCGGCCCGCTGGGCGCCCTGCCCGGCGAAGAGGAAGGCGGTGCGGCCCTCGGCCGCGGTGCCGCGGACCAGGTCGGCCGGCCCGGTGCCGTCGGCCAGCGCGCGCAGCCCGGCCAGCAGCTCCGCGCGGTCGGCGGGCAGCAGCACGGCGCGGTGCGCGAGCCGGCCGCGGGTGGTGGCCAGCGAGAAGGCGGCGTCGGTCAGGCTGCCGGCGGCCGGGTCGGCCAGGTGCGCGTGCAGCCGGTCGGCCTGGGCGCGCAGCGCGGCCTCGCCGGCCGCGGAGAGCACCACCGGGACGGCGGGCAGCGGCGTGCCGGGCTCCCCGGCCGGCTCCTCGGCGGGGGCCTGCTCCAGGATGACGTGCGCGTTGGTGCCGCTGATCCCGAAGGAGGAGACGGCGGAGCGGCGTGGTCGCTCGAGGGCCGGCCAGGGGGTGGCCTCGGTGAGCAGCGCCACCTCGCCGGAGCTCCAGTCCACGTGCGGGCTGGGCTGGTCCACGTGCAGGGTGCGGGGCAGCACGCCGTGCCGCATCGCCATGATCATCTTGATCACGCCGCCGACGCCGGCCGCGGCCTGCGAGTGGCCGATGTTGGACTTCAGCGAGCCCAGGTAGAGCGGGTGCTCGCGGTCCCTGCCGTAGGTGGCGAGCAGGGCGTGCGCCTCGATCGGGTCGCCCAGGCTGGTGCCGGTGCCGTGCGCCTCCACCGCGTCCACCTCGGCGGCGGACAGGCCGGCGCCGGCCAGCGCCTGCCGGATCAGCTGCTCCTGCGCGGGGCCGTTGGGGGCGGTCAGGCCGTTGCTGGCGCCGTCCTGGTTGACGGCCGAGCCGCGCAGCACCGCCAGCACCGGGTGGCCGAGCCGACGGGCGTCGGAGAGCCGCTCGACCAGCAGCAGGCCGGCGCCCTCGGCCCAGCCGGTGCCGTTCGCCCCGGCCGCGAAGGCCTTGCAGCGGCCGTCCGGCGAGAGCGCGCGCTGCCGGCTGAACTCCACGAACGGCATCGGCGTGGCCATCACCGTCGCGCCGCCGGCCAGCGCCAGCGAGCACTCGCCGCGCCGCAGCGCGGCGGCCGCCAGGTGCAGGGCGACCAGCGAGGAGGAGCAGGCGGTGTCGATGGTCATCGCCGGGCCCTCGAGCCCGTAGGTGTAGGAGAGCCGCCCGGAGGCGACGCTGCCCGCGCTGCCCAGGCCCAGGTAGCCCTCGTACTCGGCGGGGGCCGGCGAGAAGCGGGAGGCGTAGTCGCCGTACATGGTGCCGACGAAGACACCGGTGCGGCTGCCGCGCAGCGCGGCCGGGTCGAGCCCGGCGGCCTCGAAGGCCTCCCAGGCGGTCTCCAGCAGCAGGCGCTGCTGCGGGTCGATGGTGTAGGCCTCGCGCGGGCTGATGCCGAAGAACTCGGCGTCGAACTTCGCCGCGTCGTGGAGGAAGCCGCCCTCCCTGGAGTAGGAGGTGTGCGGCACGTCCGGGTCCGCGTCGTACAGGTTCGCCAGGTCCCACCCGCGGTCGGTGGGGAACGGGCCGACCGCGTCGACCTCGTCGGTGACCAGGCGCCACAGGTCCTGCGGGGAGCGGACCCCGCCCGGGTAGCGGCAGGCCATCGCGATGATCGCGATCGGCTCCTGCTCGCGGTCCTTGATCCGGGCGTTGTCCGCCTTCAGCCGCTCGTTCTCCTTCAGCGCGGCCCGCAACGCCTCGACGACTTGCTGCTGGGTTGTGGAAGCCATCCTGCTCTCTCCGTACTTCCCTGGTGGGGTTGTGGTCTGTCGCTGGGTCAGGAGGTGGTCGCGCCGAGCGCCAGGCGGACCAGCTCGTCGGCGTCCATCTCGTCCAGCAAGCTGTCCGGCACGATCTCGTCGGCACTGTCGTCGGTCGGACCGGCGGCCTCCTCGGGGCCGTCGGGCTCGGTGTCGGGCACCAGCGCGTCCCGCAGCCGGTCCGCCAGGGCACCGGACGTGGGGTGGTCGAAGATCAGCGTCGGCGGCAGCTTGACGCCGGTGGCCGCGGCCAGCCGGTCGCGCAGGTCGATCGCGGTCAGCGAGTCGAAGCCCAGGTCCTGGAACCGGCGGTCGGCCGGCACCCGGTCGCCGTCGGCGTGCCCGAGCACCGCCGCCACCTGGGCCCGGACGGCCTCCAGCAGCAGGTGGTGGTGCTCGTGCCGGGGCGCGCGCTCCAGCTGGTCCCGCAGGTCGGCCGCGGTGTCCCGGACCGGGCCGGCCGCCGCCCTGGCCCGGCGCTGGGCGCCGGCCAGGCCGCGCAGCAGGGCTGGCACCGGGTCGGCCTGGCGCAGGTCCAGCGCGGCCGCCGTCAGCACCGGCGTGCCGGCGGTGGCCAGGGCCGCGTCGAACAGGGCCAGGCCCTCCTCGTCGGTCAGCGCGGCGACGCCGTAACGGGCAGTCATCCGGGCCAGGTCCACGCTGCTCAGCGCGTCCGTCATGGCGCTCTCCGCCGCCCACAGGCCCCAGACCAGCGACAGCGCGGGCCGGCCCTGGGCGTGCCGGCGCTGGGCCAGCCCGTCCAGGAAGGCGTTGGCCGCCGCGTAGTTGGCCTGCCCGGCCGAGCCGAGGGTGCCGGCCACCGAGGAGAAGAGCACGAAGGCCGTGAGGTCCAGCTCCCGGGTCAGCTCGTCCAGGTGGACGGCCGCCTCGGCCTTGGGCCGCAGCACCCGGGCCAGCCGCTCGCCGGTCAGCCCGGCCAGCGCCGAGTCGTCCAGCACGCCGGCGGCGTGGATCACGGCGGTCACCGGGTGCTCGGCGAGCAGCGCGGCCAGCGCGCCGCGGTCGGCGGCGTCGCAGGCGGCGACGGTCACCGTGGCACCGGCCCCGGCCAGCTCGTCGACCAGCTGCTGCGCGCCCTCGGCGGCCAGGCCCCGGCGGCTGGTCAGCAGCAGGTTCCGCACCCCGTGACGGTCCACCAGGTGACGGGCCAGCAGCCGGCCCAGGGCGCCCAGGCCGCCGGTGATCAGCACCCGGCTGTCCGGGCCGAACGGGCCCGCCGCGGGCACGGCCACCGGGCGGTGGCGGCGCAGCGCGGGCACTGTCAGCCGGCCGGACCGGACCGCGAGCTGCGGCTCGGCCGAGGCCAGCGCCCCGACCAGGGCGCGCAGCGACTCGGGCCTCCCGTCGGTGTCGAGCAGCGCGAACCGCCCGGGGTGCTCGGCCTGCGCGGAGCGGACCAGGCCCCACAGGGCCGCGCGGTCCGGCTCCGGCCGCTCGCCGTCCGCCGCCGCGACCGCGCCCTCGGTGAGCACGGCCAGCCGGGCGGCGGCGAACCGCTCCTCGGCGGCCCAGCGCTGGGCCAGTTCCAGCAGTCCGTCCAGGCCGGCCGGCTCGGCGGCCAGCACCACGGCGGGCACCGGCTCGCCGGCGTCAACGGCCCGCAGCAGCGCGTCCAGGTCCAGGTGGGCGCGGACCGCGGCGCCGGTGGCCCGCGCGGTCGCCACCAGCTCGTCGACCGCGCCGCCCAGCACCGCCAGCGGCCCCGGCAGCGCGGACGCCTCGGCCTCCGGCGCGACCCAGTGCAGGTCGAACAGCCCGGCACCGTGCACCGGCCCGGCCTCCACCGCGTCGGCGCTCAGCTCGCGCACCGCCAGCGCGTCGGCGGTGAACACCGGCGCGCCGGCCGGGTCGGCGAGCAGCAGCCGGTAGCTGTCACCCTCGCCCCGGCGCAGGCGCACCCGCAGCTCGGTGGCGCCGGTGCCGGCCAGGGCCAGGCCGCGCCAGCTGAACGGGACCAGCAGCGGGTCGCCCGCCGCGCTGCCGGCGAGCAGGGCGTGCAGGGCGGCGTCCAGCGCGGCGGGGTGCAGGGCGAAGACCGCCGGAGCGCCCGCGGGGAGCGAGACCTCGGCGTACCGGTCCTCGCCGTCCTGCCAGACCGCGCGCAGGCCCTGGAAGACCGGGCCGTAGGCGTAGCCGCGCTCGGCCAGCGCCGGGTAGAGGCCGTCCAGCGGCACCTGCCGCGCGCCCGGCGGCGGCCAGGCGGTCAGCTCGTCCGGCTCGTCCGGCTCGGCCGGCCGGCCGTCCGTCAGGGAACCCTCGGCGTGCCGGACCCACGGGGCGTCGGCGGCGGCCTCGGGGCGGGAGTAGAGCGCGAGCGGGCGGCTGCCGTCGGCGGCGCGGGCGCCCACCATCAGCTGCAGCGCGCAGGCCTCGGCCAGCGGCAGCGGACGCTCCAGGGTCAGCTCCGCGACCTGGCCCGCACCGGCCCGCCGGGCCGCGAACAGCGCCAGCTCGGCGACGGCGGCACCGGGCAGCAGCGGGGTGCCGGCGATGGTGTGGTCCGCGAGCCACGGCTGGGCGTCGAGGTCCAGCCGGCCGGTGAAGAGCCAGCCCTGCTCGCCCGCCAGCTCGACCGCCTGGTCCAGCAGCGGGTGCCCGCCGTCCCGGACCGGCGCGGCGACCGGGGCGGCCGGTGCGTCCAGCCAGTAGCTGTCGCGCTGGTAGGCGTAGGTCGGCAGGTCCACGGCGCGGCCGCCGGGCAGCGCCCGGGTCCACCGCACCTCGGCACCGCGCACGTAGGCCTGCGCCAGCGCGGTCGCGACGGTGCGCGCCTCGGGCTGGCCACCGCGCAGCAGCGGGGCGGCCAGCGCGTCGGCGCCGTCCAGGCAGCTGCGGGTCATCGCCGTCAGCACCGGGTCGGGGCCGAGCTCCAGGTAGGTGGTGACACCCTGCTCGCGCAGGAAGTCGATGCCGTCCAGGAAACGGACGGCGCCGCGCAGCTGGCGCACCCAGTAGTCGGGGTCGGCCAGCTCGTCAGCCAGTGCGCCGGTGACGTTGGAGACCACCGGGATCCGCGGCTCGCGGAAGGTCAGGCCTTCGGCGACCTGGCGGAACTCCTCCAGGATCCCGTCCATGTGGGGGGAGTGGAAGGCGTGGCTGACCTTCAGCCGCGAGGTGCGGCGCCCCGCCTCCTTCCAGGCGGCGGCCACCTCCAGGGCGGCGTCCTCGTCACCGGTGATGACCACCGAACGCGGGCCGTTGATCGCCGCGATGTCCAGCTTCCCGGCCCACGGGAGCAGCGTCTCGCGGACCTCGGCCTCCTCCGCCTCGATCGCGACCATCGCACCACCGGCCTGCGCCGACTGCATCAACCGCCCACGCGCCGCGACCAGCGCGCACGCGTCGTCCAGCGACAGCACCCCCGCGACATGCGCGGCCGCCACCTCGCCCACCGAGTGGCCCAATAGGTAATCCGGCGTCAGCCCGTAATGCTCCACCAGCCGGAACAGCGCCACCTCGATGGCGAAGAGCGCGGGCTGGGTGAACTCCGTGCGGTCCAGCTCCTCACCGCCGGCGAACACCAGTTCACGCAGCGAGCGGCCCAGGTGACCGTCCATCCGCTCGCACACCGCATCGAACGCCGCCGCGAACACCGCGTCCGACGCATACAGCTCACGACCCATCCCGACCCGCTGGCTGCCCTGCCCCGTGAACAGGAACGCCGACCGGCCGCCGGCCCGCATCGCACCCGTCACCAGCTGCGGCGACTCCTCGCCGCGGGCCAGCGCCGCCAGTCCGGCGCCCAGCTCCTCCGTGCTCCCGGCGAGCACCACGGCCCGGTCGACGTGCGCCGAGCGGGTGGTGACCAGGGAGTGCGCGATGTCCAGGTGCTCCGGGCCGAAGCCCGCCCCGATGTCCGCCGCCGCGGCGAGCCGGCGCAGCTGCTCGGCCTGCCCGGCCAGCGCCTGCGCGCCCCGGGCCGAGACCACCCACGGCAGCAGCGCGGGCAGCTCGCCGGCGTACTCCTCGGCCGGCTCCTCGGCGGGGGCCTGCTCCAGGATGACGTGCGCGTTGGTGCCGCTGATCCCGAAGGAGGAGACGGCGGAACGCCGCGGTCGGCCGATCCGGGGCCACGGGGTGGCCTCGGTGAGCAGCGCCACCTCGCCGGAGCTCCAGTCCACGTACGGGCTGGGCTCGTCGATGTGCAGGGTGCGGGGCAGCACGCCGTGCCGCATCGCCATGATCATCTTGATCACGCCGCCGACACCCGCCGCGGCCTGGGTGTGGCCGATGTTGGACTTCAGCGAGCCCAGGTAGAGCGGGTGCTCGCGGTCCTGGCCGTAGGTGGCGAGGATCGCCTGCGCCTCGATCGGGTCGCCCAGCTTGGTGCCCGTGCCGTGCGCCTCCACCGCGTCCACCTCACTCGCCGTCAGACCGGCCGCCGCCAGCGCGTCGCGGATCACCCGCTCCTGCGAGGGGCCGTTGGGCGCGGTCAGGCCGTTGCTCGCGCCGTCCTGGTTCACCGCGGAACCCCGGACCACCGCGAGCACCTGGTGCCCGTTGCGCCGCGCGTCCGACAGCCGCTCCAGCAGCAGCATGCCGACGCCCTCGCCCCAGCCCGTGCCGTCCGCCTCGGCGGAGAACGCCTTGCAGCGCCCGTCCGGCGCCAGCCCGCGCTGGCGGCTGAACTCCACGAAGGTCCGCGGCGTGGCCATCACGGTCACCCCGCCCGCCAGCGCCAGCGTGCACTCGCCCTGCCGCAGCGCCTGGCTGGCCAGGTGCAGCGCGACCAGCGAGGAGGAGCAGGCCGTGTCCACGGTGATCGCCGGGCCCTCCAGCCCGAAGGTGTAGGAGATCCGGCCCGAGGCCACGCTGCCGGCGCTGCCGGTGCTCAGGTAGCCCTCGTACTCGGCGGGGGCGACGGCGAGCCGGGAGGCGTAGTCGTCGTACATGCTGCCGACGAAGACGCCGGTGCGGCTGCCGCGCAGCTCGGCCGGGTCGAGCCGGGCCTGCTCCAGGGTCTCCCAGACGGTCTCCAGCAGCAGGCGCTGCTGCGGGTCGATCGCGTAGGCCTCGCGCGGGCTGATGCCGAAGAACTCGGCGTCGAACCGGTCGGCGTCGTAGAGGAAACCGCCGTGCCGGGAGTAACTGGTGCCGGGCGTCTCGGGGTCGGCGTCGAAGAGCGCGTCCAGGTCCCAGCCGCGGTTGGCCGGGAAGAGGCCGATCGCGTCGGTGCCGCTGGCCACCAGCCGCCACAGGTCGTCCGGCGAGCGGGTGTCGCCGGGGTAGCGGCAGGCCATGCCGACGATCGCGATCGGGTCCTCGTCCGCCGCGACCGCCGCCCGCGGGGCCACGGCCGCCGCCGGCTCCGGCTCGGCGGCCGGGACCAGCTCGGCGAGCAGCCGCTCGGTCAGCGCCGCCGGAGTCGGGTAGTCGAAGGCGAGGGTCGCCGGGAGCTTGACGCCGGTGGCCTCGGCCAGGCGGTCGCGCAGCTCCATGCCGGTCATCGAGTCGATGCCCAGCACGGTGAACGCCGTGCTGTCGCTGACGGCCGAGGAGTCGGCCAGGCCCAGCACCACGGCCAGCGCCGCCCGGACCAGCTCGCCGACCGCCCGCACCCGGTCCGGCTGCGAGAGCCCGGCGATCCGCTCGGTCAGCGCCGACCCGCCGGAGCCGGCGGCCGCCGCGCCCGCCTTGCGGCGCGGGGCCCGCACCAGGGTGCGCAGCAGCACCGGCGCCGGACTGTCCGGCACCCGCACGGCCGCCAGGTCCAGCTCGGCGGGCATCAGCAGCGGCTCGGTGCTGGTCAGCGCGGCGTCGAAGAGCTCCATGCCGCGCTCGGCGGTCAGCGGGAGCACGCCCTTGCGGGCCCAGCGGACCAGATCCGCCTCGCTGAACTCGGACGCCATGCTGCCGCCCGTCGCCGCCCACAGGCCCCAGGCCAGCGAGGTCGCGGGCAGGCCCTCGGCCCGGCGCTGCTGCGCCAGGGCGTCCAGGTAGGCGTTGCCGGCGGCGTAGTTGGCCTGGCCGGGGTTGCCGATCAGGCCCGCGATCGAGGAGAAGAGCACGAAGGCGGTCAGCGGCAGCTCGCGGGTCAGCTCGTGCAGGTTCCAGGCCGCGTCCACCTTCGGGCGCAGCACCTGCTCGACCTGCTGCTCCGTCAGGTTCCCGACGGTGGCATCGGCCAGCACACCGGCGGTGTGGATCACGGCGCCCACGGGGTGCTCGGCGAGCAGTGCGGCGAGCGCGGCGCGGTCGGTGACGTCGCAGGCGGCGACGGTCACGTCGGCGCCGGCCTCGGCCAGCTCGTCGACCAGCTGCTGCGCGCCCTCGGCGGCCAGGCCCCGACGGCTGGTCAGCAGCAGCCTGCGGACGCCGTGGCGGTGCACCAGGTGGCGGGCCAGGATCTGGCCGATGCCGCCGGTGCCGCCGGTGATCAGCACCGTGCCCTCGGCGTCGAGGACCACCGGGTCGCCCTCGGCGGGGACGCGCTCCAGCACCGGGCTGTGGAACCGGCCTCCGCGCACCGCGAGCGGGGCGTCGGTCTCGGTGGCGGCGGTCCGCGCGGCCGCGGCCAGGTCGGTCTCGGTGTCCACGTCCAGCAGGGCGACCCGGCCGGGGTACTCGTTCTGGATGGTGCGCAGCAGGCCCAGGGTGGCGGCGGCGGTCAGGTCGGCGACCTGCTGACCGGGCGTCACCGGGACGGCCTCGCGGGTGATCCAGAGGATGCGGGTGTCGGCCAGCCGCTCGTCGGCCAGCAGCTCGCGGACCGTCTCCAGGCTCTGCCAGACGGCCTCCTGCACATCGGTGCTGGGCGCGGCCAGGACGACCACGTCCGGCACCTCGTCCAGGTCGGTGCGGGCGCCGAGCCCGCGCGCCAGGCCGTAGGGAGCCGCGCCGAGCACGGCCCAGCTGAGCTCCTTGGCGGTCCCGGCGAGCTGCACCGGCTTCCAGCCGTAGCGGTAGAGCCCATTGCGGTTGGCGCCGGAGCCGGCCTGCTCGGCTGGTCGGAGCGCGATCGACTCGACGGAGAGCACCGGCTGCCCGGCGGTGTCCGTCGCGGTCAGCGAGGCCCCGCCCTGGGCCGGGCGCAGGGTGACCCGCAGCGCCGTCGCGCCGGAGGCCTGCACCGACACCCCGCCGAACGCGAACGGCAGGCTCAGGCCCTCGCCGTCCAGCAGCAGCGCGTGCAGCGAGGCGTCCAGCAGCGCCGGGTGAACACCGAAGCCGTCGAGGCCGCCCTCGGGCAGCGCGACCTCGGCGAACAGCTCCTCGCCCGAGCGCCAGGCCGCCCGCAGCCCCTGGAAGACCGGGCCGTACGCGTAGCCGCGCTCGGCCAGGCCCTCGTAGACGCCGTCCAGCGGCACCTCCACCGCACCCTGCGGCGGCCACACCCCGGCCGCGGCGGCAACGGCCGCCGGCCCTCCCGTGCCCAGGGCACCGGAGGCGTGCGAGACCCACTCCTGCCCGTCCGCGTGCTCCGGCCGCGAGTAGACGCCGACCCGGCGCTCGCCGGTACCGTCCGCCGCGCCGATGACCACCTGGAGCTGCACCGCGCCCTCGGCCGGGAGCACCAGCGGCGCCTCCAGCACCAGTTCGCGCAGCCGGTCGCAGCCGACCCAGTCGCCCGCCGCCAGCGCCAGTTCGACCATCGCGGCGCCCGGCAGCAGCACCTGCCCGCCGACCGCGTGGTCGGTGATCCACGGGTGGGTGCGCTGGGAGATCCGGCCGGTGAAGAGCAGGCCCTCGCCGCCCGCCAGGCTGGTGACGGCGCCGAGCAGCGGGTGCTCGGCCGCCTCCAGGCCCAGCCCGGCCGGGTCCTCGGCCGAGACCACGGCCTCCGGCCAGTAGCGGGTGCGCTGGAAGGCGTAGGGCGGCAGCACGATCTTGCGGCCGCCGGGGAAGAGCACCTCGGCGTCCGGCGCGGTGCCGCCCAGCGCCAGCTGACCCAGCGCCAGCGCGAAGCTCTGCGACTCCGGGCGGTCCTTGCGCAGCACGGCGGCGACCGTGGCGGCCGCGCCGTCCAGGCAGCTGCGGGTCATCGCCGCCAGCACCGGGTCGGGGCCCAGCTCCAGGAAGCTGCTGACGCCCTGCTCCTGGAGGTACCGCACACCGTCGAGGAAGCGCACCGCACCGCGCAGCTGGCGCACCCAGTAGTCGGGGTCGGTCAGCTCCTCGGCGAGGGTGCCGGTGACGTTGGAGACGACGGGGATCCGCGGCTCACGGAAGGTCAGGCCTTCGGCGACCCGCCGGAACTCCTCCAGGATCCCGTCCATGTGCGGCGAGTGGAAGGCGTGGCTGACCTTCAGCTGCCGGGTCTGCCGCCCGACCTCGCGCCAGTACGCCGCCACCTCCAGGGCGGCCGGCTCGTCGCCGGAGATCACCACCGCCTCCGGCCCGTTGACCGCGGCCAGCACCACCGCGCCGCTGCGGCCGGCCAGCGTCGGCTCGACCTCCTCGCGGGTGGCCCGGATCGCGATCATCGCGCCGCCGGCCTGCGCCGACTGCATCAGCCGGCCGCGCGCCGCGACCAGCGCGCAGGCGTCGTCCAGCGAGAGCACGCCCGCGACATGCGCGGCCGCCAGCTCGCCCACCGAGTGGCCGAGCAGGTAGTCCGGCGTCAGCCCGTAGTGCTCGACCAGGCGGAACAGCGCCACCTCGATGGCGAAGAGCGCGGGCTGGGTGAACTCGGTTCGGTCCAGCTCCTCACCGCCGGCGAACACCAGTTCACGCAGCGAGCGGCCCAGGTGGCCGTCCATCCGCTCGCACACCGCATCGAACGCCGCCGCGAACACCGCGTCCGACGCATACAGCTCACGACCCATCCCGACCCGCTGGCTCCCCTGCCCCGTGAACAGGAACGCCGACCGGCCACCCGCGGGAGTGCCCAGCACCACATCCGCCGACGCCTCACCGGCGGCCAGCGCCGCCAGCGCCCGCACGAAGCCGGGCCGGTCCGCCGCCACCACCGCGGCCGCGTGCGCCCGCACGGTCGACACCGCGGCCAGCGACACACCCACGTCCGCCAGCCCCGGCGCCTGCGCGCCGTCGACGAACTCCAGCAGGCTCGCCGCCTGCCCGCGCAGCGCCGCCTCACTGTGCCCCGAGAGCACCCACGGCGCCGCCGCCGGCAGCACCTCCTCGGCCTCGCGCACCACCGGCTCGGCCTCCGGGGCCTGCTCGATGATCACGTGCGCGTTGGTGCCGCTGATGCCGAACGAGGAGACGCCCGCCCGGCGCGGCCGCCCGATCCGGGGCCACGGGGTGGCCTCGGTCAGCAGCTCGACCTCGCCGCTCGCCCAGTCCACATACGGCGACGGCTCGTCCAGGTGCAGGGTGCGCGGCAGCACCCCGTGCCGCATCGCCATGATCATCTTGATCACGCCGCCCACACCCGCCGCGGCCTGCGCGTGCCCGATGTTGGACTTCAACGAGCCCAGGTAGAGCGGGTGTTCACGGTCCTGGCCGTAGGTCGCGAGGATCGCCTGCGCCTCGATCGGGTCGCCCAGCTTGGTGCCCGTGCCGTGCGCCTCGACCGCGTCCACCTCGGAGCCGGCGAGCCCGGCGGCCGCCAGCGCGTCGCGGATCACCCGCTCCTGCGAGGGGCCGTTGGGCGCGGTCAGGCCGTTGCTCGCGCCGTCCTGGTTCACCGCCGTGCCGCGCACCACCGCCAGCACCTCGTGCCCGTTGCGCCGGGCCGCCGACAGCCGCTCCAGCACCAGCACGCCGACACCCTCGCTCCAGGTGGTGCCATCGGCCGAGGCCGAGAAGGACTTGCACCGCCCGTCCGGCGAGAGCGCGCGCTGGCGGCTGAACTCCACGAAGGTCTGCGGCGTGGCCATCACCGTCACGCCGCCCGCGAGCGCCAGGTCGCACTCGCCGCTGCGCAGCGCCTGGGCGGCCAGGTGCAGGGCGACCAGCGAGCCGGAGCAGGCCGTGTCCAGGGTCAGCGAGGGGCCCTGCAGCCCGAGCGTGTAGGAGACCCGGCCGGAGGCCACGCTCAGCATGTTGCCGATCATCCGGTAGGCCTCGGACTGCTCCGGGCCGCCCTGCAGCAGCAGGCCGTACTCGCTGTACATCGCCCCGCTGAAGACGCCGGTGCGGCTGCCGCGCAGGCTGGCCGGGTCGATGCCCGCCCGCTCCACCGCCTCCCAGCTGGTCTCCAGCAGCAGGCGCTGCTGCGGGTCGATCGCCTGCGCCTCGCGCGGGCTGATGCCGAAGAACTCGGCGTCGAACAGGTCGGCGTCGTAGAGGAACCCGCCGTGCTTGCAGTAGCTCTTGCCGAACCGCTCCGGGTCCGGGTCGTACAGGTTCTCGACGTCCCAGCCGCGGTTGGCGGGGAAGAGGCCGATCGCGTCGGTGCCGTCCGCGACCAGCTGCCACAGCTCCTCCGGCGACCGGGCGTCGCCGGGGTAGCGGCAGGCCATGCCGACGATCACGATCGGGTCGTCGCCGTCCGCCGCGACCGCGCGCGGGGCCTCGGCCGCCGCCGGCTCGCCCGCCGCGACCAGCTCGGCGAGCAGCCGCTCGGTGAGCGCGGCCGGGGTCGGGTAGTCGAAGGCGATGGTGGCGGGGAGCTTCATGCCGGTCGCCTCGGTGAGGCGGTCGCGCAGCTCCATGCCGGTCATCGAGTCGATGCCCAGCACGGTGAAGGCCGTGCCGTCGCTGACGGCCGACGGGCCGGAGAGCCCGAGGACCACGGCCAGCGTCGAGCGGACCAGCTCGCCGACCGCCCGCACCCGCTCGGGCTGCGGGAGCCCGGCGATCCGCGCGGCGAGCGGCGACCCGCCGGTGCCGGCGGCCGCCGCGCTCGCCTTGCGGCGCGGGGCCCGCACCAGGGTGCGCAGCAGCGCCGGGGCGGGGCCGTCCTGGAGGCGGATCGCGGACAGGTCCAGCTCGGCGGGCATCAGCACGGGCTCGGCGCTGCTCAGCGCGGCGTCGAAGAGCTCCATGCCGCGCTCGGCGGTCAGCGGCAGCACGCCCTTGCGGGCCCACCGGCTGATGTCGGCCTGTGCCAGCTGCGCGGCCATGCTGCCGCCGGTCGCGGCCCACAGGCCCCAGGCCAGCGAGGTCGCGGGCAGGCCCTCGGCCCGGCGCTGTTGGGCGAGGCCGTCGAGGTAGGCGTTGGCGGCGGCGTAGTTGGCCTGGCCGGGGTTACCGATCAGGTTGGCGATCGAGGAGAAGAGCACGAAGGCGGTCAGCGGCACCTCGCGGGTCAGCTCGTGCAGGTTCCAGGCGGCGTCCGCCTTGGGGCGCAGCACCTCGCAGACCTGGTCCGCCGTCAGGTTGCCGACAGTGGCGTCGGCGAGGACGCCGGCGGTGTGGATCACGGCCGTGACCGGGTGCTCGGCGAGCAGTGCGGCGAGCGCGGCGCGGTCGGTGACGTCGCAGGCGGCGACGGTCACGTCGGCGCCGGCCTCGGCCAGCTCGTCGACCAGCTGCTGCGCGCCCTCGGCGGCCAGGCCCCGACGGCTGGTCAGCAGCAGCCTGCGGACGCCGTGGCGGTGCACCAGGTGGCGGGCCAGGATCTGGCCGATGCCGCCGGTGCCGCCGGTGACCAGCACCGTGCCGTCGAAGACCACCGGGTCGGTCCCGCCGGTGACGCGCTCGACGACGGGGGAGTGCAGGGCGCCGTCGCGCACCGCCAGCTGGCCGCCCTCGGCGGCGACGGCGGCCACAGCGGCGGCGGCCAGGTCGGCGGTCGCATCGACGTCGAGCAGGAAGACCCGGCCGGGGTACTCGTTCTGGACGGTGCGCAGCAGGCCCAGGGTGGCGGCGGCGGCCAGGTCGGCCACGGGCTGACCGGTCGTCACGGCGGCGGCCTCGCGGGTGACCCAGAGGATGCGGGTCTCGGCCAGCCGCTCGTCGGCCAGCAGCTCGCGGACCGTCTCCAGGCTCTGCCACACCGCGTCGTGCACACCGGTGCCCGGTGCGGTCAGCGCGATGACCTCGGGTACCTCGTCCAGGTCGGTGCGGGCGCCCAGCGCCCGCGCCAGACCGTACGGGTCCGCGCCGAGCACGGCCCAGCGGGCCACCGCCCCGGCGGTCACCTGGGCCGGCTTCCAGCCGTAGCGGTACAGCCCGTTGCGGTTCGCGGCCGCCGCGCCGACCTGCTCGGCTGGTCGCATCGCGATCGACTCGACGGAGAGCACGGGCTGGCCCACGGTGTCCGTCGCGGTCAGCGAGGCCCCGCCCTGGCCCGGGCGCAGCGCAACCCGCAGCGCCGTCGCGCCGGAGGCCTGCACCGACACCCCGCCGAAGACGAAGGGCAGGTTCAGGCCCTCGCCGTCCAGCAGCAGCGCGTGCAGGGCGGCGTCCAGCAGCGCCGGGTGAACGCCGAAGCCGTCGGCGTCGCCCTCGGGCAGCGCGATCTCGGCGAACAGCTCCGCACCGGCGCGCCAGACCGCCCGCAGGCCTCGGAAGACCGGGCCGTACGCGTAGCCGCGCTCGGCCAGGCCCTCGTAGACGCCGTCCAGCGGCACCTCCACCGCACCCTGCGGCGGCCAAACCTCCGGCACCTCGACGCCGATGCCGACCTCGCCGGCGGTCAGCACACCCGAGGCGTGCCGCACCCACTCCTCGGCCGACTGGCCGTCAGCCGTGGGCTCCGGCCGGGCGTGCACGGTGACCGAGCGGTCGCCGGAGCCGTCCGGGGCGCCGACGGTCACCTGCAGCTGCACCCCGCCCTCGGCGGGCAGCACCAGCGGCGCCTCCAGCACCACCTCGCGCAGCCGGTCGCAGCCGACCCGCTCGCCCGCCGCGAGCACCAGCTCGACGAAGGCGGTGCCCGGCAGCAGCACGCCGCCCGCCACCGCGTGGTCGGCGATCCAGGCGTGGGTGCGCAGGGAGAGGCGGCCGGTGAAGAGCAGGCCCTCGCCACCCGCCAGGCTGGTGACGGCGCCGAGCAGCGGGTGCTCGGCCGCCTCCAGGCCCAGCCCGGCCGGGTCGTCCGCCGACGCCGGGACATCGAGCCAGTAGCGGCTGCGCTGGAAGGCGTAGGGCGGCAGCACGATCTTGCGGCCACCGGGGAACAGCACCTCGGCGGCGGGCTTCGCGCCGCTCAGCGCCAGCTGACCCAGCGCCAGTGCCAGGCTCTGCGCCTCCGGGCGGTCCTTGCGCAGCACGGCGGCGACCGTGGCGCTCGCGCCGTCCAGGCAGCTGCGGGTCATGGCCGCGAGCACGGGGTCGGGGCCGAGTTCCAGGTAGGTGGTGACGCCGTGTGCGCGCAGGAAGTCGATGCCGTCCAGGAAGCGGACGGCGCCGCGCAGCTGGCGCACCCAGTAGTCGGGGTCGGTCAGCTCCTCGGCGAGGGTGCCGGTGACGTTGGAGACGACGGGGATCCGCGGCTCGCGGAAGGTCAGGCCTTCGGCGACCTGCCGGAACTCCTCCAGGATCCCGTCCATGTGGGGGGAGTGGAAGGCGTGGCTGACCTTCAGCCGCGAGGTGCGGCGCCCCGCCTCCTTCCAGGCGGCGGCCACCTCCAGGGCGGCGTCCTCGTCACCGGTGATGACCACCGAACGCGGGCCGTTGATCGCCGCGATGTCCAGCTTCCCGGCCCACGGGAGCAGCGTCTCGCGGACCTCGGCCTCCTCCGCCTCGATCGCGACCATCGCACCACCGGCCTGCGCCGACTGCATCAACCGCCCACGCGCCGCGACCAGCGCGCACGCGTCGTCCAGCGACAGCACCCCCGCGACATGCGCGGCCGCCAGCTCGCCCACCGAGTGGCCCAACAGGTAATCCGGCGTCAGCCCGTAGTGCTCGACCAGCCGGAACAGCGCCACCTCCACCGCGAACAGCGCAGGCTGCGTGAACTCCGTGCGGTCCAGCACCTCACCGCCGGCGAACACCAGTTCACGCAGCGAGCGGCCCAGGTGGCCGTCCATCCGCTCGCACACCGCATCGAACGCCGCCGTGAACACCGCGTCCGACGCATACAGCTCACGGCCCATCTCGACCCGCTGGCTGCCCTGACCGGTGAACAGGAACGCCGATCGGCCGACCGCGGGAGTGCCCAGCACCACATCCGCCGACGCCTCGCCCGCGGCCAGCGCCGCCAGCGCCCGCACGAAGCCGGGCCGGTCCGCCGCCACCACCGCGGCCGCGTGCGCCCGCACGGTCGACACCGCGGCCAGCGACACACCCACGTCCGCCAGCCCCGGCACCTCCGCACCGTCGACGAACTCCAGCAGCCGCGCCGCCTGCCCGCGCAGCGCCGCCTCACTGTGCCCCGAGAGCACCCACGGTGCCGGCGCCGGCAGCACCTCCTCGGCCTCGCGCACCACCGGCTCGGCCTCCGGGGCCTGCTCGATGATCACGTGCGCGTTGGTGCCGCTGATGCCGAACGAGGAGACACCCGCCCGGCGCGGCCGCCCGGCCTCCGGCCAGTCCGTCGCCTCGGTGAGCAGCGCCACCTCACCGCTCGTCCAGTCCACATACGGCGACGGCTCGTCCAGGTGCAGGGTGCGCGGCAGCACCCCGTGCCGCATCGCCATGATCATCTTGATCACGCCGCCCACACCCGCCGCGGCCTGCGCGTGCCCGATGTTGGACTTCAACGAGCCCAGGTAGAGCGGCTGCTCCCGGTCCCGGCCGTAGGTCGCGAGGATCGCCTGCGCCTCGATCGGGTCGCCCAGCTTGGTGCCCGTGCCGTGCGCCTCCACCGCGTCCACCTCACTCGCCGTCAGACCGGCCGCCGCCAGGGCGTCGCGGATCACCCGCTCCTGTGACGGTCCGTTGGGGGCGGTCAGGCCGTTGCTCGCGCCGTCCTGGTTGATCGCCGTGCCGCGCACCACCGCCAGCACCTGGTGGCCGTTGCGCCGCGCGTCCGACAGCCGCTCCAGCACCAGCACGCCGACGCCCTCGGCCCAGCCCGTGCCGTCCGCCTCGGCCGAGAAGGACTTGCACCGCCCGTCCGGCGCCAGCCCGCGCTGGCGGCTGAACTCCACGAACATGCCGGGGCTCGCCATCACCGCGACACCGCCGGCCAGCGCCAGCTCGCAGTCGCCGGTGCGCAGCGCCTGCACGGCCATGTGCAGGGCGACCAGCGAGGCGGAGCAGGCGGTGTCGACGGTGATCGCCGGGCCCTCCAGCCCGAGCGTGTAGGCGACCCGGCCGGAGATCACGCTGCTGGAGCTGCCGGTGAGCAGGTAGCCCGCGGCGCCCTCGCCCGCCTCGTGCAGCCGGGGGCCGTAGTCCTGGGCCATCGCGCCGACGTACACGCCGGTGCGGCTGCCGCGCAGCCCGGCCGGGTCGAGCCCGGCCCGCTCCACGGCCTCCCAGGCCGTCTCCAGCACCAGGCGCTGCTGCGGGTCCATCGCCGCGGCCTCGCGCCCGTTGATGCCGAAGAACTCGGCGTCGAACAGGTCGGCGTCGTGCAGGAAGCCGCCGTGCCGGGCGTAGGAGCGGCCCAGGCTGGTCGCGTCGGCGTCGAAGAGCTGGTCGAGCGCCCAGCCGCGGTTGCCGGGGAACTCGGTGATGGCGTCCCGCTCGCCCAGCACCAGCTGCCACAGGTCGTCGGGGGAGGCCACCTCGCCGGGGTAGCGGCAGGCCATCGAGACGATCGCGATCGGCTCGTCGGCGTCCCCGCCGCGGCGGGCGGCCCGGCCGGCCGGGCCGGTGTCACCGGAGAGCTCGGCGACCAGCCGGGCCACCAGCTGCTCCGGCGAGGGGTGGTCGAAGAGCAGGGTGACCGGCAGCCGCAGGCCGGTCGCGGCGCAGAGCCGGTTGCGCAGCTCCACCGCGGAGTTGGAGTCGAAGCCGAGCACCTGGAAGGAGCGCTGCGGGTCGACCTCGGCGGCGCTGCCGCGGCCGAGCACGGCCGCGATCTCGGTGCGCACCAGGTCCATCAACCGGGCGCTCTCGGCGGCCAGCGCCCGCTCGTCGCGGACGGCGGGGGCGGCGTCGGCGGCCTCGCGCTGGAACGGGTAGGTCGGCAGGTCGACCACGGCGGCGTCGCCGGGGAAGGCCGGCCGCCAGTCCACCGCGACGCCCTGGGTGTGGAGTTCGGCCAGCGAGGTGAGCAGGCGCTGCGGGCCGTCGCCGTCCCGGCGGATCGAGCCGACCACGACGGCCGCGGAGTCCGCGGCCTCCAGGGTCTGCTGGACCGGCAGGGTCAGCACCGGGTGCGGGCTGAGCTCGACGAAGGCGTCGTGGTCGGCCAGCCCGCGGATCACCCGCTCGAACTGCATCGGGGCGCGCAGGCTGCGGAACCAGAACTCGGCGTCCAGCTCTGCGGTGTCCAGCGGGCCGCCGGTCGCGCTGGAGTGGAACGGCACGGTGCCGGTGCGCGGGCGGATCGGCGCCAGGCCGGTGCGGAAGTCCTCGTGCAGCTGGTCGATGTAGGGGGTGTGGGCGGCGACGTTGATCCCGACCTTGCGGGCGCGCACGCCCTCGGCGGTGAACTCGGCGAGCAACTGCTCCAGGGTCTCCAGGTCGGCGCCGAGCACCACGGTCTGCGGTCCGTTGACGGCCGCGACCGAGACCCGCTCGCCCCACTGCGCGAGGCGCGGGCGCACCGCCTCCAGCGGCAGCGCGACCGAGAGCAGGCCGCTGACGCCGCCGATCCGGGCCTGCGCCTTGGCCTGCACGGCCGCGACCCGGGCGCCGTCCGCCAGCGACAGGCCACCGGCCACCACGGCCGCCGCGACCTCGCCGATGCTGTGGCCGACCACGGCCGCGGGGCGGATGCCGAAGGAGCCCCAGAGCTCGGCCAGCGCGATCATCACGCCGATCAGCGCGGGCTGCGCGACGTCGTCGGTCTCCAGGCCGGGCGCGCCTGGTCGGGCCCGCAGCACGTCCTCCAGCGACCAGTCCACGTGCGGGGCCAGCGCCGTGCCGAAGGCCTCGATGCTCGCCCGGAACACGTCCGAGGAGTCCAGCAGGTCGGCCGCCATGCCGGGCCACTGGGCGCCCTGGCCGGGGAAGACGAAGACGGTGCGCTCGCGCGCCGCGGTGGCGATCCCGCTGATCCGGCCGGCCGTGCGCCGGCCCTCGGCCAGCGCGGCCAGCTCCTCGCGGAACTCGGCGGCGGTGCCCGCCAGCAGCACCGAGCGGTGCCGGAAGGCGGTGCGGGTCGAGGAGAGCGAGTGGCCCAGGTCGCCCACCGCCGGGTGCTCGGGGAGGTGGTCCAACAGCCGTGCCGCCTGAGCCTGTTCGGCGGCGGCACGGTGCCCGGAGAGCGGCCAGGGCAGCACCGGGGCGCGGAACGCGGCGGGGGCGGCCGGGCGGTCCGACTCGGGGCGCGGCGGCTCGCCGACGGCCAGGCGGCGGGCGGCGCCGTCGGCATCGGTGTAGGCGAGGGCGGCGGGCAGCTCGGCGGCGGGGCGGGCCAGCAGCTCGCAGAGCGCGGCCAGGCCGTCGGCGCCCGGCTCGAGGACGGGCTCCTGTGCGCCGGCCGGGCCGGCGGCCAGCACGGCGGTGATCCGGTCGCCGTCGGCCAGCGCCCGCTCCAGGGTCTTCAGCACCAGCAGCGCGCCCTCGCCGCCGGCCAGCGCGAGCCCGGTGGCGCCCGTGCACAGGCTCTCGCAGGCGAGCTGAACGGCCGTCAGGGCGTCGGCCGCGGTCCGGCCGGGCCCGCGCAGCCCGAGCACGGAGAGCAGCTGCGCCGCGTCCACGGCGTCCCCGGCCGCCTCGGTCCCGGGCAGGCCGAGGAAGCACCCGGTGTCGCCGTCGCGCAGCGCGGCCGGCCGCAGGCCGGCCCGCTCCAGCGCCTCCCAGCCCAGCTCCAGCAGCAACCGCTGCCGCGGGCCCGGGGCGCCGGCCGCGTGCGGGTCGATCCCGAAGAACGCCCAGTCGAAGTGCTCGGCGTGCTCGGCACCCCGACGGATCAGCCCGACGACGGCGACGGGCGTCCCAGTACTACGGACACCCCTCACGGGCTCGCCGGCACGGTGGGTGGTCTCGACAGACACGCGGGTTCCCTCACTTCGAGTCCAAAGGTGTTCCACGAAGCAGCACTTCTCGGGGGGCGCCAGGAACACCCGGTAGGCGACCCGTTCGGACGGTCGGCGTGCGCGGCCGCTACCACTCCACGAGCAGCCGGGACAGCCCCCGGGTGCCGAGTCCGTCCTTCCAGACCACCGCCGCGGGGTCCGACGACAGGCGCAGACCGGGGAACCGCCGCAGCAGGCGCGACAGCACGATCTGCAGCTCGAGCCGGCCCAACTGCGCGCCCAGGCAGCGGTGCACCCCGTGACCGAAGGTCAGGTGGGTGGCCTCGCGGCCGTGCGGGTCGATCAGCTCCGGGTCGGCGAAGGCCTTGCCGTCGCGGTTGCTGTGCAGCAGGGAGATCACCACGGCCTCGCCGGCCTGCACCGTCACGCTGCCCAGCTGCACCGGCTCGACCGCGACCCGGTTGAAGCTGATCGGCGTGGAGGGGGTCAGCCGCAGCAGCTCCTCGATCGTGCCGGTCAGCAGCCCGGGCTCGTCCACCAGCTCCTGGTAGGCGGCGCGGTCGTCGAGCAGGGCGAGCAGCGAGAGGCTGAGCTGGCCGACCACCGTCTCGTACCCGGCCATCAGCAGGGTGAGGCCCATGGTGAGCAGCTCGCCCTGCGACAGCTCGCCGCGCTCCTGCGCGCCGATCATCGTGGTGAGCACGTCCGGTTGCGGTTCGCGGCGCTTGCGATCGATCAACTCCGACATGTAGTCGGCGAGTTCGAGGCGGCGCCGGGCCTTCTCGCGCGGCGCGCTGGCCGAGATGTCGAACAGCACCTCGACCCAGTCGCGGAACCGCGGGGTGTCCTCGGGCGGCACGCCGAGCAGCGAGCAGAGCACGCCCAGCGGCAGCGGCGTGGTCAGGCCCTCGATCAGGTCGCTGCCCGGACCGGCCGTCTCCAGCGCGTCCAGGTAGTGGTCGGTCAGCTGCTCGATGGCCGGGGCCAGCGCGTTGACCCGGCCGCTGGTGAACGCCTTGGTCACCACCCGGCGCAGCCTGGAGTGCTCGGGGCCCTCCATGCTCATCATCGAATTCGGCACCGGCTGGGCGTCGTTGAGCTTCGGCGCCTGCGGCTTGACGGCCTCGGCGCGGCTGAACCGCTTGTCGGAGAGCACCTGGCGGGCCAGCGCGTAGTCGCAGACCAGCCACAGCTTGTCGCCGGCCGGGGTGTCGATCGGGACGACATCGCGCTCGAGCGCGCCGGCCTCGGCCACCTGCCGTCCCAGGAAGTCCGGAAGCGGGCCGAGCCGGCCCGCGCTGAGGTGCCTCATGGCGTCGTCGCCGGGTGCGGGTACTGGTCCTGGCCGGCCGCCTGGGCCGGGGCGTGCGTCATTTCCGATCCTCCTGATCCGGCGGTTCGAGACGAATGGGGCGAGGAATTGCGCGGGCGCCCTCGGCGGGGGGAATTCCGGCCAGGATTGAACATACCCTCAGCTCGTGAAGCGGTGAAGGAAAGCACTCGCAACGGCACAACAGCGCCTCGGGCCCGTTGGTCCGTCCCGTCGACGGGACGGACCAACGGGCCCGAGGCGTTCGAGCACCGCAGCAGTAATCCACGAGCACTCCAGAACGGCATGCCAGGCTCGAACCCGTTCGCACGCGTAAAAGGAGGCATGATGGCGATTCACGCCAGCGACTTCGAGCGTTCAGGAAACGGACAGACCGACCCAGAACAGACCGTACTGCCGCAGCAGCGAAGACTTCCAGGGGAGCAGCAGCGGCGCGGTCAGGTGATGACCACCAGGACCGGTCTGCGGATGCCTGACGGGACGCCGTTCGAGGAGTGGGAGCGGGCCGGCCGCCAGCTCTCCGGCATCGTCGACTCCTCCTCCTGGTGGCTCGGCGACTGGCTGGTGTTCGGCAAGGACCACTACGCGGACCGCTACCAGCGCGGCATCCGGGCCGTCGGCCTGCAGTACCAGACCCTGCGCAACTACGCCTGGGTCGCCCGCCGGTTCGAGTTCTCCCGCCGCCGCCCGGCGCTGACCTTCCAGCACCACGCCGAGCTGGCCTCGCTGCCGCCCGAGCAGCAGGAGATCTGGCTGGACCGCGCCGAGCAGGACCGCTGGACCACCAAGCAGCTGCGCCGGGCGATCTGCGCCTCCCGCCAGGACCCCTCGCGCACCGGCGCGCCGGCCGAGGCGACCCGCCGGCTGGAGCTGCCGGGCAGCCGGCTGCAGTGGTGGCACCAGGCCGCCGAGCAGCTGGGCATCGACTTCGAGCAGTGGGTGATGTCCACCCTCGACAGCGCCGCCAGCATCGCCCTGGAGAATCTCGGGGACCTGCCCGACGTGCGCCAGATCACCGCGATCGGCGCGCTGGGCGAGGGCGAGCACCCGGTGGCCGTCAGCGCCTGAGCAGCGGCTCGGCGCTGGGGCCCCGAGCCGTCAGGGCCCCGGGGCTCAGGGCAGCTTGGCCATCAGGTCGGCGGTCGCCCGCTTGTGCCCGCAGGGGCTGCCGGCGAACGAGGCCAGGACCCGCTCGCGGACCTCCTCGGGCTGCTCCTGACTGAGCTTGAACATCCCGTCGGCGCCGGTCACCCGGATCCGGAAGGAGCCCACCGCGGGTGCGATCTTGCGGAAGTAGCCGAGCGACTCGGTCATGTCCCAGCCGTCGCCGAAGCGCTCCTCGAAGGCGCGCACGGTGGCCTTGACGACCTCCAGGGTGTCCTCGAGGGAGTCGAACTTCTCCACCGTGCCGCGCACGTGCACCGAGGTGAAGTCCCAGGTCGGAGCGGCCGGGGTGACCTGGTAGACGGTCGGCGAGACGTAGGAGTTGGGGCCGGTGAAGGTCAGCAGGACGGTGTCGCCGTCCTCCAGCGCCTTCCAGTGCGGGTTGGCCTGGTTCATGTGGGCCAGCAGCACCAGGCCGGACAGGTCGCCGGGGAACTCCGAGCCCGGCTGACCCGGGTCCGGGATCACCGGCAGGTGGGTCGCGAACGGGCCGTCGACCAGGTTCCCGTTGGACACCGCGAGGGCCAGCGGATTGGCCCGGATCAGATCGATCTTCCACGAACTGTCCGGGTCGGAGTAGAAACTCGGAACGAACATCCAGATTTCACCCTCTCAGTGCTCCGGAACACGGCACAACCCTCCCGGGCAATGACCCGGGGGCGGACTCCGACGGACTCGGCGAACGAGTCCACCGGAAATCCCGGCCGACCCTACCGCCGTCCCGTCGACCGGACAACGAATGCCGGGCGCAAGTCGCCTCAGGCGACTCTGCAACGGTTCTCCTCCGCTCTTCATGTTGACTTCGAGGAGTTCTCCGGCGCAATACTGAACCTCCGTCTCCCGGGACACCGGTGGAGATTTCAACACGCAACGCAAGCGGGAGAATTTCTATGGGTACAGCGGGTAGCCGTAACCAGGAGATCCACGACGTGGTTGGCATCGGGTTCGGCCCGTCCAA
Source organism: Kitasatospora sp. NPDC006697 (assembly GCF_042869935.1). NCBI lineage: Bacteria > Bacillati > Actinomycetota > Actinomycetes > Kitasatosporales > Streptomycetaceae > Kitasatospora > Kitasatospora sp. NPDC006697. Next base: position 100,916 of record NZ_JBIAGU010000025.1, read on the forward strand.
CCTGTCGCTCGCGATCGCCTTGGAAGAGCACCAGACCACGTCCCCCGGGCAGCCGGTGAAGGCCGCTTTCTTCGAGCAGCAGGCCGAGTTCGGCTGGCACCGCAACATGCTGCTGCCGAACGCGACGATGCAGATCTCGTTCCTGAAGGACCTGGCCACTTTCCGCAATCCGACCTCCCGGTTCAGCTTCGTCTCGTACCTGCACGCGGCGGGCCGGCTGGTCCAGTTCGTGAACAATCAGGACTTCTTCCCGACCCGTCGGGAGTTCCACGGCTACCTGGAGTGGGCCGCCGCCCAGGTCGCCGACCGGGTGAGCTACGGCAGCCGGGTCACCGCCATCCGGCCGGTGCCGGGCGGCGTGGCCGGCGTGGCCGACCTGCTCGACGTCGAGGTGAGCGGCCCGACCGGCACCCGGGTGGTGCGCACCCGCAACGTGGCGGTCTCCACCGGCCTGGTGCCGCGGCTGCCGGCCGGCGTCACCAGCGACGAGCGGGTCTGGCACAGCTCGGAGTTCCTGGCCAAGTTCGGCGCGGCCGACAAGGCCGGCCTGCGCAGCGTCGCGGTGGTCGGGGCCGGCCAGAGCGCCGCCGAGATCGCCCGGTACCTGCACGACAACCTGCCCGCGGCCCAGGTCTCGGCGGTGGTGCCGTCCTACGGCTACACGGTCGCGGACGACACCCCGTTCGCCAACCAGATCTTCGACCCGGCCGCGGTGGACGAGTACTACTTCGGCGGCGCGCGGGCCCGGGACGCGTTCTGGCGCTACCACCGCAACACCAACTACTCGGTGGTGGACTCCGACGTCATCCGGGACCTGTTCCAGCGCACCTACGACGAGCAGGTGGAGGGTGCCAAGCGGCTGCACTTCCGCAACCTGACCAAGGTCGCCGAGGTGCGCCGGGTCGGCGACCGGACCCGGCTGGTGCTGGACGCGCTGCTGGACGGCGAGCCGCAGCACCTGGACGTGGACGCGGTGGTCTTCGCCACCGGCTACGACGTGCTCGACCCGGCCCGGCTGCTCGGCGACTTCGACCGCAACTTCCTGCGCGACGAGGCCGGCCGGCACCAGGTGGAGCGCGACTACCGCCTGGTCAGCTCGGTCGAACTGGGATGCGGTGTCTACCTGCAGGGCGGCACCGAGCACACCCACGGGCTGTCCTCGTCGCTGCTGTCGAACATCGCGGTGCGCAGCGGCGAGATCGCCGACTCGATCGTGCTGCGGCGCGCCGAGCAGCAGCTCACCCAGGAGCGCGCCGTGGTGCGCGCGGCCGCCTGACCGGCGCCGGAACGGCAGAGCGCGGGGCGCGCCCCAGTGCTGACGGTCCAGCACCGGGGCCCACCCCGCACTCTGCCTGCCCGCCCCCGACGGGGGAGGTCACCTCAGGCGGCGACCTGGTCGGCGGCCATCGCGTCGCGCAGGCTCTTGGGACGCAGGTCGGTCCAGTTCTGCTCGACGTACTCCAGGCACTGCTGGCGGTCCTCCGCCCCGAAGGCGACGCGCCAGCCGGCCGGCACCTCGGCGAACGACGGCCAGAGCGAGTGCTGCTCCTCGTCGTTCACCAGGACGAAGAAACGGCCGTCGGCGTCATCGAACGGGTTGCTGCTCATCATTCCACTCCAATTCAAGCCGTCCTCGATCCACTTCCGAGTGGAGGTGGACCATCATTCAATTAGTGGGATGGAGTCGGCGGAACCGCCGGCTCGATCATGGCACCTTTCCGGCGTTCCGTGGAGCCCCGCCGGCGGACAACGCACAGCAAAAATGGCCGGGCGCCCCACCGCGCCCGTCCGGTCAACCGGACATCCGGCTGCCGACGACCCGGACTCCACTGTTTTCACAGGTAGTCGACAACAAAGCTTCCGACCGAGCCGACCGGCTCGCAATGATGGATCCGAAACTACAGCCTGGACCGTGATTTTCACCCCGGCCGGCGATTGCGAGGTTTCTCATGACGACCAGTCCGCATCCGGCCCTGGCCAAGGCCCGGTCCGTCAGCGAGGCGCTGCCCTGGCTGGCCCGCCACCAAGGCCGGACGGTCGTCATCAAGCTGGGCGGGCATGCCATGGTCGATCCCGAGCTGACGGCCGGCTTCGCCGCCGACATCGCCTTCCTGCGCTACGCGGGCCTGCGCCCCGTGGTGGTCCACGGCGGCGGCCCGCAGATCGACCGTGAGCTCGAACGCCTGGGCCTGGAACGGGAGTTCAGGGCCGGACTGCGGGTCACCCCGCCGGTCGCGATGGACATCGTCCGCATGGTGCTGGCCGGTCAGGTGCAGCGCGAGCTGGTCGGCCTGATCAACGGTCACGGCCCGCTGGCGGTCGGGATGACCGGCGAGGACGCCGACACCCTGGTCGCCACCCGGCTGGTGCCGTGGATCGACGGCGAGCCGGTGGACGTCGGCCGGGTCGGCCGGATCACCCGGGTGGACACCTCCACCATCGAGACCCTGCTGGACGCCGGGCGGATCCCGGTGCTCTCCTCGGTCGCCCGCAGCGCCGAGGACGGCGACGTCTACAACATCAACGCCGACACCGCGGCCGCCGCCCTGGCCACCGCGCTGGGCGCCGAGGCCCTGATCATCCTCACCGACGTCCGCGGCCTCTACGCCCGCTGGCCGCACAGCGACGAGGTGATCAGCCGGCTCACCGCCACCGAGCTCGAACTGCTGCTGCCCAGCCTCTCCGACGGCATGGCCCCCAAGATGGCCGGCTGCCTGGACGCGGTGCGCGGCGGCGTCCGCGCGGCCCGGGTGATCGACGGGCGGGTGCCGCACTCGATCCTGCTGGAGATGTTCACGGACGAGGGCTTCGGCACCGTGATCGTCCCGGACCAGGAGCCGAAGCAGGCCCGGGAGCGGGAGCGGGCGGCGGCGCTGGTGCCGACGCCGGTAGCGGCCGGTGCGACGCCTCAAATGATGTCATGGTCATGACCATGGCACTATGGAGTGGAGCCACTATGACGACACCTTGGCCCAGAACTTCCGACGAGTGGCACCACATGGCGTCAGACGTGTGCCATGATGACGCCATGGAGATGACAGCTCCGAGCCACACCCCTGGCGGCCGGATCCGGCTGCGGTTCGCCGCACCGGAACAGCTCGACTCGGCCGCCGCGCTCTTCGGCTCGGCGCACCCCGACCGCGAAGGCCTGGCGCTGGCCATCCCCAGCGACGGCAGCCTGCCCGTGCTGCGGGCCGTCATCGCGGCACTGGACGAGGCGGGGATCGCCCCCGAGACGATCACCGCCCACTCCGGCGAACTCGACGACGTGTTCGCGGCCCTCGGCGGCCCGTCCTGGTCCGGGGACCAGGACAGCCACTGGGAGTACTGACCCCCCCGCCCCTGACCGGCACCACCCGACCCCAACAGGAGTCCTTCCGATGGCCACCTTCCTCTACAAAGTGGGCCGCTTCGCCTTCCGCCGCCGCGGCCTGGTGACGCTGCTGTGGCTCGCCGTCTTCGTTGGGGTCGGCTTCGCCGCATCCTCCGCCCCGCCGCCCCCGCCGGACACCTTCTCGATGCCGGGCACCGAGTCCCAGCAGGCCTCCGACGTGCTGCAGGCGAAGTTCCCCGCCGCCGGCGTCACCGGTGCCACCGCCCGCGTGGTGGTCCGCACCCCGGACGGCGGAAAGCTCACCGACCCAGCCCACAAGGCGCAGGTCGAGCACCTGGTGGCCGCGCTCGCCGCCGGCCCGCAGGCCGCCTCCGCCACCGACCCGTTCAAGACCGGCTCGCTGAGCCACGACGGCACCACCGCCTACACCGTGGTCACCTACCAGGTCGCCGCCACCAAGCTGACCGACGCCGCGCACAAGGGCCTGACCACGGCGCTGGACGGGACCCGCGCCGAGGGGCTGACCGTCGAGGCCGGCGGTGACGCCGTCCCGGTCGCCGGCGGCATGAGCGGCTCCGCCGAAGGCATCGGCATCCTGATCTCCGCGGTGGTCCTGCTGCTCACCTTCGGCTCGATGATCGCCGCCGGCATGCCGCTGCTCACCGCGCTGATCGGGGTGGCCATCGGAAGCGCCTCGATCACCGCGCTCGGCAGCACCCTGGGCCTGTCCACCACCACCTCGGTGCTCGCCATGATGATCGGCCTGGCGGTCGGCATCGACTACTCGCTCTTCATCATCTCCCGCTACCGCACCGAGCTCGCCGAGGGCCGCGACCGCCAGGACGCCGCCGGACGGGCCGTCGGCACCGCCGGCTCGGCCGTGGTCTTCGCCGGCCTCACCGTGATCGTCGCGCTGGCCGGCCTCGCCGTGGTGAACGTCCCGATGCTCACCAAGATGGGCCTGACCGCCGCCGGCACCGTCGCCATCGCGGTGCTGCTCGCGGTCACCCTGGTGCCCGCCTTCCTCGGCTTCGCGCCGATCCGGGTGATGCCCCGCCGCGACCGCCGGGCCCTGCGGGGCAAGCCGCTCTCCGCCCGCCAGCAGCGCAAGGCCGACAAGCGCGCCGCCCGCCAGAAGCCCAACCTGGGCACCCGCTGGGCCGCCCTGGTGGTCCGCCGCCCGCTCAGCGTCCTGGTGCTCGGCGTGGTCGGCCTGGGCATCATCGCGGTGCCCGCCGCGAGCCTGAAGCTCGGCCTGCCCGGCGACGGCCAGATGCGCACCGACACCACCCAGCGCAAGGCCTACGACATGCTCTCCGGCTCCTTCGGCGCCGGCTTCAACGGGCCGCTGACCCTCACCGTCCAGGCCGCCGACGCGAGCGCCGCGGCCAAGGCCGTCGGCGGCAAGCTGGAGCACCTGGGCGGCGTCGCCTCGGTCAGCCCGGCCACCGCCAACGCCAAGAACGACACCGCCGTCCTCACCGTCATCCCGACCACCGGCCCCGACGACCACGCCACCGGACAGCTCGTCAAGTCCATCCGCTCGCTGGAGGGCGGCTTCAAGGCCGACCCCGGTGCCACCGTCCTGGTGACCGGTCAGACCGCCCTGATCGACGACTTCTCGCAGACCCTCCAGGACACCACGCTGCCCTACCTCGGTCTGGTGGTCGGCCTGGCCTTCGTCCTGCTGGTGCTGATCTTCCGCTCGGTGCTGATCCCGCTGAAGGCGGCCCTCGGCTTCCTGCTCTCGGTCGGCGCGGCGCTCGGCGCGGTGGTGGCGGTCTTCCAGTGGGGCTGGCTGGCCAAGCAGCTCGGCGTCAGCACCCAGGGCCCGATCATGAGCACCCTGCCGATCTTCATGATCGGCGTGGTCTTCGGCCTCGCGATGGACTACGAGGTCTTCCTGGTCACCCGGATGCGCGAGGCGCACGTGCACGGCGCCCAGCCCGCCGAGGCCGTGGTGCACGGCTTCCGCTACGGCGGCCGGGTGATCGGCGCCGCCGCGGTCATCATGACCAGCGTCTTCTCCGCCTTCGTCCTGGAGAACAACGACTTCGTCAAGATGGTCGGCTTCAGCCTCGCCGCCGCCGTCTTCTTCGACGCCTTCGTGGTACGGATGGCCATCGTGCCGGCCGTGCTCGCCCTGCTCGGCCGGTCCGCCTGGTGGCTGCCCCGCTGGGTCGACGCGGTGCTGCCGAACATGGACGTGGAGGGCGCCAAGCTGGACCGGCTGACGGTCAGCCAGATCCCGGCCTCCGTCCCGCAGGCCCAGCCGTACCCGCAGCAGTACCCCGGGCACAGCGAGCAGTACCCGCAGTACCAGCAGCCCACCGAGGCGCCGCGGCAGCAGTACTCGCACTCGAACTCGCGCTGATCCCCCCAGCGCGGAAGCCCGGAGGCCTCTCGGCCTCCGGGCCCTCGCGTTTCCGCTACAGCTCCAGGGTGCAGCACTTCACGCTGCCGCCGGCCTTCAGCAGCTCCGTCAGGTTGACCCCGATCGGCCGGTAGCCGCGCTCCGCCAGCTGCCCGGCCAGCCCGGTGGCGGCCTGCGGCAGCAGCACGTTGAGGCCGTCGCAGAAGGCGTTCAGGCCGAACACCGCGGCGTCCTGGTCCGAGGCGAGCACCGCGTCCGGGAAGAGCCGGCGCAGCACCGCCTGGCTGCCCGGGCTGAACGCCGCCGGGTAGTACATGACCTCGCCGGGGCCGAGCACCGACAGGGCGGTGTCCAGGTGGTAGAAGTTCGGGTTCACCAGGCTCAGGCTGATCACCGGCACGCCGAAGAACTCCTGCGCCTCCAGGTGCGAGCGCGGGTCGGTGCGGAACCCGGTGCCGGCCAGCAGCAGGTCGCCGACCTGGAGGTAGTCGCCCTCGCCCTCGTTGATGAACTCGGGCCACAGGATGTCCTGGTAGCCGTTGGCGGCGAACCAGTCCAGGTAGGCGGGGCCCTCGGCGGTGCGCTCGCGGTGCCGGAACCGGGCGCCCAGCACCTTGCCGCCGACCACGGTCGCGCCGTTGGCGGCGAACACCATGTCCGGCAGGCCCGGCACCGGCTCGACCAGCTCGACGGTGTGGCCGAGCGAGCGGTAGAGGCCGTGCAGCTCCTCCCACTGCACCAGCGCCGAGCCGGCGTCGGTCGGCTTCTCCGGGTGCATCCACGGGTTGATGCTGTAGTTGACGTCGAAGTACTCGGGGCGGCACATCAGCAGGCGGCGCGGGACCACCGCGCGGCCGGCGGAGACGGTACTGGTCATGGTGGTGCTCTCCTCGCGCTCTGGCGGTGCGATTCACGGTGGAGCCGCACGCACGGTAGCCCCGTTCGTGCGCTTCCCCCGGATTCCTCCACCGGCCCTCGAACCGGCCACTAGGCAGCGGCCCGATCCTGACGGCATGACGGTGGTCGGCAGGACAGCGGCGATCCGAACCGTGGACGAGGCACTGGCGGACTGCGCCGCGGGCAGACCGGGCACCCTGCTGGTCGACGGGCCCACCGGCAGCGGCAAGAGCGACCTGCTGCACACCGTGGTCGAACAGGCGACGGCGATCGGCGCCCTGGTCCTGCACGCGGTCGGCACGCCCACCGGACGCGGCACCCCGCTGGACCTGCTGCACCGACTCCTCGTCAGCGATCGCACCGGCGCCCTCGGCGCCCTGGAGCCCTCCACCGCCGACTGCCTGCTGCGCTGGGACGCGGCACTGCGCCAACTGAGCCGCACCACCCCGGTCGTGCTCTGTGTCGACGACGTCCAGTACGCCGACCGCGCCTCGCTCACCGTGCTGCGCTACCTCGCCCGGCCCGCCCGCTCGGGGCGCTTCCTGCTGGTCCTCGCGGGCACGGGCGATCTGCCGCGCATCCCGGGAGCCCGGCAGGTCCGACTCGAACTCCTCACCCCGGTCGAGGTCGCCGAACTCGCCGGCGACACCGACCGCGCGGTGTTCCTGCACGGCGCCAGCGGCGGCAACCCCCTGCTGCTCCGCGCCCTCCTCGCGCGGCCCGACACCTTCGCCCTGGCGGTCGGCGCCTGCCTGCACCGCTGCGGCCCGACGGCGGCCGCCGTCGCCCAGGCGGCCGCGGTGCTCGGCACTTCCACCACCCCGGACCGCGTTGCCCTGCTCCTCGGTACCACCCCCACCTCCGCCCGCCAGGGCCTCGCGGTGCTGACGGCCGCCGGCCTGGCCGACGGCACCACCCTCCGCCCGCAAGCCGTCCGCGCCGCCGTGCTGACCACCCTCGGCCCGCCCCGCCTGGCCGACCTCCACCGCCGCGCAGCACTCGCCCTGCACCGCACCGGCGCCCCCGCGAGCCAGGCCGCCGACCACCTGCTCGCCGCAGCCGCCCGCACCCCCGACCCCTGGCCCGCCACCCCGGCCGAGGTGGACCTGCTGTGCGAGGCCGCCACACCCGACGACGGCGTCCACGCCCTGCGCCTGCTCGAACTCGCCCACCGCCTCTGCCCGGACACCCAACAGAGGAAGGTCATCGCCGCCCGCCTGGCCCGCCTCCTCTGGCAGTTCAACCCGGCAGCGGCCGAACGCCTGATCTCCGCCCGCCTCACCACCGCCCAATCGGCCGGAGCCGGGGCACGGAGCTGACGTTCCGCCGCACGGCGCGGAATTCGCTCGCCCCAGCTGCGCCAGGGCGAGCACAATCACCCGGTGCACCTCCCCGCGCTGCTGGCCGCCATCGAGAGCGGCGACGAGAACTCGGTCCTCGACCTCCTGGACAGCGTCCGCTCCGACGAGTTCACCGGCGAGCAGGCGACCACCCTGCTGTCTGCCGCCGCGCACGCCGGTCTCGACGAAGCGGTGCGACAGCTCATCGACGGCGGCGCCGATCCGACCCGCCCGTGGGCCGACGGATCCGACCCGGTCAGCTGGGCCACCGAACGCGGTGACTACACCGTGCTGCTGGCCCTGCTCTCCCGCAGCCATGACCAGCACCGGCCGGACAGCCCGCAGCGCCGGGCCCTGCGAGCCGCCGAAGCCGCGCTCGGCGCAGCCACCCCGGGCGAGCCCGGCCCGCCGCCGGCCCACCTGGCGATCGTCAGCCACCTGGAGGCCGCGCTCGGCATCCACCGCACACCGGACGAACTGTTGGCCCGTGCGCTGGTGCACGCGCTGCCCCAGCATGACGACTGGTTCGAATCGGTCTCCCAACTGAGCTACCGCACCACCTGGGAGACGTTCGAGTGGATCAGCGTCCTGGTCAGCGACACTTGCTCCGTGGCCCGTCGGCGCTTCGGTCTGGACGTCCTGCGGTTCATGACCTTCGGCCTCCCCTCGCCGCACGGCCCGTCGGCGGCGGACGACTACCTGACGGACGAACTGCCGTTCGCCCGTCAGGCCACCGACCTGCTCTGCCTGCTGCTGGACACCGAGCAGGACCCCTACGCCCTGCGCAGCGCCATCGCCGCCTTCGGCTCCTACTGCGCGTCGGACGAGATCCGGGCCGTCCTGGGCCACGCCCGCCACCCCGACCCGGGGATCCGCCGCGAGGTCGCCGGCCTGATCGCCACCAACCGCTCGACCACCGTCACGGCCGACGACCCCGAGATCCTCGCGGCTATGATCCGCCTGACCGGGGACCAGGCCTCCGAGGTGCGGGCCGCCGCGCTCAGCGCACTCACCGCGTCCACCACCGACACCCCCGCCCTGCGCGAGGCGCTGACGGCCCGCCTCGGTGATCCGCACTTCGACGCAAGACTGCACGCCGCCTCGGCCCTGGTCCTGCGCGGGGACGAGCGCGGCCGCCCCGTCCTCGACGAGATCCGACGCGGCATCAGCAGCCACCGCAGCCCGGGCGCGCTGGCGCTGGATGCCCTCGACTACAGGCTTCGCTCCCACGCCACTCGGCGCTGACTTACGCCAGACGGCGTCGCTCAGGTCCAGGGCGTACAGCTCCGACACCTAAGCCGCCACCCGCGCCCCCACCAGCAGCTCCTCCGCCCCCTGCTCCAGCAACGCCCCCGCCACCCGCACACCCAACTCCTCCGCCCCACCCACCGGCCCCGAGCAGCGCGCCTCCACCTGCCGCCTCCCGTCCACCGACGTGACCTGCCCGTGCAGCGTCAGCACCCCGCCCACCGCCTTCCCGAACGCCCCCACCGGCACCGAGCACCCGCCGTGCAGCTCCGCCAGCATCGCCCGCTCCGCCGTCACCTCCGCCTCCGTGACCGGATCACCCGCACCACCCAACAACTCCCGCGCCAGCGCGTCGTCCTCCCGCACCTGGATGCCCAGCGCCCCCTGCCCCGGGCTCGGCGGGAACAGGTCGACCGGCAGCACCTCGCTGATCTCCGCCTCCCGCCCGAGCCGCCGCAGGCCGGCCGCCGCCAGCACCACCGCGTCCAGCCGCTGGGTCCGCAGCCTGCCCAGCCGGGTCGGCACATTGCCCCGGATCTCCACCGGCACCAGGTCCGGCCGCACGTGCAGCAGCTGCGCGATCCGCCGGGACGCGGACGTGCCGATCCGCCCGCCCCGTGGCAGACCGGCCAGCGTCGAGCCGCAGAGCGCGTCCCGCACGTCCTCGCGCCGCGGCGGCGCCAGCAGCACCAGGCCGGGCGGGTTCGCGGTCGGCAGGTCCTTGAGCGAGTGCACGATCACATCGACCTGCCCCGACACCAGCGCGTCCACCTGGTTCGCCGAGAAGGCCGAGCCGCCACCGCGCTCGGAGACCGCCCGCAGCGCCGAGCGCCGGTCCTGGTCGCCCGCCTCCAGGATCACCTGGTGCCGGAAGACCACCTCCGGGAACCGCTCCCGCAGCGGCGCCAGGAACAGCTTCACCTGCGTCCTGGCCAGCTGACTGGCCCGCGAACCCACCACCAGCTCGACCACGGTCAACTCCTCACATCGGCGGGTTGCCGTGCTTGCGGCTCGGCAGGTCCGCGTGCTTGGTCTGCAGCATCGCGAGCGCGGCCGCCAGCGCGCTGCGGGTCTCGGCGGGGTCGATCACGTCGTCCACCAGGCCGCGCTCCGCGGCGTAGTAAGGGTGCATCAGCTCGCTCTTGTACTCCTGGATTTTCTGCGCCCGCATCGCCTCCGGATCGTCCGCACCGTTGATCTCGCGGCGGAAGATCACGTTGGCCGCGCCCTCGGCGCCCATCACGGCGATCTCGTTGGTGGGCCAGGCGTAGGTGAGGTCGGCGCCGATCGACTGGGAGTCCATCACGATGTAGGCGCCGCCGTAGGCCTTGCGCAGGATCAGCGAGATCCGCGGCACGGTGGCGTTGCAGTAGGCGTAGAGCAGCTTGGCGCCGTGCCGGATGATCCCGCCGTGCTCCTGGTCCACACCCGGCAGGAAGCCCGGCACGTCCAGCAGCGTCACGATCGGGATGTTGAACGCGTCGCACACCTGCACGAACCGCGCCGCCTTCTCCGAGGCCTCGATGTCCAGCACACCCGCCAGCACCTGCGGCTGGTTCGCCACGATCCCCACCACCTGGCCGTCGATCCGGGCCAGCGCGCACAGGATGTTCCGGGCCCAGCGCTCGTGCACCTCCAGGTACTCGCCGTCGTCGACGAGCTCCTCCACCACCTTCGCCATGTCGTAGGGCCGGTTGCCGTCCAGCGGCACCAGGTCCAGCAGCGCTTCGCAGCGGCGCTCCGCCGGGTCCGCGGTCGCGGCGTGCGGCGGGTTCTCCCGGTTGTTCTGCGGCAGCATCGACAGCAGGTAGCGGACCTCCTCCAGGCAGGTCCGCTCGTCGTCGTAGGCGAAGTGCGCCACCCCGGACACCTCGGCGTGCACGTCCGCACCGCCGAGGCCGTTCTGCGAGATCTGCTCCCCGGTGACGGCCTGCACCACGTCCGGGCCGGTGATGAACATCTGCGAGGTCCCGCGGACCATGAAGACGAAGTCGGTCAGCGCCGGGCTGTAGGCCGCGCCGCCCGCACACGGGCCGAGCATCACCGAGATCTGCGGGATCACCCCCGACGCCCGGGTGTTGCGCTGGAAGATCCCGCCGTACCCGGCCAGCGCGCTGACGCCCTCCTGGATGCGGGCGCCCGCGCCGTCGTTGAGCGAGACCAGTGGCGAGCCCGCCGCGATGGCCATGTCCATGATCTTGTGGATCTTCTGCGCGTGGGCCTCGCCCAGCGCGCCGCCGAAGATCCGGAAGTCGTGCGCGTAGACGAAGACCGTCCGACCCTCCACCGTGCCCCAGCCGGTGATCACCCCGTCGGTGTACGGCTTCTTGGCCTCCAGCCCGAACCCGGTCGCCCGGTGCCGGCGCAGCTGCCCGACCTCCTGGAAGGTGCCTGGGTCCAGCAGCAGCTCGATCCGCTCGCGCGCCGTCAGCTTGCCCTTGGCGTGCTGGGCCGCGGTCGCCTGCTCGCCCGGGCCGGCCTCGGCGGCCGCCCGGATCCCGTGCAGCCGGGCGACCCGGCCCCGGATGTCGTCCGCTCCGAGTGCGACCGGAGCCAGCTCAGTGATTGTTGACATGTCGTCAGATCCGTTTCCGGGGACCCGGAGCCACCGTCACCGCCAGCTGCGCGGCGCCTGGTACACCTCCGGGATCCTCCACCACTGGGGGCTGGTGCGCGACCGCTCGTCACCCCGGTCGGCGCCCGCCGCGGCCGCGCGCCGCGCGAGCAGCACCACGGTCAGCGCGGTCAGTTCCTCCTCGGTGGCCTGCCCGCGCAGCACGCGCAGCACCTGGCCGCCACGGTCCGAATCGCCCATGCCCCCTCCTCCAGCGTTTCGTACACCGTCCGGCACGCCGCTCAAGAACCGCTCCGGTCCAGCTGGACGAACGCTCGGCGCCGCCCGCTCAGCCGCTCCCGCCGTGCTCGCCCGCGCCCACCAGGTGCTGCGCCCGGGCCGCCGCCAGCGCCCGGGCCAGCGCGTCCGCGCAGTCCGCCGCGGCGCCGATCCCCGCCATCACCACGGCCGCCGCCCCGACCCCGCTGCCGGCCGTCTGCCGGGCGATCTCATAGGCCGCACCCGCGCCCGGCCCGCAGCCGCCGAGCACCAGGTCCCGTCCCGGCACCAGCAGTTCGCGCACCGCCGCCGGCAGCACCCGCGGCACCTCGTCCAGCGAGAGCCGGACCAGCCGCTCCGGACCCTGGTCCGCCCGGGCCAGCAGCTCGTACGAGCGGGCCGGCACCCCGGGCACCTCCACCAGGCAGACCACCCCGGCCCGCGGCTCGCCGGGCCGCAGCACCGCCAGGCTGCCGTGCCGCAGCCCGCCGCCCGGCCGCGCCACCCGCGGCACCTCGGCGGAGTCCAGCAGCGCCAGCGCCTGCCCGACGGTGACCTCCGGATCCTGCCGGTCCGGCAGGCAGCGCAGCAGGTGCAGGCATTGCGACAGCGTCCCCGAGGCGTCCCCGTCGCTCAGGTGGGCCCGGTCGTAGGTGGCCGAGAGCAGCAGCCCGCCCTCGCCGTCGTACTGCGCGACCAGGGTGACCGGCAGGATGGTGTCCCCGCCGGTGCTGCGCGGGGTGTCCACCTGGATGCTGCGGTCCTCCAGCTCCGCCCGCAGCGCCTGGGGCAGCTCGATGCCGCTGTCGAAGTGCACCAGCGTGCCGCCCAGCTCCGCCGGCTCCGGCCCCGCCGTCCAGGTGCCGACCAGCTCGCCCGGCACCCAGGCGTACCCCGTCAGGTCCAGCGCCGAGTCCCGCACCTGGCGCAGCAGGTCGGCCAGCGGCGCCTCCGGGTCCACCACCACGGTCATCGGCGGCGTCTCGCCCAGCAGCCCGGGAATGCCCGCGGCGCCGCGCAGCGGCAGCTCCCGGCCCGACAGCTGGACCCCGAAGGTCACCGGCGTGGGCCCGCCGGCCCCCGCCGCCCGGTACAGCAGCAGCGCCCAGGCCACGTGCAGCACACTGCTCTCGCCGACCCCGCGCAGCGCCGCCCAGGAGCGCACCCGGGCGGTCAGCGAGGGCCGCAGCCGGCGCTGCACCCGGCCCGGCCCGCTGCGCCCGGTCGGCCCGCCGAGCCGGCCCACGCTCACCGCCGCACCCGGCGGCGGCGCCGTGGCCTGCCAGAACTCGCGGGCCGCGGTGGTGTCCTGACTGGCCAGCCAGCGGGCGTGGTCGCGGATGTCCGGCCGCCGCTCGCCGCCGGGCAGCACCCCGCCCGCCAGGTAGGCCCGGTAGAACTCGCGCACCAGCAGCAGCGCACCCCGCTCGTCCAGCAGCGCCCGGTGGTAGGTCACCAGGATCCGGGTGCTGGGCATCAGCCCGTGCAGTCCGGGCGGCCCGGCCAGCAGGGTCACCCGCAGCAGCCCGGGCCGGTGCGGCTCGAAGCCGCGCTGACGGTCCTCGGCGAGCAGCCGGGTCCAGCCGACGGCGGTGTACGGCAGGTGGCGCACCTCCACCTCGGCGCGCTCGTGCAGCACCAGCCGGGGCGCGGCGGTCCAGTCGAAGGAGGCCCGCAGCACCACCTCGCGGTCGGCGACCGACTGCCAGGCGGCGGCGAACACGGCCGGATCCAGCGGACCCGACCAGTTCCAGTGCAACTGCTCCAGCTGGCGGAGCGGGCCGTCCGGGCCGGTCACCGCGGCCAGCAGCACCTCGCGCTGGCGGCCCGTCACCGGCAGCAGGGTGTCCACGCCGGCCGAGGGGGCCAGCAGGTCGGCCAGCAGGTCGGGGGAGAGCGGTCCGGGGGAGAGGCGCAGCAGGTGGCGGCCGAGCGGGTCCTCCACCAGGGTCACCAGGTGCCCGCGGTGGCGCTCGACCAGCCTGGCGGCGACCGCCTCGGCCCGCGCGGTGCCCAGCGGCCCGCACAGTTCGAGCTCCAGCGGTGCCCCGGGCGCCGTGCCGACCGGTTCGAGAACCACGGCGAGGACGGCGCCCGCTGAGGAATTCTGGCTGTTCATCCGGTGCCCGGGCGCCGGGCGCTACCGCCGCGGCGATGCGTTCCGGCCTCCCTGCCCCCTCTCGTCTCGTCTCCGCACGCCGAGCAGTTGCCCGGAACTTGGGTCGCTTGCGTCGCTGTCCGGCCCGGCACAACCGGGCTGACCTGCGGCGTCGTTCAGCGACTCAGCCCGTCGGACAGCGACCCGGCGCCGCCGCCGCGGCTCAGCCGACCCGGCTGAGCCGGTCCCCCCGGCCGTCCGCGGCCGGCAGCAGCGCGGTCTCCGGACCGGAGACCATGATCGAGCGCTGCAGCCGGCGCAGGGCGGCCGACGGCTCCAGGCCGAGCTCGCGCACCAGCGCGTTGCGGAGCCGCTGGTAGGCCTCCAGGGCCTCGCTGCGCCGCCCCGACCGGTGCAGCGCCAGCATGAACTGGGCGTGCAGGTTCTCGTGGGTGCGGTACCGGCTCACCAGCACCGTCAGCTCGCCCAGCAGCTCCCGGTGCCGCCCGAGCCGCAGGTCCGCCTCGATCCGCTGGTCCAGCGCACACAGCCGGGTCTCCTCCAGCCGCATCCGCTCCATCTCCAGCTGCGGCCCGGTCTGCACGTCGGCCAGCGCGGAGCCGGTCCACAGCGCCAGCGCCTCGCCCAGCTCCTTGGCCGCACCCGCGAAGTCGCCGGCGTCCATGGCCCGGTAGCCCAGCCCCGCCCGCCGCTCGAACTCCAGCACGTCGCTGCTGCCGCCGCCGGTGTTGAGCAGGTAGCTGCCCGGTAACGTCACCAGCACGTCCTTCGCGGTGCGCCGGTCGTCACCCGCCGGCAGCGCCGCCGAGATCAGCTCGCGCAGCTGCAGGATGTAGGTCTGCAGCGTGGTGCGCACGCTGCGCGGCGGGCGCTCGCCCCACAGCTCCTCCACCAGCGCCGCCACCGGCACCACCTGATCCGCCTTCAGCGCCAGCAGCGCCAGCACCTGGCGGGGCTTGGGAGCGGTGGGGGCCACCGGGATCCCGTTCTCTCTGACGTCCAGCGGTCCCAGTACAGCGATGTCCATGGCCGTCTCCCCTGTCCGGTACGTGAGTCCGATTCGCCAGCCGCCCGATAGCTCTCGTGACAGGGCCGGGTTCTGAGCTTGATCAGTAAAAAACAGACCGGACGGTTTGTCAATACCAAACCACTCGTGCTGTTTCTACCCGCTCCTCGACCCGGACGGGACGGCGGAGGAGACCTGGTACGGCGTCAGGCCGCATACAGGTTGAAGGTGGAGGTGCGGCGCGGCCCGCTGGCCACGTCCAGCGCCGGGTCGACCGCGAGCATCGCCTGGTGCAGCCGCTGCAGCTGCGGGGAGGGCTCCACGCCCAGCTCCTCGATCAGCCGCATCCGCAGCCGCCGGTACACGTCCAGCGCCGTCGCCTGCCGCCCGGAGCGGTACAGCGCCACCATCGCCTGCGAGTGCAGGCCCTCGTGCTGCGGGTGGCGGGCGATCAGGTCGGTCAGCTCCGCGAGCAGTTCGCCGTGCCGGCCCAGCCGCAGGTCGGCGTCGATCCGCCGCTCCACGGTGACCAGCCAGCTGGCCTCCAGCCGCATCACCTCGATCTCCAGCACCGGGCCGAGCCGCACGTCCACCAGGGCCGGCCCGTGCCACATGCCCAGCGCGTCCCGGAACCGGCCCGCGGCGCCCTCGTCGTCACCCGCCTCGAAGGCGCTCTGGCCCGCCAGCACCAGCTGCTCGTACCGGTGCACGTCCACCGAGTCCGGCGGGATCTGCAGCAAGTAGCCGCCGTGCCGGGTGGCCAGCACGTCCTTCGCCGTGCCCGGCGCGTCCGGACCCATCGCGGTGCCCAGCCGCCGGCGCAACTGCAGGATGTAGGTCTGCATCGTGGTGGTGGCGCTCTGCGGCAGATCGGTGCCCCAGAGCTCCTCCATGAGCGTGCGCACCGGCATGACCCGGCCCGGATAGAAGGCGAAAAGCGCGAGGATCTGCCTCGGCTTCCCCGCCGTCGGAACGATCGACACCCCGTTGACATCGGCGCTCAACGGACCCAGAACCTGAATCTGCACGGCTTCCTCCCCCGTACCGGCGAGCTCCTACGACGGCTCCAGGCCGTCGGCTGGGTGCACGCTAGCCCGAGTCGCGCCGCAAGCCGCGCTCTCTCCACCCGCGCTCGAGCGACCCTCCACGCGGCCCTGCGCCACGCCGCTAGAGGGGCCTCGCAGGAGCGGTGGAACCCCGCTCGCGGGACCGGGACCGGCCGGCCCGCGGCGGCTAGGGTGCGAGACTCCGACCGGACTGTCGACGGAGGCACCATGGAACTGCGCCCGCCCGTGTTCCACCACGCCGGCGGCACCCACACACCCGACCCCGGGCAGCGGCGCCGCCGCCCGCCCGTACCCGTCGCACTCGCCCGAGCCGTACCGTGACCCGCCTGCTCGCCCGGCCGGTCCCGCTGCCGCTCGCGGCCCCGGGCGAGACGGCGGTGGGCAGCGCGGTGGGCAACGACGAGCGCACCGAGTTCCGACTGCTCGGCCCGGTCGAGATCCGCGACGGCCGCACCGGCACCGACATCGTGCCGCCCGGCACCAAGCAGCGGGCCCTGCTCTCCGCCCTGGTGCTGCACGCCGGCCAGCTGCTCTCCGCCGACCGGCTCAGCGAGGAGCTGTGGAGCGACCGGCCGCCGTCCAACGCCTCCAACGCGCTGCAGGCGCATGTCGCCCGGCTGCGCAGGCTGCTGCCCGCGCCCGACGGCAGCGCGCCCGGCCACGAGTGGATCAGCACCCTGCCGACCGGCTACCTGCTCAGCCTCGGCCGCGCCACCACCGACGTCCAGCGCTTCCACCGGCTCTCCTCCGAGGGGCGGGCCGCGGTCGCCTCCGACCCCGGCCACGCCGCCCGGCTGCTGCGCAGCGCCCTCTCACTGTGGCGGGGGCCGGCCCTTCAGGACAGCCGGTACGGACCGATCTGCACCACCGAGGCCGACCGCCTGGAGGAGAACCGGCTCGCCGCCCTGGAGACGCTCTACGAGGCGAGCCTGCGCTGCGCCCAGCACGGCGAGATCACCGGCGAGCTGGAGAAACTGACGGCCGACCACCCGCTGCGGGAGCGGTTCTACGACCTGCTGATGGTCGCCCTCTACCGCAGCGGCCGCCAGGCCGAGGCGCTGGGCGTCTACGAGCGGGCCCGGCACCGGCTGGTGGAGGCGCTGGGCATCGAGCCGGGGCCCACGCTGCGCCACCGGCTGGAGTCCATCCTCAACCACGCGCCCGACCTGTCCGCCCCCGCGCCCCCGGAGGCCGTGCTGACCGACGCCGCCGCCCTGGGCGCCGAGATCGCCCGGCTGCACTACCGGCTCGGCGAGCTCAGCCGTGAACACGAGCACCTCGCCCGCCGCTTCGACGCCCTGATGAGCCGGAACCCCCCAGAAAACAGACCAAGCGGTATGTAGTCTGTCGGATTTGCAGGACGCCCGGTCTGTTCTGCCCTCCGGGGCTTCGGCGCCCCACCGCCGCGGTGCTCATGACGCCGGGCAGAGGCGCAGCCGCCGCCCGCCCTGCCCGGCCGGGCGGGCACCCGGCAGCTCCCTCGGCACGGCCCGCAGCCGGGACAGCTCCTCGGCCACCACCGCGCTCAGCGCCTCGCCGAACCGGGCGATGTCCTCCGGCCCGTTGTCGTGGTGGACCGAGGCCCGCACCACCGTGTTGGCGCCGCCCCCGACCGGCAGCAGCGGGGTCTCCTGGGCCACGGTCTTCCAGACGATGACGCCCTGCTCCGCCAGCCGGCGCCGGATCAGCGCGGCCGGCAGTTCCGGGTGGCGGAAGCCCAGCAGGCCGGACTGCACCCGCCCGGGGGCGATCACCTCGATCCCCGGCACCGCCTCGGCGGCGGCCCGCAGCTCGGGCAGCAGGTCCGCGCGCTGCTCGGCGGCGGCTGCGTGGTGGGCCAGCGCGCTGTCCAGCGCCACCACCGCCGCGTTCTCCGGCCGCACCCGCGGCTCGGCCTCGCCCGGCGCCAGGGCCTGGCGCAGCCGCTCCCCGGTGTAGGCGAAGCCGATGCCCTGCGGTCCGCGCAGGAACCGCCAGCCGTCCCCGGTCAGCAGGTGGCAGCCGATCCGCCCGGCGTCCACCGGCAGCTGCCCGACCGAGTGCGAGGCGTCCACCGCGTAGAGGCAGCGGTACGGGGCCAGCAGCCGGCCCACCTCCTCCACCGGATTGACGATCCCGTAGCCCGATGGGACGTGGGCCACCGACACCAGCGCCACCCCGTCGTCGATCCGGGCGGCCATCCAGTCCAGGTCCAGGTCGCCGTCCTCGCGCAGCGGCACCACCTCCAGCTTGCAGCGGGCCCGGTCGCGCAGCGCGTACAGCGTGCCGAGGCCGGCGGCGCTCTCGTAGGGCGTGGTCCAGATCCGGTCCGAGCGGTCGAGCGGGAGACGGGAGAGCAGGTCCTCGAAGGCGGCCGCCGCGCTGGTGGCCAGCACGGTGTCGGCGGCCGGCACCGCGAGCAGGCCGCCGAGCCGGTCGTGGATGCCGGAGTAGAGCACGTCGGCGAACTCCTCCTCCAGCTCCCAGGGCCCGAACCGGTCCTCCCGGCGTGCGTAGTCGGTGAGCAGGGCGCGCACGCCCTCCGGCATCCGCCCCACGCCCGCGGTGTTCAGGTGAACCCGCTGCTCCCGGCGCGGCATCGGCACGGGCCTCGTCGACACGCTCATTCCAGGGCCTCCCCCCGGTCTCGAACTCATTGCCAGGTATTGCCAATTCCTCGTGGCAATACTTTGACAACGACTCGAAGAAGTTGGCAATACCTGGCAACTTCCGCTCAAGGAAGACTCGAGATCGGGGGTGGTCCCGGGGTGGTCCGGCGCCCCTTTCCCCTCTCCGGGGCCGCTCTGAGGGGTTGCCGGGGAGCGCACCCCGAGGGGTTTCCAAGTGTTGCCAAAGTCCGGCAAGACTGATTGCCGAGCGTTTCCCGTCCCGCCAGTTCCTCGATTTCCGCAGGTCAAAGGCGCGAGGTGGGACTCCCGAGGCCGAGTTCGGCGGCCCCGACCACCCTCCCGAAGGCTCTTCTCAAGCCCATCTCAAGTCCTTCTCGACGGAATCCCGAGTGCACGTTGCCAATCTTCTTGGCAACGGGTTGCCAAACAGGCAGCACAGAGTTTCCAACCGAGGAGAGCCCGCCATGAAGAAGACCGTCGCCCGCGTCGCCGCCGTCGCCGCCACCACCGCCGCCGCGCTCGTCGCCATCGCGGGAGTCAGCACCGCGACCACGGTGAACGCGAGCGGGAGCGACATCGGCTGGCCCTCCGCCCCGACCGGTCAGGTCTCGGTCGTCAGCGCGGCGGGCGACATCGGCTGGCCGGCGGCTCCCGCCACCCCGGCCCCGACCACGACCGCCAACATCGGCTGGCCCAACGCGGTCGTCAACGCGAGCACCAACGACATCGGCTGGCCCGCGGCCACCGCCACCCCGGCCGGCGACATCGGCTGGCCGGCCGCCCCCACCGCGCCGACCGCCACCCCGGCCGCCGCCAGCGCCAACATCGGCTGGCCAGTGGCTCCCGCGTCGCCGGCCACCGCCGTCAACGCGGGCAGCACCGACATCGGTTGGCCCATCGCCCCCGCCACCAGCGCCGCCGCGCTGTCCGTCTGAGGAGGAACCCCGTGCACCCGTCCCGGCAACCCCGCCCCGCCCCCGACAGCACCGCCCGCCGCCGCACGGCCGCCACCAGACCACCAGCCACCCGCAGGCAGGCGCACACGCCCAAGCCCGTCGCCCGCGCCCCACCAACCCCGGCCCACCCCGGCACCACGCACCACACCACTCCACGCTGAAGCAGCACCGCCCCTGAAACACCCTCAAGCCCGAACAGGGCAGCCCCCCGGAGCCGGAGCCACGGCGTCACCCCCGCCCAGCCCCTCCGCCCCCGGCCACCGCGGACGACACCACCCGTCCCGCAGCACCGCACCGGCGACCGCGCCCGCCACCCGGCAGGACCTCCCGGTACCCGATCGACCACCCGGCACTGCCCACCACCGAAGCAGCCAGCCCTCACAGGGCGAACCCGGAGCCGGAGCCACGGCGACATCCCCGCCGAGCGCTCCGCCCCGGTCGCACCGGACGCCACCACCCGTCCCGCCCCCGCGACCGGCCCGCTCCGACCGTCCCACCGCACCGGCCGCCGCACCCGCCACCCGGCAGGGGCCCCGGTGCCGCAGAAACGCCGAGGGGGTGCCCAGCGCGAGCGCCGGCACCCCCCACCACACCCGCCCCCGCTACAACGCCCCGCGCGGCGGCCCCTCCTGCAGCTGGGTCAGCGCGTCCGCGAGAAGCCGCCAGATCTCGGCGGCCAAGTCCATGTTGGCGTCCGCCTGCGCCTGCTCCGCCAGGGCCCGCAAGCCCTGCACCCCGCCGTCGTCACCGGAGAGGACCCGCAACTGATGGCGCAGGATGTCCAGCCGCACCTGGTCCCGATAGGTCATCCGGGGAGCCTCCAGGGCCAGTTCGCCCAGCAGCACCCGGGCGTCCTCGTAGCGCCGGGTGAGAAAGGCCAGATCGGCCTTGAGCGCCGTCAGCTCCTGGCGCAGACCGGGCGTCCCGACCAGGGCGATCGCCGACTCGGCGGCGCTGGCACACCGCTCGGCGGCCGCCGGGTCGGCCGGCACCTTCTGCAGGTGCAGCCGGCCGCAGGCCAGCCGCAGCCGCAGCCAGAGCACCAGGTCCTCCCGGGCGCTGAACCGCTCCAGGGCCTGCTCCAGGTACTCCTCGGCGACCGCGTGGTCGCCCTGGCGCAACCGGACGGCGGCCGCGGTCCACATCGCCTCCGCCCACAGCGTGTCGGTGCGGCCGGCCACCAGGGCGGTCAGCTCGTCGGCGTGGACCCGGGCGTCCGGCAGCCGGCTCGCCTCGGCCTCCACCGACACCAGGGCCAGCAGCACATTGGCCCGGTCGTCCACGCCCAGCCCGTCGGCCCGGGCCAGCCGGTCGGCGCTGCCGGCCGCCTCCAGCGCCCCGGCGATCTCGCCCAGCGAGCGCAGGCAGCGGGCCAGCCGGGTCAGCCCGCGCACCCGCAGCGCGGGCAGCCCGACCTGGTCGCCCAGGCGCACCAACTGCTCCAGGTGCTCCCGCTCACCCACGTGGTCGCCCTGGATCCGCAGGTCCTCGGCCAACCGCCACAGGGCCTGCCAGCGCAGCGCGGGAGCCCCGTCGCCGTCGGCGGCCAGCGCCGTGGACAGCGCCTCCGCGGTCCGCTCGCCGCCGGCCGACACCGCCAGTGACAGCACGTCGGCCAGCGACCCGCCGGTCGGCTCCTCGAAGTCGGCCGGCTCCAGGCCCAGCCGCTCGGCGAGGTAGCCGACCGCGCGGGCGGTCGGCTGGCGGGCCCCGGACTCGAGGCGGGACAGGTAACCGGTGGACATCCCGTCCCCGGCCAGTGCGGTCTGGGACCAGCCCCGGTCCGTCCGGAGCTTCTTCAGGCGGCGGCCGAACGCGGGCTGTTGAAGCATCGGGCCACTCCCTGGAGGCGGAAACACGGACGGCGCAGGCGCGTGGGGCACAGGCGTGTGAGGAGCGTGGTCGCCGCCGCGAGCGGATCGGTCCGACCAGTGAGACGGGTCGAGCGTAGGGCGGTCGGCAACACGTTGGCAAACCTTTGCCAGAACTGCTCCGGAGGCCTCAGGCGGCTCTCACCAGGGACTCTTGCGATCGCCGAGCGGGTCTTGAGCGGATCCGGGCAGAGTCTCGAGTACGACCAAGCCGGCGGCGCCCCCGCGCCGTCCCACCGATGTCTGGGAGTGACCATGAAGCACTCGGTCCCGGTACGCCGTGATGCCCGATCGGGCGGCAACGGGCGGCCGGCACCGCATGCCTCGGGCGACGACGACATCGGCTGGCCCAAGTGCTGGCCGCCGCAGCCCCGCTGACGACCCGCCGAAGGGTGCCGACCGCTACCGGCGGTTCCCCGGGAAGTCCAGCACCCGCCCGAGCGCCGGGCCCTCCTGCTCCTGCGGCGCCGAAACCGCCCCGAACGCGCCCCGGACCCCACCGGTCCGCCGGTGCGCCTCGGTCACCAGGTACCGGCCCTGCACCACGTGGGTCGCGAACTCCCACTCGTGCGCGAACGGCGAGTCCTCCGCCAGCTCCACCGCCCCGCCGGCCCGGCGGAAGCCGAAGGCGCCGAAGCGCCGCCGCAGCCCGTGCCCGAGCGCCTTGGTGTAGGCCTCCTTGAGCGTCCACAGCCGCAGCAGCCAGGCCGCCCGCTCGTCCTCGGGCAGCTCGGCGAGCACCCGGGCCTCCTCCGGGGTGCAGGTGTGCTCGCGCAGCAGCTCGAAGGAGATCCGCCGGTCCACCGGCTCGGTGTCCACCCCGATCGGCCCGGTGCGGCTCACCCCGACCACGATCAGCTCGTCGCTGTGCGACAGGCTCAGCTCCAGCTCGGCGCCCAGGCCGCGCAACTGCGGCCGTCCGCCCGGCTGGTAGGCCAGGTCCAGATCCTCGGGGCGCACCTGCAGCGCGGCGGCGGCGGTGAACTTCATCACCAGCCGCGACACCGCGAACCTCAACTTCCCCTCCTGAGCCGGGTTCTGACGGTAGCGCGGCCAGTCGGGGCCGAGCAGCCGGCGCAGCTCGGGCGTCAGCAGCACGGCGGACAGCCACTCGCCCCACGTCGTGTAGACCACCACGCGGCCGGTCTCCGCCACCCGCTCGCACACCGGCTCCCACGGCCACAGCGGGGCGGCCACGTGCAGCGGCCGGCCGGCCTCCTGGTCGTCCGTCATGGCGTATCCCCTGTTCCCGGTCACCAGAGCAGTTCGGTGCCGTGCACGTCGCAGTCCAGGCCCCAGCGGTTGCGCTCGGCCAGCTCGGTCCAGACCGCCTCGCGCGGATCGGTCCCATTGCCCGGCAGCGGCACGCCCAGCCGGCCGATGATCCGCACCAGCGCCAGCAGCGCCCACTCCGGGCGGCCCAGGAAGCCGTCCCGGCCGGCCGCCGCCGTCACGCCGAGCACCGCACCGGCCAGCAGCAGCAGCGCCTGCCGGTCGGCCAGCGCCCGCACCACCGGATCGCCGGGACCGGCCTGCGCGGCGGCCCGGCAGCGGGCGTGCACCGCCCGCCGCTCGGTCACCAGGCGCCGGGCGCTGCGGGCCAGATCGGCGGCGGCCGGTCCGGCCGCGCGGCGCGCGGCCGCGGCGTCCAGCGCCGCGGCCACCACCAGGTGGCAGGGCGGGCCGGCCTCCCCGGCCGGCGGTGCGGCGAGCCGGAACAGCTCACCGCTGCCGACCACCGCCCCGCCCACCGCGCGCACCAGCCGCAGCCGCCCGTCGTCCCCGAACGCCCGCCCACTCCGGGCCCCGGCCTGGTCCACCATCAACTTGGCCAGCCGGCGCCGCTCCACCTGCCGGGCACCGAACCCGGTCTCGTTCAGGACCAGCTCGAGCGCGTCCAGCACCTCGCCGACCAGCTGCGGCACCGCACAACCGACCGCGGCGACCAGCACCGACACCTCCTCGGCGGGGCCGGGCAGGGCGCGCAGCGCCACCGCCGTCAGGCTCTCGCAGGCCAGCAGGTCGGCGAAGGCGTCGGCCAGGATCGGCTGCCACTGCCGCAGCTCCCGGTCCTGGCGGCCGCGCTCGTCCACGGTGCGCACCGCGGACCGCAGCACCCCGCCGGCCGCCGCCACCAGCCCCGCCGCCCCGAGCAGCGCGGCCAACTCGGCACCGCCGCCGGACCCGGCGGCGAGCAGCGGCTGCACCGCCCAGCGCCGACCCAGCGCCAGGTCGCGGCCGAACACCGGCCGCAGCACCCGGGCCAGCCGGTCGCCGCCGGTGTACCGGCCGCCGTCGGCCGCCGCCAGCAGCTCGGCGGCCACCTCGGCGGGGGCCGGCGGCAGCCCGGCCGGATCGGCGCCCGCCAGCACGGACAGCCCGTACGGGTTGGCCCGGTCGAGCGGGGCGCCGAGCAGCGCCTCGATCCGCCGCGCCGCATCGGCCGGCGCCGAACGGGTCAGGGCCATCACGACCTCCGCATCGCGTTCATCTGAGCCGGCGCACCGTGTCCTCGGCGTACCACTTGGCCAGCCCCAGCACCTCGGCATCGGCCCGGCCCAGCCACTCGCGCACGTACTCGCGCGCGTCCGCCGGGCAGGCGCCCTCGCCCAGCACCGGCACCATGTCCGAAGCCCGCAGCATCACCTGGTGCGCGGAGACCACCGTCACCCCGTCCTCGTCCGGCAGCAGCGACCACTCGCCGCTGTGCGCGGCGATCAGCGCCGGCGTGGTCCGCTCCTTGTGCACGATCCGCCCTGCGTGCGGGAAGCAGAGCCGCACCGCCTCGCTGGCGCTGGAGCCGCCGTCCGGCGCGGCACAGCTGCCGACCGCCGCGAACTGCACGCCCGGCCGGTCCTCGGTCACCGTGGTCCACTCGACGTGCGGCAGCAGGTCGGCCCAGTCGCCGATCCGGTAGAGGAAGTCGTAGACGAGCTCCGCGGCGCCGCGCACGTGCACCCGGTTCTCGAAGGAGAAGAGCAGTTCGTCCAGCCGGTCCCAGCGCTCCGCCATCTCCCGCACCCGGGCGAGCCGCCCGCGGACCTCGGCCTCCAGCAGGCCGGGCGTGGTGGGGGAGGCGCCGGCCCAGGGCCGCTCCTGGCGCAGGGTCAGCAGCGAACGGTCGGGGCCCTGCGGCTCCACGCTCCAGCGGCCGGTCGCCGTGTCGCCGGGCCAGTCCGCGTCCCGCTGCTCGAAGGAGACCGCCCTGGCCTGCGGATCCAGGGTCCGCCGGGCGTGCTGCGAGCGCACCCGGTCGGCCTCGATCTCCCAGACCAGCAGCTGCTCCTCCACCCCGTCGAAGTCCAACTGCTCGACGTGGACGTACGAGGCCAGGAAGAGCGGCCAGCGCAGGGTGTCGGCCAGCATGCCGTAGACGACGCCGGCCGGGGCGGCCACCGGGACCGTCCCCGCGGTCGAGTGCACTCGCTGCGCCGGCATGGGGCGAACCTCTCTCTGCGGTTGGGCCAAGGCTGCGCCGTACCGCTCGAATCGCGCTCGAGACCCGGCGGAGAGCCGCGCCGCCGCCGGTCACACCCCGGCGGCGCACCGCTGGCCGGCCCGGTACCGGCCCAGGTCGCCGGGCGGCACCAGCGCCGGCAGCAGCGACTCCCAGAGCGCGGCCACCTTGCGGCGCAGCTCCGGCAGCGACAGCCCGCTGCCCGCCAGCACCTCGATGCCGCACACCGCCGCCGACAGCAGCGTCTCCGGACCCTCCGCCACCGCGTCCCGGCGCAGCTCCCCGCCCTCCCGGGCCCGGGCCAGCAGCACCACCACCTCGTCGATCCACAGCCGGCGCAGGTCCGCGACCGGCTGCTGCTGCCCGGCCCGCTCGCTGCCGATCCGGCAGCCCGCCCGGGTCACCGGATCCTCGTGCAGCGCCTGCGCGAGCCAGTGCGTGAGGTCGATGAGCAGCTGCACCGGCGGCCGGCCGGACAGCCCGCCGTCGTCCAGGAAGTCCCGCAGCATCGCACTGCCCTGCAGCTGCACCGCATCGGCCAGATCGCTCTTGGACCCGAAGTGGAAGTACAGCGCACCCTTGGTCACCCCGGCGTTCTCGGCGATCTGGCCCAGCGTCGCGCTGGCGTACCCGTGGCGGTCGAACGTCTCCGCACCGGCCCGCACCAGCTTGCGGCGCGTGCGCTCCGATTTGGCCTGCATCCCGTCTCCTCCTTCCGTCATACCCGCCCGTGGACGGCCCTCAGCCGACGTGGCTGAGCCGGTCCCCCGTCCCCACGCCCGTCGAGTGCAGCGTCGGCGCGGGCGTGGTGGGGCTCGCCATCAGGATCGAGCGCTGCAGCCGGCGCAGGGCGGCCGACGGCTCCAGACCGAGCTCGCGCACCAGCGCGTTGCGGAGCCGCTGGTAGGCCTCCAGGGCCTCGCTGCGCCGCCCCGACCGGTGCAGCGCCAGCATGAACTGGGCGTGCAGGTTCTCGTGGGTGCGGTACCGGCTCACCAGCACCGTCAGCTCGCCCAGCAGCTCCCGGTGCCGCCCGAGCCGCAGGTCCGCCTCGATCCGCTGGTCCAGCGCACACAGCCGGGTCTCCTCCAAGCGCCGGCAGTGCATCTCCAGCTGCGGCCCGGTCTGCACATCCGCCAGCGCCGTCCCGGTCCACAGCGCCAGCGCGTCCCGCAGCTCCCGCGCCGCCCCGGTGAAGTCGCCGGCGTCCATGGCCCGGTAGCCCAGCCCCGCCAGCCGCTCGAACTCCCGCACGTCACTGGCCCCCGCCGAGGTGCTCAGCAGATACCCCCCGGGGGAGGTGACCAGCACGTTCTTCGACGTCCGCGGATCCTCCGCCGGCAGCGCCGCCGCGATCAGGTCCCGCAACTGCAGGATGTAGGTCTGCAGCGTCGTCCGCGCACTCCGCGGCGGCCGCTCCCCCCACAGCTCCTCCACCAGCGCCGCCACCGGCACCACCTGATCCGCGTGCAGCGCCAGCAGCGCCAGCACCTGCCGCGGCTTCGGCGCGGTGGGCGTCACCGAGACCCCGTGCTCCTTGACGTCCAGTGCGCCCAGTACAGCGATGTCCATGAACCGTCTCCCCGTACCTACGTGAGTGATAGGTCGTCAGGCTCCTGAGATCGCCGACGAGGCGTTGCCTGATGCTCCATCAGTAGAAAACAGGCCGGACGGTTTGTCAATATCAAACCGTCCAGACTGTTTTCTACCTACTCGAAGGCCTCACAAAACAGCAGGTCAGAGCCATGATCATGCTTGAAGGCGGCCGCGAGTAGCCTTGGCTCGAGCGGAACGAACCGGGCTCCTACCCCTCCTTGGGGACGGCAAAGCAGGACAGTCAGTCGGTATCTTTCTCCGCCCTGACTGAGCCCTCGGAACGGTTCGCATCCATAGCATCCGCTGCCTGCAACGGTTCGACCACCAGGTCGGGCAGCATCAGCGCCAGGAAGCAGTCGACCCACTGTCCGGACAGCCAGTCCGGGTCGGCGGCCCCCAGCACCACGCGGCCGACGGCCATCGCCACCAGGGTCCGCGCGGCCCCGTCGGGCGTCACACCGCGCCCCAGCAGCCCCTCCTGACCGGCTCGCCGCAGGGCGCCTTCCACCCAGGCCTGCCATTCGGCGCGCACCGAGCTCCCCGGCCACTGCGGATCGGCCTCCAGGGCGAACCCGGCCCGCACCACAGGGTCCTCCGCCAGCAGTCCGACCAGCGCATGCGTCGTCCCGACGACCCCCTGGAGCCCCCCTTCCACCCGGGCCGACGCGGCCTCGGCAACGCGCCGCACGGCAGCCACCGCCTCGCCCACGACCCCCTGGGCCAAGGACTGTTTGCTGGTGAAGTGGAAGTGCAGCGCCCCGTTGCTCACCCCCGCCCGCCTGCTGACCACCGTCAGCGAGGCCGGCGCGAAGCCCTCCTCGGCGAACACTTCTGCCGCTGCCTGTATCAACGCGCGTCGGGTACGGGCGGCGCGCTCCTGCCTTGCCATGCGCACATGGTGCGGCACGGACGCTCGAGGGCCGCTGACGTGCGGCTCGAGGCGCTGGTGTCGGCGGTGGCGCCGAGCTGGCGCAGGACCCTAGAAATTAAACCGGGTGGTATGTATCTTTATCGCGAGCTGGCCGATGGTTCGTCATTCGACCGATTCAGGGGGAACCATGTTCGTGAGCATGTTCGGGCACGACCACACGGTGATCAGTCAAGGACAGGCGGGCAACCGCACGATTCCATGGCAGCGAACCACCGAGATACTGCACTTCCCATCCTTGACCACGACCGTACCCAAGGAGCTGGTCCACCGGGCCGCAGTCGCTGAGGTACTGCTCACCGACTGGGTCCGCATCGACGAGAACCGCTTCACCGTGTTTGCCCAGTGGCCTCGCAGCCACAGTTTCTTCACTCCGCTCCATGGCGGATACCACGATCCGCTGATCGCAGCAGAAACGATCCGTCAGGTCGGGGCGCTGCTGGCCCACGCGGAGTTCGAGGTCCCGCTCGCCCGGCACTTCCTCATGTGGGACCTCGAGGTGGCCGTCCGCCCGGAGGAGATGCTGGTGGGCGACACGCCGGCTTCACTCGAGATCGACGTGCTCTGCACCGAGGTCAAGGTGCGCGGCGGCCAGCTGGCCGCCCTGCGCTACGAGACGGTGCTCCGCCAGGACGGCCAGGTGGTCGCCACCGGCGGAGCGTCCTACACCTGCGTCTCCCAGCCGGTCTACCAGCGGTTACGCGGTGAGCAGCTGACGGAGGGCGGACAGCGGGTGCTGCCGCTCACCGCCCCGACCGCGCCGCAGAACGTCGGCCGGATGTCGCCCATGGACGTCGTCCTCTCTCCCATCGGCGAGCCGAACCGCTGGCAGCTGCGGGTCGACACCCGCCACCCGGTGCTCTTCGACCACCCCACCGACCACGTCCCGGGGATGCTGATGGTCGAGGCGGCGCGCCAGGCCTCGCACGCCGCCCTGGGTGCTCCGGCGGTGCTGCCGCTCACCGTGGCCTGCGAGTTCACCCGGTTCGTCGAGCTCGACTCACCCTGTTACATCCAGGCGGACCAGCTGCCCCGGTCCGGTCCGGAGGACGGCGTGTGCGTCATGGTGACGGGCAGTCAGAACGGCGAGCAGGTCTTCAGCGCCATCGTGACCGCCTAGGCCGGTACCGCTGTCGTGGGCGGAGTGGGACGCGACTCCGCCCCGGCATCACAACCGGGTGCCGCCACTCGCGTCGATGCGCTGCCCGGTGATCCAGCGGGCACTGTCCGAGACGAGGAAGGCCACGATGTCCGCCACGTCCGCGGGGTCGCCGATGCGCCGGAAGACCGACTGCGCCGCCAGTGTCGCCGCGGCCTCGGGAGTCGTCCGGCGCCAGGCGTTCAGATCGGTGGCGACGTAGCCCGGGGCCACGGTGTTGACCGTGATCCCCCGGTCGCCCAACTGTTTGGCCAGTGCCAGCGTGAGCACGTCCACCGCTCCCTTCGTCATCGAGTAGCCCAAGCCCTCGGGGTGGGCGATCCTGGTGGCCGCCGAGGAGATGTTGACGATCCGTCCGCCGTCGCGCAGCCGCCGCAAGGCGTGCTGCGCGATGAACAGCGGTGCCTTCGCGTTGACCGCGACCAGGCGGTCGAAGTTCTCCGGGGTCACCTCGTGGATGCCGGACGGCACCCGCATGCCGGCGTTGTTGACCAGGATGTCGAGACCGGGCTGCTCGCCGATCTCCTCGAGCACCGCGTCGAACCGCTCGTACAGCGTCTCGGCATCGCCCGCCATGCCGAGTTCGGCCCGGACCAGGACCGCCCGGCCACCGCTCGCCCCGATCAACCCGGCGGTCTCGCGCGCCGCCGCCTCGTTGCTCCCGTAGTGGACGGCGACCAGCGCCCCGTCCTGCGCCAGGCGCAGCGCGATCCCTCGGCCGATGCCCCTGCTGGCCCCGGTGACCAGGGCCGTCCTGCCGTCGAGTGCTCCCATGACTTCAACCCCCGTTGTCATCCCTTGCATCAATCGGATCAGGGTATACAACCGACTGTCCGGTTTTCCCTGCTGCCTCGGAGGCCCCAGATCCGCCGCGCCCGCGTCACCCCAACAGAGCGCTCAACTCCCTTCACGCTTGGCACTCCTCGACGAAACCGGTGGACGCCCTACCGAGCGAGCTCCCTGTTCGAGTTAAGATACGAACCTAGCGGTTTTTTTATGAGCTCAACCGAGGCTACAAGGGAGGCACAGTGGCGATGCAGGACCGAGCCATCCGCACCCGCCAGGTGATCCTGCAGGCAGCCGCGAAGGTCTTCGAGGAGCGCGGGTACCAGGCAGCGACGATCACCGAGATCCTCAACGTCGCAGGCGTGACCAAGGGCGCGCTCTACTTCCACTTCCAGTCCAAGGACGACCTGGCCCAGGGGGTGCTCACCGAGCAGAACAACCTGCCCGGCGTCCCCGAGCGCCCCAGCCGGATCCAGCAGCTGGTGGACATCGTCATGCTGCAGGTCTACCGGCTGCAGACCAACATCGTGGTGCGGGCCGGCGTGCGGCTGTCCCTGGATCCCCGGCGCGACCTGGACCGCAGCGCCCCGTTCACGATCTGGAACACCGTTGTCACGCAGCTGCTGGACACGGCCAAGGCCCAGGGCGAGCTGCTGCCGCACGTGGTGCCGGACGAGACCGCGATGGTGCTGGTCGGCTCCTTCGGCGGGGTCCAGTCGATGTCCCAGGCCGTGACCGACTACGAGGACCTGGCGCTGCGGGCCTGCGAGATGCTCCGCCACGTACTGCCGAGCGTCGTCGTCCCCTCCGTGCTCGCCTCGATCGACTTCTCCCCGAGCCGGGGAGCGGAGGTGCACCGCGAGGTGACCGCGTCGGAGGAACGCGAAGAGGCCACCGTCGGCTGACCCGGTCCGAGTCGGAGTCCGGCCTACCTCTGCAGACCGGACTCCAGCTCGGAGCGCGGCCCGCCCTCCGACCGCTCCGTCTTGAACCCCTTGCTGCCGGGCGCCACCGTGCGCGGATCCACCGCCTCGGACGGCGCCCCGGTCGCGTACAGGCCGTCCGGCGTGGTGTCCCGGTCGTGCGGCAGCAGCCAGAACACCCGGCGCCGGAAGGTGCCGGAGGAGCGCGACGGCTTGGCGCCCGGGCCGAGCTGCGCGTACCCCACCATCCGGCCGTTGCGGTGGTACGGCGGCTTCCCCCGCCGCGTCGGCAGCCGGTCCAGGCTCTGCCGCACATAGTCGAGCCCGCTGATGTCCTCCAACCAGACGAGAGCCGCCTCGTGGGCGATCTCGTCCTCTGCGATGAGGGCGCTCATGCTGTCTCCTCGTCAGCGAGCAGGCCGATACCCGGGTAGTACTTCCGCTGGTTGGAGAGGATCATCTCCTTGGGCGATGCCAACCCCACCGTCTCACGGATCCGGGTGGCGAACGCCCGGGACGACAACGGTGCAGCCCCTTCAGTCTGGCACCAGGCCTTATAGGCAGCGTAGAGCTGCGCTTGTTCCGCACGCTGCTCGGGGGCGACCGTGCAGGCCTCGTGGATGAACCGCCCGGTGTGGTCCTCGGTCTCCGCGTACGAGGTGGTGGCGATCCGCACCCGCTCCGGCCCGGTCAGGTCCTTGTCCCCGGCCAGGTAGCGCCGGGCACCGGTGATCAGCCAGCTGAGGATGCCGGGGCCCTCCTCGGTCACCAGCACGTCCGCCAGGTTGTCGATCTTCCGGTCGTCCGGCACCACCCGCTCGAACGGGATCAGCCGCATCCGGCGCCAGAACGCGAAGCCGCCGGTGCCCACCTCGGGCCGGTGGTTGCCGAGCAGCCACAGCTTGTGCGTCGGCTGGAAGCTGAAGAAGTCCTGCCGCATCCGGCGCGCCTTGATCCGGTCGCCGCCGGTCAGCAGCTTCACCCGGGCCTCGTCGAAGCGGTCTCCCGGCCGCACCTCGCTGCACACGATGACCCGCCGGCCGTGCAGCTCGGCCAGGTCGGTCGGGTGCCCCTCGTACGGACGGGCCATCAGGAAGCCCGGCGGAGCCGCGTCGGCGTAGTCGCCCAGCAGCTTCATCAGCACGTCCAGCAGCACCGACTTGCCGTTCTTGCCGTAGCCGAAGAGGAACGGCATCACCTGCCCGCCGACGTCCCCGGTCACCGAGTAGCCGAGCAGCAGGTGCAGGAAGCCGACCATCTCCGCGCCCTCCGGCCCCTCGCCGAAGGTGTCGGTCAGGAACCGGTTCCAGCGCGGCGTGGCCATCTCCCGGGGGGCCGCGGTGGTCGAGCGGGAGTGGAAGTCCTTGTTGGGGTCCGGCGCACGGATCAGCCCGGTGCGCAGGTCGACGATGCCGGCCGGCGTGCAGAGCGCGTACGGGTCGGCGTCCAGCTTGGCCGCGTTCAGCACCATCCCGGGAGCGGAGCGGGCCTGCTGCAGCATCGCGTTCATCCCGCTGGTGCTCAGCGCCCGCCGCTGGTGCTGCTGCAGCGCCGAGCCGCTGAAGATCCCGCGCGGGTCCTCCAGCGCGATGCTCTCGGCCAGGTCGCCGGCCGCCCACAGCACCGTGTCGTCCTCGTCGCTGAGCCACCTGGTGCCGTCCCAGCGGTACCAGCCCAGGCCGGGCACGTGCCGGTAGTCGTCGGCGTACAGCCGCACGAAGAGCTTGGCGTTGCCGCGGTCGGTCAGCGTGTCGGGCAGCAGCCCGGCCGCCGTCACCGGACCCGCCACGGCCGGCGGCGCAACGTCGGCCACCGCCGGCACCCCGGCGAGGATGCCCCGGGCCACGGCCTCGGCGTCGAACAAGGTGTCGCTGTCCGAAAGGTTCATCCACTCCTCCCGGGTGCCAGCGGCCGCCGTGCACCGGCCTGCATCCCGCCGCGGATGATCGCCTGGCAGCGCCGCTGCTGACCGGGGCGGGCGTGCTCGGCCGCCTCGCCCAGCACCCGCTCCGCCTCCCCCTGGCCCAGCGCGCCGGCGGCGACCAGCCCGCCGGCGGTGTACGCCGCCCGGTTCAGCCGTTCGGAGAAGCCGGCCCCCTCGGCCACCGCCCCGCACGCCACCACCTCGGCCAGCAGGCCGGTGAGCATCCGGGTGGCCGTTCCGCGGCCGCCACCGGCCGCCAGGACGGCCGCGCGGGCCCGGGGCGGTACGGCGGACCGGACCGGGGTCTGATCGGGCGTCAGATGGCCCGTACGGCGCAGCTCGGCCGCCAGCCAGCCGGGCAGCGGCGCGGGCTCGCGCCCCCCGTCCACCGCACGGTACGCGCCGGCCCTGGTCCGGGTCCCGGGAGCCACGATGTACCCGCCGTGCGCCCGGACGTCCACCTGCCAGGCCAGCGCCCGGCCGGCCGACGAACCGGTGGAGCACTGCCACCGCTCACCGGCACCGACCCGGTACCAGACGTGCAGGCCTCCGGACGGCGTGCGCACCCGCAGCGTCCCGGCGTCCTGCGCCGGACTGGTGGCACCGTTCAGCGCCGCCAGCACCGCCAGCGTGTGGAACCCGTTCGCCAGCCCGGTGAGGTCCACCTGCCCGGGGATCGCGATGCCCGGCAGCAGGCGGTCCCGATCCGGCACCACCGCCTCGTGGGCGTCCACGTCCACCACCAGCAGCCCGGCCGGGCCGCAGGCGATGCCGACCCCGAGCCCGGGCGTGCCGCCCCACCAACGGTCGATCACCTCCGGGTCCACCGTGGCGGCATGGAACCCGTGGCACCACCGGCCGGCCGCGATGCAGCCGCACCCCCGGTGGTCGTGGCCCGGCTCCCGGCAGGCAGCGCAGTTCCCGGCGGGCGTTTTGCGCCCGGGCGCGAGCGGCAGCACCGGCCATCCCCGCGCGGCACACCACCGCGCGGTTCCCCGAGCCCGCACGGGGATGGTTGAGTCGCTGCCCCAACCCCGCAGCTCAGCAGTCATGACATTCCCCCGTCAGCGACCAAAGCGACTCGATGAGGAAATCACAGTAGCGAAGGTCATGGAACAGGTGGGCCAGCTGTTGCAGCCCCGTCAAAAAACGAGCCGAGCGACTGAAAGGGCACGCCCCAGCTACCGAAGCCTTCTTCAGTCGCTGCCCCGCAGAACCACCAAAACCCCAGGTCAGCGCCCTGACCCTGCCTCAGGCAGCGACTGAAGCGACTCAAGGTCCCTATATATCAGCTACATACACAGATGTGTCATACGCGGGCGCACATACGCACACACGCACACGAATGTCCTCATATACCCGACCTTCAGTCGCTTGAGTCGCTGTCCATCCGGGGCCACCGCCTCTGACCTGCACTTTTACCCGCACCCGCGCCAGCGACTGAACCATCACTGGGTCGCTCCCTTTCAGTCGCTGCCCCAGCCGGCCCCCACCACCTCGAGCGCCCCACGAGCCGCGCTGAACCCAACCTCCGCCGAACGCCCACCATCCACGGTCGCTTCAGTCGCTCCGCACCCCTCGCCACCTCACACCGCCGCCGCCGGGCTCTTTCCCCACCCACGGCGAGAAGGCCCCTGACGGCACCTCAGCCAACCTTCCGTACCCGGCCGACCTCAGGACCCACACCCACTACCGAAAGCCGCCCACAGCCCCCGTAGAGCCCCTGCACGGGACCGGCTACCCCTACGACCCCCTAAGCCCACTCCACGCCGAGCTCCTGCAGCTGCCCCCGCTGCTCCGCACTGAGCTTGTCCCGCCTCGCCTTGGTGTTGTTGAGCCAGGTCCCCAGGGCCACCCCGTCAGCGGTCCTGAACGCCCGCGGCACCTTCGCATGGCCCTCCCGCTCGGTGAACTCCACCAGAGCCACCAGATGCTGCCGGAACCGATCCGCCCGCGACGTCTTCGGCCTGGCGGCCGCCGCCCGCTCAGCAGCGAGCCCCGGGTCCTCCTCGATCCCCAGAGCAGTCAGCAACTCCTGCTGTTCCTCCACCAGCTCCGCCCAGGCGGCCCGCTGCTCCCGCACCCACCGCCCCAACTGCTCGCCCTCGAACACCGTCCCCACCGGCAGCCGAGCCCACTCCACCCGCCCCTCCGCCGCCAGCCACCACACCCTGGCCACCGCGTAGCAACGCTGCCAGGTGACCGGCCACTCCGGGCACCACCAAGGATCGACGGCCTCCAACAGCGCCCGACGGATCGGATCCAGCCGCCCGGGCTCCCCGGCCGGCACCTGCGCGGCAGCCCGCTGGGCCGCCAGCCACGCCCCGACCGGATACCCGCCCACCGAAGCCCGCGCAGGGGCGGCCAGCGACCCGCCGTGCTGCTGCGCCCACACCCGCGCCCAGTCCAGCCCGATCTCGAACCGCGCCTCGTGCACCGACCAGACCATCCCGAGCTGCTCCAGCAACCCGACCCGGTGCGCAGCCAACTGCCCGTCCGCGTACTCGACCCGACGATCCGACAGCCACTTGCCGAGCGGGAAGTTCCCCTCCTCGCCCACCAGCGCGGAGTACGGCACATCCAGCCCGCCCGTCTCCTCGTACCAGCGCCTGGCATGCCCGATCCCCTCCCGCCAGGCCTGGGTCTCCCCGGTGAGCACCCGCAACTGCACGAAGAGCGCGAGCACGTCGGCATCCACCGGGTTCTGGAACCGCACCGGCAGCGTGAACGCGGCCGCCCGCGAATCGCCCCCGAACTCGCCCTGCCCGGGAGCGCTGAACGCCTCGGCCCCGAGCCCCTTCGTCCGCAACCCGGACTTCTGCGGCACCGCCAACGCCTCCACCAGCCGCGCGTCATGACTGCGCAGCGCGGTCAGCACCTTCACCAGCGGCGCGTACGAATCGGACGCCAGGATGTCCCCGGGCTCCTCCCCGGCCCCCAGGAACACCGGCACGATCAGCGAGGCCGTCTTCCCCTCCCCGGGCTTCATCCGCAGCGCCCGCCCGATCGCCTGCACGATATCGACCATCGACCCCCGGCCCTGCAGCAGCACCGCGTCCGCATTCGGAATGTCGACACCCTCACCCAGCACCCGGCAATTGCTCAGCACCGCGTGCCGAAGACCCTCATCCTGCTCCGCATTCCCGAACCCCCTGATGACACTCTTCCGGAAATCCACCTCGTGCTCACCACTGAGCCACTGCGCCCAGAACTCCTGAGGATATTCAGCCGGATTCTCGGCATTCAACCGGTCAACCGCCTGATTCAGCGTCTCCGAGAAATACCGGGCCTCGATGGTCCTGTTGTGGAACGTAATGACACGCCGCAGACCCCGCTCAACAGCCGTCTTCACCAACGCGGCCTGGACGGCGGCGATCCGCTCGGCAGGCACCAGATCCTCGCTGCCATCACGTGCCGGGCCCACCCCGGGCCCCCAGGGCACCGGCTGACGCCGCGCCGCCCTCCGATCCGTCACCGGATCCCGCAGCTCCAGCACCACGATCTCGAACGGCGCGAGCAGACCCCGGTCAACCGCCTCGGCCAGCCCCAGCGAGACGACCTGCGGCCCGAACAGCCCTTCATCATCCATCGACACGGCCAACTCCTCCGGCAACGGCTGGAAGGCCTCCTCCCGCGGCCGCGCGCCGGCCCCGGGCGGCGCCCAGATCCTCGGCGTGGCGGTCATGTAGAGCCGGCGCACGGCAGGCACCTGCTCCTGGTCGTGCACCAGGGTCCACGCTTTCTCCGCACTCCCCGAAGACCGGTGCGCCTCATCACAGACCATCAACTCCAGCGGCGCCAAACCCCGCCCCCGCCCTGCCCAGAACGCGTACGCATCAGCCACCGCCCCAGCAGACGCATAGGTCGCATACAACGTGACCGGCCGCTGCGACGCCCCCGCACGGGCCAGCCACATCCCGATCGCCAACGGACTCGTCGACCCGAGCACCCCCTGCGGCAACTCGCCACTCGTCAGCGAACACACCGCATACGCCTGCCCGCCCCGCCCAGCCTCCTGCCACGAACCGACCGTCTGCACCAGCAGATCCAACGTCGGCACCACCACCAACACAGCCCCCCGCGGCGCCAACTTCTGCGCAGCCGCAGCCCCGACAAACGACTTCCCCGTCCCCGTCGCCATCTGCACAGTCGCCCGCAACCCCTCCCCACCCACCACCCCGGGCCCCGGCGTCAACGCCCGCACCACCGCCGCCACAGCCTCCTGCTGATGCGCCCGCAGCCGAACCCCGCCCACAACGTTCTCCTTAGGCATCCCAGCCCGGCCACCCGGACCACGGCAGGAAATTCAAAAACCACATTCCGACACACCATCAGCTACCGGCCAGAAATCAGCAAGCACCCTTTCCATACCTTATCAGAGCCACCCCATTCCCCACCGAAAGACATCCCGCCAAACCCAAGTCGACCCACCCCCAAACCCCCCTCGGCAACCCGCCCAAACCAGAGGACTCCGTCACACAGCGAGCCCATTCCCTGAACCAATCAGGCAGCACCGCCTGAAAGCAGCCGGACCCCTTTCCCGGTCGGGCGCGCCGACCCGTCGATAGCGCAACTCCTCACTGGCCTGCTCCCACACCGGGGCACTTCCTGTCCCGCCAGACCGCGGCGACCCGATGCCTCCGACCAACCGAAGGCAGGCACATCGGTGGCGAGCAGAGCACGCTTCGCCACCGGACACCCCGCTCACAGGCCCCACCCGCGCACCGGGCATCACCTCCCCGCTGGCGTGCGAGCCCGGCTCCGGGTCGCTGGAGACCGTCGCCCTCGACCCAGCAGATGTCGGGCCCACCCCTGCGACCCTGGCCGCCCACGACCCCTCAGCAGGCCGGATCGCCGGCCACATACTCCTCCAACCCACCATCACCTCTACCCCGCTCGACCGCCGAGCCGGCCTGGGCGATGGCCACCGCCCAGAACCACGCCACCCCGATCACCCTGCTGCGCGCACACCTCTTGGCCGCCCGCCCTCTCACCGATCTGCTTCACCCTCCACCGGTACACCGGCGGCCACGAGGTGGGCTACCGCCCGCCCTGAGCCCGGCCAACTCCTCGGCAGCCCGCTGCTTGTGCCGCGCCAGCGTCCATCCGTACCTGGTCGGGGAGCTGGCAGCCGTGGTGTTCACCGCGGCCTGCGACGTGCAGCTGTCGATCGCCGACCACACGGACGTGGCCGTTGACAGGTGTGCGGTTCGGCGAGTCGGACCGCTTGGACGACCTGGGCCTGACGTTCGGTGAGGAGTGGCTGCTGGCCTCCTGGGACGACTCGCGGGCCGAGAGCGTCCACCAGCTACTCCACCGCGGCCGCCGCCCGGGTGGTTGGACCGCGCCGCTGCCGGACGGCCCGTGGGAAGCGGCCGGGCACATCGCCGCCGAGCAGGCCGTCTCGATCCTGACCGACCGGGCCAGCGGGGCCCGCATTCATCGGACTGTCGGCGACGCCTTGGACGTCCTCCAGCGCGCCCACGCCAACCGGCTCCGCGCCGAGCGTGCGGTGGCCGACATGCCGCCCCTGGCGCTCAAGCGTCCGACCGGCTGGAGCACCCCTTCCGCCCACGGCCTGGCGCACCGAACCGCCCCCCCGCTCGGCGACGGCTTTCTCCTGCTCACCTGGCCCGACCCTCCCGGGCGTCCAGGAACTCCAGCAGGCCGGCCGCCCCGTCGCCTGCATCGAGGAAGACGACGTCCAGCGCGGCACGAACCCCTGCGCTGCCCCGACGCCGACGCCGACACCGCCCTTGCTGTGCTGCGCCGCGCCCTCGGAGAACACCTCACCCACTGGTAGACCTCGCCAGCTGAACAAGCCCCGTCGCCCGGCCAATCACATCACCGCCGCAACACCAGAGGCCGCCACCCATCCGCATCGTTGGCGGCCGTGCGTGCGCGGTACCTTGGCGTGCCCTTCCCGTTCGACGAATGCGGTCAGCGCGGCCAGGCCCTGCCCGAAGCGGTCGGCCCGCGAGATCTTCGGCGGCTCCTTCGCGGCCGCCGCCCGGGCGGCCGCCAGCTCTTGGTCTTCCTCGAGGCCGACGGCCGGGAGCAGGTCCTGCTGCTCCCGGTGGAGCTCGGCCCAGCCGGCTCGTTGAGCTCGGACCCATTGCCTGAGCTGCTCGCCCTCGAACACGGTCCTCAGCGCCAGGTTGGGCCCGTCGACTCGGCCGTCATGGAGCCGCTGGAGCCGGCCCCGGGGCGGGTGGTGCCTACTGGCCTTGGCCGGCGCTTGCGATCGGACCGATCTTGACGGGGTTGTCGTCCACGGCGGGCAGTGAGCCGGCGCCGGGCCAGGGGAGGGTGACCGGGTGGGTCTCGTCGGGCGGGGTGATGATCAGGCCGGTGATGCGCAGGCCGGACCCGCCGGTGTTGTTGGGTGGGTAGCTGATGTCGAAGTAGGTGGACTTGCCAGGTGCCAGGACGGTGGTGGTGGCCGGTTCGCCGGAGCGTCGTGCGGACAGCGGGTTCGAGGCGGTCTTCAGGTCGACGCCGGCGTATCCGGTGAGCGTGCAGTCCTTGGTGCTGTGGTTCTTCAGTTCGACCGCGACGGTGTTGTCGGCGTCGCCGGTGATGGTGCGGTCCGCGGCGGTGATGGTCAGGTCCGTGGTGCGGCACTTGGCGGTCTTTGCGGCCGCGCCGGCCTGGCCCGGTCCGTTCGAAGCCGAGCCGCCGGTGGATGTCGTTGCGGTGGCGCCGGGGGTGCCCTGCGCGGTGTCCATGTCGTCGTTGCAGGCGCTGAGCGAGAGGGCGGCGGTGACGGCCAGGGCGGCGAAGGCGAAGTTGCGGACGCGCATG